>DATBHU010000160.1:0-23997 GCA_036557265.1 Polyangia bacterium
ACCGCGAGCAGCGCGCCGACCTTCGGCTCCGAGATCATGTTGAAGCCGAGCGCGTCGGTCTCGCTCAGAATCGCGCTGAAGGCTCCGGGCATTCGGTTCAGTGCGAGATCGTTCATCGAGAGATCGTCCGACCGCTCAGCCGCCCGGTCAGCGCGAGCGCCGCTGCTGCCGCCAGCTTGTGTTTCGCTTGCCAGGGCGGTCCGATCGATCGGCCCATCGCGTGCAGGAACGCATCGACATCCTTGCGGCCGAGCGCCTCGGCCGCGTCTCGAAACACATGGTCGCGATCGTACCAATGCACCGACCAGCCGAGCCTCTCGGCGGCGGTTGCGAGCGCCTGGCGATACATGACGGAGTCGGCGTAGGTCTGGGCGCGATTGTCGATGATGCGCTCCTCGATGGTGGGCGGGAGCGCGGGGCACGCGCGGATCGCGATGCCCGCGATCGGCACGGGCACGGCGTCCGCCAGCGCCACCAAGCTGTCGTGGGCGCCGCGCGCCGCGGCCGCCCGCACGCGTTCGACGAGCGCAACCGCGTCGGCGAGCGGCAGCGCCCGCGCGCCCGGTGTGCTCAGGTAACGCCCCACCGCCCACGACCCTTCATGGTGATGCGGGTGCGTCGGCAGCCCCTCGGTCAGATCGATGCGCCGTCGATCGAGCAACTCGCCGTCGGGCGCGACGGTGACGAGCACCGCCGAGTTGCCGTTCTCGGCGACGCCGACCGTCGCCGCGCGCCGCGTTCGTCCCTGCGCCATCTCTTCTCTCGCGCGATGAAGCTACCGGCATTCGGCTGCTGACACCACGCTGTCAGCAGGCTCGCCCGCGTGCGCGGTCCCGTCAGGCGTCCCCCTGCCGCCGTCGTCCTAGCCGCGCCAGGGCGGCCCGGAGCGCGAACGCGGCCGCCACGCTCGCCGGCGCCGCCAGCAGCGGCGCGAGCAGGGCGCGCGGCGGCGGCCAGATGTCCGCCAGCTGGAAGGCGAGCGCGAGGCCGACGCCGAGCGGCGCCGCGATCAGCAGCTTGAAGAAGTCGGGCAGCTTGCGGCGGTAGGCGAGCACGTAGGCGGCCGCCAGCGCCGCGAACGCCCACGCCTTCGTCGCCGCCGAGCGGTCGATCGGCGTCCCCTGCTGGGGCGCGAGCACGGGCGGCCAGCGCGGCGGGCACGCGGCCGCGACCGACAGCTCGCTGACGGCGTAGACGCCGTCGCCGCCGGACGCGGAGAGACGGAGGTAGCGCCCGCGGCCGTGCAGATCGCGGGCGGCGCGCGGCTGCATGCCGGGGTCGGTCCGCGGCGCGGTCCACAGCGGCGTGAACGCGGCGCCGTCGCTGGAGGTCGCGAGCGTGTAGAGATCGTCGCCTGCGGCGTCGATGGCCGCGCAGTCGATCGGCGCGTCGGCGCCCAGGTCGTAGACGACGAACGCCTCGGGCGAGGCGAACAGCGACGTCAATTCGGTGCGCGGCGGATCGTCGGGCGCGGCGACGATGCCGTCGGTCAGCCGGTCGACGTGGGTGACGTGCGCCGCCCGCGCCGGCGCGCGGCCGCGCAGCAGGCCCGCCTCCGGGCCGGGCTTGCCGCCGATGCTGGTGGCGACGCCCGTGCAAGCCGCGGCGGCGAGCGCCGTGGCCGCGAGCACGCGCAGCGCGGCGCCGAGCCCGCCGACCCGCCGGCGCCGCTTCATCCCCGCGGGCCCAGCGCGGCCGCCAGCGCGTCGACCAGCCGGCGCATCACAAAGGCCTTCTCCGGCATGACGTCGATGCGGACGCCGCGCGCGGCCAGCGCCTCGTCGACGATCGGGCCGATGGCGGCGACGCGCACGCGCGCCAGCCCGTCGCGCAGGCGCGCCTCCGCGCCCGACGCCGCCGCGACCGCCCACAGCCGATCGACCTGCGACGCGCTGGTGAACGCGATCGCGTCGACGCGCGCCTCGCCAAGCGCGGCGATCAGCCCGGCCACCGCCGCGTCGTCGCTGGCCGACGCGTAGACGTACGGCGCGACCGGCAGCGCCTGCGCGCCGGCCTCGGCCAGGAACTCGATCAGCGGCCGGTTCGGCTCCTCGCCGTAGAGCTGGACGCCGACCCGCCGCCCGGAGAGATCGAGGGCGCGCAGCTCTTCGATCACGCCCGCGGACGTCGGCACCGCGGCGGGCAGATCGGAGGCGAGCCCGATCTCGTGCAGCGCGCGGGCCGGCTTCGGGCCGCGCGTCACCTTGCGCGCGCGGGCGAGCGCGGCGATCACCTCGGCGCGCAGGCCGAGGCGCTCGGCGGCGGCGAGCAGCCGGCGCAGCCCCTCGCCGGTCAGGAAGACGACGTCGTCCATGCCGCCGGCGGCCAGCGCGCGCAGCCAGGCCTCGACGGGGCGCTGATCGGGCACATCCTTGATCGCGACCAGCGGGCAGCGCAACGTGGTCGCCCCCTCCGCGGTCAGCATCTGGGCCAGACGGTCGAGCTCGCGGGACTCCGGGAGCGCGATGGTGCGGCCGGACAGGGCACCCATGATCTGATCTCGACGGCTTTTTTACGGTAAGGTGCCGTCCCCAGCAAGGAACAATCCCAAATGGCAAAGGCAGCAGAGCCCTCGAAGTCGAAGAAGAAGTCGGCCGATCACGACCACGACCACGATCACGATCACGACCATCCGCACGAGCACGCTGATGCTCCGGCGCCCGAAGCGAAGGCCGCCAAGAGCAAGGAGGCCGCCGGCAAGAACGACGCCGACATGGCCAAGGCCCGCGAGCGGATGGACGCCGCCGGCCGCAACGATCCCTGCCCGTGCGGCTCGGGGAAGAAGTACAAGAAGTGCCACCTCGCCGCCGACGAGCTGGCGACGATCGTCCCGCCCACCCCGCCCGACGCCAAGGAGCTGCTGACCAACGGCTGGCGGCTGTTCGAGCAGCGCCGCCCGGGCGCCGCCGAGAAGGAGTTCCGCGCCGCGCTCGAGGCCGACGCGTCGCTGGAGGACGCGCGCGTCGGCATCGGCATGGCGCGCCTGTCCGCCGGCAACGCCGAGGGGGCGAAGCAGGAGCTGTCCGCGGTGCTCGCTTCCGGCGAGAAGGCGATCGCCAAGGTGCGCGCGAAGGGGACGAAGGACGCCTTCAGCCAGCCGGAGTTCCAGCCCTACATCCGCGCAGCGCACGCGCTCGGCTGCCTCGCCTACGACGAGGAGCGCTACGCCGACGCGGTGACCGATCTCGAACGCGTCCACGGCGTCGACGACGGCTCGGTCGGCATCGAGGCGCGGCTGATCGCGGCCAAGGCGCTCATGAAGCTCGAGAAGGCCGCCGACGCCGTGCCGCTGCTCGAGCCCGCGACCAAGCTCGAGGGCGGCGCGGGCCGCGCCAACCTGGGGCTGGCGCTGGCCCACATCGTCAGCGGCGCAGAGGCGCCGGCGAAGAAGGCGTTGGCGGCGGCGCTGGCCGCCAACCCGCACTACGGCAAGACGTTGCTCGGCCGCATCCGCCGGCGCGTCGACAACATCGCGGGCGCGCAGCCTGGATCGATCGAGGAGGCGCTGCTCTACGCGCAGACGTACGGCGACGTCTGGACCGACGCCGCCAAGAAGTTCCTCGAGGACGTGCTGGCCGAAAAGGCGACGGAGAAGCCCGCCGCGCCGCGTTCGGAAGCGCCGCCCGCGGAGGCCACCGAGGCCACCGAGTAGCCGGACCCGCCCGCCCGCGAAAAACCTGACCGGGAAAACGCCCCTCAGCGAAACTGAGGGGCAGGAGGGCCGCATGGGCGTCGTGCTCGCGGGTCTGGTGTTGCCGAACGTGCAGAATCACTCGCTGGCGGCGCTGACCGGGGCGCTCGGGCGGGAGGGGATCGCGCACGCGGTCGTTCCGTTCTCGGGCTGGCGCGACATCGAGCCGGCCGTGACGCGGGCGCGCGCCGCCGAGCGCGCGGGCGAGACGGTGTTCGGCGTGTCGGTGCAGAACACCGAGGCGGCGCTGGCGTCGATCACGCTGGCGCGCGTGCTGCGCCGGCGCGGCTTCCGCGGGCGCATCGTCTGCGGCGGGCACTTCGCGACCCTGAACGCCGCGGAGATCTTGAACGAGATCCCGGAGGTCGACGTCGTCGTGCGCCTCGCCGGCGAGGAGGCGCTGGTGGGGCTGGCGCGCGGCGCGCGCACGCCGGAGGAGCTCGCGGCGCTGCCCGGGACGGTGTTCCGCGGCGGCGGCGGGGCCGTGCAGCTCGGCGCCCCCGGCCGCGCGGTCGCGCCCGTCCCGGCCGCCGGTCATGGCGACGACCTGCCCGTGCACCTGGGCTTTCCCGCCGCCGATCTGGTCGGCAGCACCGGCTGCGAGGCCCACTGCAGCTACTGCTGCGTCGCGGCCGCGACCCGCCTGGCGGGCGCCGAGGCGGCGCGCGCAGGCGCGGAGGCGACCGGCGTGGTGCGCTGGACCAGCGAGCGCCTCGCCGGCGAGATCGCCGCCCTCTACCACGCGCGCGGCGCGCGCGTGTTCACGGTGATGGACGACAACCTGCTCCCGCTGGCGGCCGACGAGGCCGAGCGCTTCCTGCGCCGGCTGGCGGACGGGTTGCGCCGCGCCGGCGTCGGGCCGATCGCCCTGTCGCTGCAGCTGCGCGCGGACGTCGTCACGCCGGCCGTCGCCGACGCGCTGGTCGCGGTCGGCCTGGTGCGCGCCTACGTCGGCGTCGACGGCTACTCGAAGCCGCAGCTCGCGCGGCTGGGCCGCCACGCGCCCGCGACGGCCGGGGCCGAGGCGATCGCCCACCTGCGCGCGCGCGGCGTGTTCGCCGTGTGCAACGCGCTGCTGGTCGGACCGACAATCCCGCTCGAGTCGATCGCCGCCGAGCTCCCGGGGATGCGCGCCATCCGGGGCGCGCCGCTGCACCTGCTGCCGATCGACGTCCGCACCGGCACCCGCTATCACGAGCGCGCCGCGCGGCGCGGCCTCGTCGAGGGCAGCTTCCTGTGGCGGCGCTACCGCTTCGAGGATCCGCGCACCGAGGTCCTCGCCGAGGTGATCACCGGCCTGCCCTCCCGGCTGGAGGAGCACTCGGTGCCGCTCGCGCTCTACGATCTCGCCTACAACCTGGGGATCGCGCGGCGGCTCGCGCCCGGGCTGCCGCTCGCGCGCGAGGTGGAGACCTACGCGCGCGTCAGCGACGCCTGGAACGCCGACCAGCTCCGCATCCTCGAGGCGGCGGTGGGCCTGGCGGCCGCGGGCGATCGGGCGGCGGCGCGGCGTTTCGTCGCCGCCGAGAAGCCGGGCGTGCGGCGCTTCGACCAGGCGCTGATGGAGGAAGCGACCGAGGCGCTGCGCGCGGTCGAGACGGCGGTGCGCGCGAGCGGGCGCCGCCAGGCGCGGGTGCACGCGCGCGGCCAGCTGCTGTCGGCGGTGGCGTTCTCGATGGCGCTGGCCGGCTGCAGCCGGCCGCTCGCGTCGGGCGACGGCGGGCGCGACGCCGGGACGACATATGACCTCGGCGGCGTCGTCGACGTCGGCGGCGGATACGACGGCCGGACCGCGCCGGAGGTCCCGATCGTCGACGCGGCCTGCACGCCGGACAACACCAACCCGACCGACGCGGGGTTTCGCTTCGACGACGTGAACAACTGTCTGTCCGCCGGCTGCGGCTTCGTGCCGGTGACGGCGCGCTTCGACAGCGACGGCCGCCTGGTGGGGGTCGACGGCATCGACGGCGGCACGTTGACCCCCGACGTCGTCGAATGCCTCGTCGGCACGTTCAGCGGCCACTGCTACCCGAGCCTCGCCGGCACGACCCAGATGATCACCAGCCACTGCTGGATCGCCTGACCCGCGCTGGCCCGCGCGGCCCCGGCAGTCCCACGATACAATGCGCGGGGATGCCCGTCGTGATCGAGGCGGAGACCGCGGCGGCGGTGGCGCGCGCGCTCGAGGCGCAGCGCACGCGCACCGCGCGCGTGCTGGCGCAGGTCCGGCTGGTCGGCGTCGCGGCGGCGCTGGCCCTCGGTCTGGCGCGCACCTACGCGGCCCACGAGCAGGACTGGCGCGTGCTGCTGCCGATCCTGGGCGCCTACGCGGGCGGCGCGCTGCTGCTGTTCGTCGCGGTCCGCGTGTCGGCGTTCGCCGCCCGCTGGGCCGGCCTGGGTGTCGCGTTCATCGACGTGCCGATGGTGTTCCTGGCGCAGTGGACGTCGCTGCCGGTGTCGCCCTCGCCGGGCGGCGTGGCGGGCTTCTCGCTCGGCTTGTTCGTGCTGCTGGTGCTGCTGGGCGCGCTGTCGCTGGACCGCCGCCAGCTGGCGCTGGTCGCGATCACCGGCGCCGCCGCCGAGGTGCTGCTGCAGCGCGAGGCCGGCATCCGCGGCGGCGCCTGGGCCGCGGCGGTGGTGGTGCTCGGCTGCGCGGCGGCGGCCGCCGCCCACCTGATCGCCCGCGTGCGCAAGCTGGTCACCCGCGTCACCACCGAGCAGCGCAAGCGCGAGCGCCTGGGGCGCTACTTCTCACCGGCGGTCGCGGAGCGCCTGCAGACGCGCGCCGACGGCGGCGCGGCGCCCGAAGCCCAGGAGCTGACCGTGCTGTTCTCCGACATCCGCGACTTCACCACCATGTCGGGCGCGCTGCCGCCCGCCGACGTGGTGCGCCTGCTGAACGAGTACTACGGCCACATGGTCGAGAAGGTATTTCACCACGGCGGCACGCTCGACAAGTTCATCGGCGACGGGATGATGGCCTACTTCGGCGCGCCGCTGCCCGACCCCGACCACGCCGTGCACGCGCTCGACTGCGCGATGGCGATGCTGGACCAGCTGGCGCGCCTGAACGACGAGCGCGCCGCCCGCGGCGAGCCGGCCCTGCGCATCGGCGTCGGCCTGCACACCGGCGTGGCGGTGGTGGGCGACATCGGCTCGCCCGCGCGGCGGCTCGAGTACACGGCGATCGGCGACACCGTCAACGTCGCGTCGCGCCTCGAGGGCCTGACCAAGGAGGCCGGCACGCCGATCGTCGTGTCGGCGGCGACGCGCGAGCGGATCGGCGACGGCCGTTACGACTGGCGGCCGCTGCCGCCCATGACCGTGCGGGGCAAGCGCGAGCCGATCGCGCTCTTCGCCCCGATCCGTGCGACGGCGACGGCGACGGCGCCGCCCGTCACTTCTTGAACGTCTTCACCTCGGCCAGCCAGTCCTCGACCTTCTTGGACCGCTTGTCGAGCTCGGCGGTCACGTCCTCGAGCGGCTTCTTGTCGCCGCCGAACGACGCCGCCAGCGCCTCCGGATAGCCGTTCGACAGCGCGTCCAGCATGACGTCGTAGTCGGTCACGACGTTCGAGTTCCCGCCCTTGGGATCGATCGTCGTCATCTTCTTTCCGGTCGCGTCGATCGCCTTCTGCTGGCCGGCCCGGATCTTCTCGACGTCTTCCTTCGTCTTGGCCTTCGCGTAGGCGTCGCGCGCCTTCTTGATCGCCGCGAACACCTGCTGGTGCAGCGGCAGCTTGGTCTTGTCGTACTTGAGGAGGCGCGTCTTCTCCTGCTCCGCCAGCTCCCCGGCCAGCTTCTTCTCGTCGGCCTGGCGCTTGGCGATGCGATCGGCCAGCGACAGCCCGTCGGTCGGCGCGACCATCTTCGGCTTCTTCGGCGGTCCCGCGTCGGTCGTGTCCGCGGCGGTCGGCGCGGGCGCGGGCGGTGGCGGCGGCGGCGCGGCCGGCGCCGGCGCCTTGGGCGGCGGCTCCTTCTCGCAGCCGATCGACAATCCCAATCCGATCACGGCAACCAACATGACAGCCAGCGCTGATCGCATCCGAAGCCTCCCGCGCCGGATCTCCGGCGACGGGCGCAGTATTGACAAGGGCCCGCCGAGACGCAACCCTGGCGGCGGGTCTAGGCGATACGGTCCGTGGGTGCAGCGTCGCGCGTGGCGTTCGTCATCGTCTCGATCACCTGTACGGGCGCGGCGAGCGCCGCCTCTGCCGCAACGCCGGCGCCGGCCGCGGGGCCGCCGGCGACCGACGCGCAGCTCGCCGAGGCGCGCCAGCACCACGCAGCAGGGTCGAAGCTCTACGACCTGGCCGAGTACGAGGCCGCGCTGCGCGAGTTCAAGGAGGCCTACCGCGCGGTCGAGGATCCCGCCTTCCTGTTCAACATCGCGCAGTGCCACCGCAAGCTCGGCCACGCACAGGACGCGATCACCTTCGATCACCGTCGGCGCCTGGATCATCCCACCCGCCCAGGGCGTCACGCACACGATCATGTCGCGCCTCATCAACGCCGGGTACTGGAAGATCGACCTCACCAGCTCCGGCGTCCTCGCCTTCACCATCGGGACCCACGCCATATCGGCGCCCAGCGTCGCCGGCGACGGCAGCAAATGGGTTCACGTCGCCGCCACCTACGACGGCATGACCGCGCGTCTCTACGTGAACGGTCAGTCTGTCGCGTCGACGACGTTCGGCGCGCTCTCGCTCGCCGGCGGCCCCGTCGACGGCGGCGCGGGGGGCCTCGGCCCCACCATCGGCGCGACCTACGACAACGTCGTCGCGTACGACATGGAGATCTTCGGCAGCCGGATCGACGAGATGACGCTCTACAACCGCGCCCTCACCGCCGCCGAGGTCGGCGCGCTCGCCGCCGGCCAGCGGCCGGCGCGCCGCTGATCACCTGCTGGTCCTGGCGGCGCCCGGGTGGCTCACCCGCCAGATCGAGCTCGACCCGTCGTCGGTCACCAGCAGCGCGCCGTCCTTCGCGACGGCGACGCCGACCGGCCGGCCCCACACGTCGCCGTCCGCGGTGACGAAGCCGGACAGGAAGACCTCGTAGCCGCCGGCCGCGCGCGTCCCCTGCGCCATCGGCACACGGAGGACGCTGTAGCCGGTGCGCACGCTCCGGTTCCACGACCCGTGCTGGGCCGCGAAGATGTCGCCCCTGTACGCGGCGGGGAACTGCTTGCCGTCGTAGAACAGCATCTGCAACGAGGCGGTGTGCGCCTGCAGCAGCACGTCCGGGACGATCGTCGTCGCCTTCAGCTCGGGCCGCCTGCCCTTGTGCCGCGGATCCTGGTTGCCGCCGATGTAGTACCAGGGCCAGCCGTAGAAGCCGCCCTCGTCGACGTGCGTGACGTAGTCGGGCACCAGGTTCTCGCCCAGCTCGTCGCGTTCGTTGACCGACGCCCACAGCTCGCCCGAGCGCGGGTGCACGGCGATGCCGACCGCGTTCCGGATCCCCGACGCGTAGACGCGGCGCCCGCCGCCCTCGGGCGTGAACACCAGCACATCGGCGCGATCCTTCTCGGCCGGCGTCTTGTCCGGATCGTCGACGTTCGACCGCGAGCCGACCGAGACGAACATCTGCTTGCCGTCGCGCGAGAACGCGACGTCGCGCGTCCAGTGGCCGCCGCCGCGCAGCCGCCCGCCGCCGGGCAGATCGGGCACGACCGTCTCGGCGGGCCCGCGCGCCTCGGTGTCGCCGTTCCGGTAGGGCAGCCGCACCACCGAATCGGTGTTCGCGACGTAGAGCCAGCGCGGGTCGGGGCCCGGCGGATAGAAGGCGATCCCGAACGGATCCTTGAAGTCCTTCGCGAACACGCCCGACCACGCCGCCTTGCCCGTCGCCAGCACGCCGCGGAATATCTTCACCACGCCGGCCGCGCTCTCGACCACGAACGCGTCGCCGTTGGGCGCCGTCCGGATCAGGCGGGGCCAGGCCAGGCCGTCGGCGTAGAGCTCGACCTTGAACCCGGCCGGCGCCGTCGGCCAGGCGTCCTTCGGCCGCTTGATCATGTGGGGCGGGTTGTCGACGGATCGGTTGACGTGCGCCGGGGGCAGATCGGCGGGCGTGATCTTGACGGGCTTGCCCGGCCGCTCGCTGCGGTAGTCGGTGAACGGGCTCGGACCGGCAGGCTTCGGGGGCGCCGCGGGCGCGGGCGCGGGCGCGGGCGACGGCACCGCACCGAACGACGACCACGCCAGAAATCCGACAACCGACCACCTCGAGATGAACGCGACCATGCCCCCTTCCTAACGCATTTTCGGCGACCGGATCTCGACGATCGAAGACACTAATCGGACATGACGTTGATGGCGTCCGTACGCCTGGCGCTGGGCAGCGTGGTCACCGTCGCGCTGGCCGCGGGCTGCGGCGGCCGCGCGCTGATGCCGGACGGCGGCGGCAGCAGCGGGCTGGGCGGGCTCGGCAACCGGGGTGGCGGGGGCACCGGGGCGACCGGCGGCACGGACGGCGCGTCCTTCACGCCCACGCGCGACGTCGACCTGCTGTTCATGATCGACAACTCGTCGTCGGTGCGGCTGCTGCAGAGCAACCTCCTCAGCAACTTCCCGAGCTTCGTGAACATCCTGCAGGGCGGGCCGGGCGGACTGCCCAACCTTCACGTCGCGGTGATCACGTCCGACATGGGCGCGGGCGATGGATCGATCGCGGGCTGCAACACGACGGGCGGCGACGCGGGCCGATTCCAGTACGCGGCGCGGGGGAGCTGCACCGCGACCAACCTGCAGCCCGGCGCGACGTTCATCTCGAACGACAACGGCGTCGCGAACTACACGGGCCAGCTGTCCGACGTGTTCAGCTGCATCGCCGAGGTCGGCGAGAACGGCTGCAGCTTCGAGCAACCGCTGGCCGCGATCGTGCGGGCGCTGGGCGCCGACGGCAAGCCGGCCCCCGCCGAGAATCAGGGCTTCCTGCGCCCCGATGCGTTCCTGTTCATCGTCGTGGCGACCGACGAGGACGACTGCTCGGTGCCGGCGGGCAGCGGTCTGTTCGACACGGCGTCGGGTACGACCCTCGCCTCGCCGCTCGGGCCGATCGGCAGCTACCGCTGCAACGAGTTCGGGCACCTCTGCAACGGCGTGAAACCGCCCCGGCGCGCGCCGAGCGGGAGCGCCGCCGACGTCGTCACGCTCGACGGCTGCGTCTCCGCCGAGAGCGCCGGCCTGCTGACGCCGGTCGGGACGCTGGCGGCCCAGCTTCGCGCGCTCAAGCGCTTCCCCGATCAGCAGATCTTGTTCGCGGCGATCACCGGCCCGAGCGCGCCGTACACCGTTCACTGGAAAGCCCCCACCACGGCCGATCCGGGCGGACCGTGGCCCGAGATCTCCCACTCCTGCACGGCGCTCGATCAGAGCGTCGGCGACCCGGCGATCCGCATCAATCAGCTGGCGGGGAGCTTCGGCGCCAACGGCCAGGTGCTGAGCGTCTGCGAGACCAGCTATGCGCCGTCGCTGCAGACGCTGGCGGGGATGATCGTGCAGCAGCTGCCCCCGCCGGACATGCCGTGATGCGCTCCTCGCCGGTCTCTCGGGGCGTGCTGCTCGCGGCGCTCGCCGCGCTGGCGGGCGCGTGCGGCGCGCGTCCGCTGCACCACGAGACGGACGCGAACGGCGGCGCCGGCGGGATCGGGCTCGCGGGCACGGGCGGACCGGCCGGCCTCGCGGGCGCGGGCGGAGCTGACGGGCTCACCGGCGCGGGCGGCGGCACGTTCACGCCGGCGCGCAAGGTCGACATGCTGTTCGTCGTCGACGATTCGTCCGAGACGCTGCGCTTGCAGAAGAACCTGCTCAACAACTTCCCTGTCTTCCTGACGACGCTGCGTGGCCTCTCCGGCACTCCCCCCGACATGCACATCGCCGTCGTCAGCAGCGACCTGGGCGCCGGCGACGGATCGATCGGCCACTGCGACGCGACCGGGGGCGACCAGGGGATCTTCCAGCACACCGCGCGCGGCACGTGCACCTCGACCGGCCTCGCAGCGGGCGCGACGTACATCGCGGACAACGGCGCGGTCTCGAACTACACCGGCAACCTCGCGGACGTCTTCGCGTGCATCGCCGCCCTGGGCGAGAACGGCTGCGGCTTCGAGCACCAGCTGGCCGCGATCACGCGCGCGCTCGGCGCCGACGGCATGCCCCCGCCCGAAGAGAACCAGGGGTTCCTGCGGCCCGACGCCTTCCTGTTCATCATGGTCGTGACCAACGAGGACGACTGCTCCGCCCCGCCGAGCGGCGGCTTCTACGACACGACAATGAACAGCAACCTCGCCTCCCCGCTCGGCCCGCTCGGCAGCTACCGCTGCAACGAGTTCGGGCATCTGTGCAACGGCGTCAAGCCACCGCGGCTCGCGCCGAACGGCAGCGTCGGCGACACCGTGACGCTGACGGGGTGCACGTCGGCCGAGCAGGCCGGCATGCTGACGCCCGTCGCAGACATCACCCGCCAGCTGCGGGCACTCAAGCGGTTCCCCGATCAGCAGATCGTCGTGGCGGCGGTCGCGGGGCCGCTGACGCCCTACACCGTGAAATGGCACCAGCCGCAGACCGCCGACACCGGGCCGTGGCCTGAGATGACACATTCGTGCACGGCGTCCGATCTGTCATGGGCTGATCCCGCCGTCCGCGTGTCCCAGTGGGTGAGCGGCTTCGGCGCGAATGGTCTGTTTCTCTCCGCCTGTGACGAGAGCTTCGGACCGGCGCTCGACCGGCTCGCGCAGCTCCTCTCCCAGGCGCCCTGAGTCGCGCCGGTCGTTTGACCGCACCTGCGATCACAGCGAAAATCGCACAATGAACATTCGCATGGTGGGGCGTCTGGGCGTGTCGGCGATGTCCGTCGCAATCCTGGCCGCGATCCTTCCGGTCGCCGCTGGATGCGGCAGCGTCGCGGCGGGCCCCGACGGCGGCGGCACGGCGGGCAGCGGCGCCACCGCCGGCACGACGGGCAGCGGCGGCACGACCGGCAGCGGCGGTATGGCGGGCGGGCGCGGCGGCGCGGGCGGAACCGGCGGCAGCGGCGGGGCGGCCGGCATGTTCACGCCGACCCGCGACGTCGACATCCTGTTCATGATCGACAACTCATCGAGCACCGAGCTGCTGCAGGAGAACCTGCGCAACAACTTCCCGACGTTCATGACGACGCTGCAGGCGTCGCCGGGCGGCCTGCCCAACATCCACCTCGCCGTGATCACCTCGGACATGGGCGCGGGAGACGGCTCGATCGCCGGCTGCGACATGACGGGCGGCCAGCAGGGGATCTTCCGCTACATCCCGGGCGCCAGCAGCTGCACCACCGGCTTGATGCCCAACCAGACGTACATCACCAACATCGGCGGCGTCGCCAACTACACCGGCAACCTCGCCGACGTGTTCAGCTGCATCGCCCGGGTCGGCTCTTCCGGCTGCGGCTTCGAGCAGCCGCTGGCCGCGATCGTGCGCGCGCTGGGCGCCGACGGGAAGGCCCCGCCCGCCGAGAACGCCGGCTTCCTCCGGCCGAGCGCGCTGCTGTTCATCGTCATCGTCACCAACGAGGACGACTGCTCGGTCCCCGCGGGCAGCGGCCTGTTCGACGTCGCCAGCAACACCACGCTCGCGAGCGCGCTCGGACCGCCCGCGAACTTCCGCTGCAACGAGTTCGGCCACCTCTGCAACGGCATGAAGCCGCCGCGCAAGGCCCCGAACAGCAGCGTCAGCGACATGGTCACGCTGACCGGCTGCACCTCGGCCGAACAGAGCGGCATGCTGACGCCGGTCGCGACGTTCGTGTCGCAGCTGCGCGCGCTCAAGCAGTTCCCCGACGATCAGATCCTGATCTCGGCGATCGTCGGCCCCCCCACCCCCTACACCGTCACCTGGAAGAACGCGCCGACCACCGACACGGGCCCGTGGCCGGTCATCGCGCACTCCTGCACGTCGACGGACAGCAGCTTCGCCGATCCCGCCGTGCGCGTGGCCAACCTGGTGAGCGCCTTCGGCACCAACGGCCTCACGAGCGGCGTCTGCGACACCAGCTACGCGAGCACCTTCGACAAGCTCGCCCAGGCCCTCGGGCGCGCGCTCGAACCGCCGCACTGAGCTCAGCTGCGCGCCGGCGGCGTCTGTCCGGGGCGCGCCCCCGCGCCGGCGGTGATGATTCGCGCGCCGTGGCGCGAGACGACGTAGGCCCAGATCCAGCTGGTGAACACGCTCACCCGGTTGCGGAAGCCGACCAGGTACCAGAGGTGGACGAACACCCAGGCGAGCCAGGCCACGAGGCCGGACAGGCGCAGCCCGCGCAGCTGCGCCACGGCGCGCGCGCGCCCGATCGTCGCCATGAAGCCCTTGTCGAAGTAGCGGAACGGGCGCCGCGGCAGGCCGGCGATCTCGTCCAGGATGTTGCGCGCGGCCAGGCGCGCCTCCTGGATCGCGACGGGGCTGATGCCGGCCAGCGGCTCGGAGGCGCCCTCGGGCGTCAGCGACGCCATGTCGCCGACCACGAACACCTCGGGGTGCCCGGGGACGGCGTTGCTCTGATCGACGAGGACGCGACCGGCGCGATCGAGCGGCACGCCCAGCGCCCTGGCGAGCGGGCTCGGCCGCACGCCCGCGCCCCACAGCACCGTCCCCGCGTGCAGCGTCTCGCCGTCCACGCGCACCTTGCCGTCCGCGTCGATCGCTTCGACGCGCACGCCGGTGCGGACGTCGACGCCCAGGTCCTCCAGCTGCGCGCGCGCCTTGTCGGACAGCGGCGGATCGAACGTGCTCAGGATGCGATCGGCCATCTCCACCAGCACGACGCGCACGGCCTTGCGATCGAGGCGCTTGAAGTCCGTCGCCAGGATGTCGCGCGACAGGTCCGCGATCGCGCCGGCCAGCTCGACGCCCGTCGGCCCGCCGCCGACGACCACGAACGTCAGCAGGCGCTGGCGCTCGGCCGGATCGGGCGCGCGCTCGGCCGCCTCCAGCGCGGTCAGCACGCGCCGGCGCACCTCCAGCGCGTCGTCCAGGTCCTTGAGCCCGGGCGCGACCTTCGCCCAGTCCTCGTGGCCGAAGTAGCTGGTGTTCGCGCCCGCCGCCAGCACCAGGTAGTCGTAGGCCAGCGTCGTGCCGTCCTCGAGCCGCACCGCGCGCCCCGCGATGTCGACGCCGGTCACCTCGCCGAGCAGCACGGTGACGTTGGTCCGCCCGTGCAGCGCCGCGCGGATCGGGTAGGCGACGTCCGTCGCCGCCAGGCCCGCCATCGCCACCTGGTACAGCAGCGGCTGGAACAGGTGGTAGTTCAGCTTGTCGACCACGGTGACGTCGACGGGGCTGCCGTCGTCGCGCGATCCGAGCACCTTGGCGGCGGCCAGCCCGCCGAACCCGGCCCCGACGATCACGACGCGCTTCTTGTGGCTCTTTTCCATGATCTCTCGTCCAGTCGTCCGGTCATCCACACTTCAGGGGGATGCACCAACCTTGATCCATTTGAGCGGTCCATCCGGAACGTCGCCCGGTGACGGCAGCGACGGCGGCCGGCGCAGCTCCATCTTCTTGTCTCCGCGGGTCGCGAACACGCCCTTGTCGCGCTCGTTCCACGTCGTGGTCTCGCGCGCCTCGTCGGGCCGCCACGCCGGCGATGCGATCGCGGCGCGCCGGTTCACGTCGGCCCAGTTGCCGTCCCACATCAGCACGCCGTCGCGGGCGCCGGTCCAGCTGTCGCGCGCCGGCACCCGCGCCATCTGGATGTACGTCGCGCTGCCGCCCGCGACCAACATCATGCGCCCCTGCTCGGCGCGCGGCGGGGCGCAGACGACCAGCAGCGCATCGCCGGTCGCCTCGGCGTCGCCCAGCGTCCCGTGGCAGTCGGCGGCGGCGACGGGCGTGCGCTTGCCGTCGGCCGCGACCATCGCCAGCGCGCCGGCGTCGTCGCGCACCAGCATCCCGCCCGCGACGGGCCGGATCAGCCCCGCGACCTCCTGCATCCGGCCGCCTGACGTGGGCGCCCAGCGCCGGATCACCGGCGCGCTGTCGGATTCTCCGAACGTGCTCCACGACATCGCCGCGCCCCGACACGACCGGCCCGCCAGCGTCGTCCCGACCTGCGGCCAGCGGGATCCCGCCACGATCTCCGCCATCACCCAGCGGCCGGCCGGATCCAGCGCGGCCCGCCACAGCAGGCCGGGCCCGGGATCGAATTCGATCTCGCGCCCGGTCGCCAGCGTCCGCATCACCAGCCGCTCGCCGACGCTCGAGCCGCGCAGGTAGAGCATCCGCTCGCCGCGCGTGTCGAAGCCGACGGCCCGATGGCTGCCGAACACGCCGTCGTCGTCGCGCAGGTCGGCGTTGGCCAGCGTGACCGCGGAGCGCCGCTGCGTGTCGACGAGCGACAGGCACGCGCCCTCCCGCATCGCCACGTAACGCCCGCGCGGATCGGCGGCGATGAATTCGTCGGCCGCCATTCCCGGGCCGCTGCCGACCACCAGGTAGGGCCGCATCAGATCCCCGAACACGTCGCCGTGATGCCCGAGGTGGGCGGTGATCACGCCGTCGCGATCGGTGTCCTCGCGCGCCTGGCAGAGCACGGTCCAGCCGCCGTCGGCGGCGACCGACTGGAAGATGAACGGGTGCGGCGTGCCGATGCTGCCGTCGGGCGCGGTCTTCGCCAGCGCGGCGACCGGCCGCTCGCGCGTGTCGGTGCAGAGCCCGAGCTCGCTCGCCCGGCCGGTCCGCCAGATCGCGCGATACGCGTTGTCGCGATACGAGTTGTAGCCGTAGCGGCGGGCGCCCGCACCGGCGTCCGCGCCCTTGGCCAGCTCGAGCAAGCGCCGGGCCGCGGACGGCGCGTCCTGCGAGCCGAGCGCCTCCGCCAGCGCGTGGTCCTCCCCGCGGTTTCTGCGCGGGGCCTCGGTGAGCAGCAGCGGCAGCGCCGCGGGCTGGGGGTGGGTGCTCAGCACCACCAGCGCGTCCACGTGCAGCTCGGCTTTCGGCGCGCGCAGCTGATCGAGCCAGAACGGCCCGAGCTGGGGCAGATCGATCAGGTGGTCGATCAGCAGGCGATGCTCGTGCCCCCCGTCCGCCTTCGCCGCGGCCACCGCCGCCTCCGGCGACAGCTGTGCGAACGGCGGCTCGACTTCCGTCAGCGAGAAGGCCGCGACGGTGGTGTCGAACTCGCCCGCGGCCAGCAGCACGCCGCTCGCGAGCACGAAGTCCGTCGCGACCGCGGGCCGCCTCAGCAAAGTCCAGCCGGGCGCGTCGGCGCGCGCGACGGCGATGACGCCGCCGGACCTCACCATGTCGACCGGCGTGATCACCACGATGCGCCCGTCCGCCACCAGCAGGCCGACGCTCGGCCCGGCTTCGAGGAACGGCGGCAGCGGCAGCGACCGCTCGACGTGCCCCCCGGAGGTTCGGCGCGCCTCGACGCGATCGCCGGCGATGGTCCAGAGCAGCCCGCCGTCGCGCGCCGGCACGTCGGGCACGTGATACGACCTCGACACGCCGAGATCGTCCTTGGGCCGGTGCAGCGGCCCCGGGTCGGGCTTGCCCACGAGCTGCCCCGTCCGGATGTCGACGACGACCGTGTCGCGGGGCCCGCGCTGCAGCAGGACCGTCCCCGCCTTCGGGCCGAGCGACGCCTTGACGCCGTTTCGCGCCACGGTGACGCCGTTCATGCGCCACAGGCAGCGCGGGCGCGGCAGCGTGTCGGGATCGGGGCGCGTCGCGGCGGCGGCGGCGGCGAACGCCACGGCCGGCGGCAACGCGACGGCGATCAGCACCGCCCATCCGACCGGGCTGGCCGCCGCCGCCCGCCGCCCGGTCTTCACAGCCGCGCCAGCGCCGCGCGCGTCGCCGCGCGCCCCCCCTCGACGACGCGGCGGTAGGTGTCACCCAGCTCCATCACCTCCTGCGCCGCCACCGGCTGCGGCGCGATCCGCACCTCCAGCAGCGGGCACTTCATCGTCGCGTCGGTGAAGATCGGCTGGCCGCTGACGTTGATCACCAGCAGGTTCGCGTCGGGGAACGTCGCGCACGCGTCCTGGACCGGCGTGGCCGAGACGCGATCGGCCCCCGGATCGATCGGCCGCCCCGGCCCGATCGCCAGCGCCGAGAAGATGAGCGGGTTGGCGACGCTGGCGCCGACCGCCGCCGCCACCGGCCCGCTGTCGGCGCGCCTGGCGACGACGCCGGTGTTCGTCCCCTCCTGATAGAACGTCACGAACCGCAGCGGCAGGCCGCCGTCGATGCGCGCGCCGTGGAAGAAGTCGTCCAGCACGCGGATCATCCGTTCGTGGTCGACCTTCTCCGTCGCCAGCACGCCCAGCGCGGCCCCGCTCGCGAACGCCAGCGCGGGCGCCGTCTTGCCGCCGATCTTCGCGGCGGCGACGGTCCCCGCGATCAGCCCCAGCCCGATGCCGTTGCGCAGCGCTTCGCGCTTGGTCGCGTCGCTGTACGAGCCGACGAAGGCGCGGAAGCGGGCGTCGACGTCCTCGGCCGGCGCGGTCGCGTACAGGCTGCCGACCAGCGCGCCCATGCTGTTGCCGACGACGCAGTCGATCGGGACGCGCGCCTCCTTGATCGCCGCGATCGCGCCGATGTGCGCGACGCCGGCCGGACCACCTACCGACAGCACCAGGCAGGTGTGCCGCGCCCGGGTGTCGAAGCGCGGCTGGGCCGGCTCATGCGCGCAGCCCGCGTAGCCCGTCACCGCCGAGGCCAGGGCCAGGGCCAGCGAGAGAGCGATTGCGCGCCGCACGAAGCGCGAGCTTAGCAGCTCCAGGTGCCGCACTTCGGGCATACTTTGCGCGCTCATGCCGCTGTTCGGTGACAAGGCCCGCGAGCTGGAAGAACGCCTCCGGCGCCTCGGCGTGCGCGCGGAGGATCTGGAAGAGTCGTTCGTTCATTCCGGCGGCAAGGGCGGACAGAACGTCAACAAGGTCGCGACCTGCGTCGTGCTGGTCCACCGTCCCACCGGCGTCGCCGTGAAGTGCCAGCGCGAGCGCTCGCAGGGGGCGAACCGGCTGGTCGCGCGGCGCATGCTCGCCGACAAGATCGAGGAGATGCGCCTCGGCGCCGCCAGCCGCCGCCAGCAGGAGGCGGAGCGGGTCCGGCGGCAGAAGCGGCGGCGCGGCCGGCGCGCCAAGCAGAAGATGCTGCGCGAGAAGCACGCCCAGTCGGACAAGAAGGCGTCGCGCGGCCCGGTCGGCCACGACGACTGGTGACGGTGGCGCCGAACGCGACGTCCAGCCTCTACGACGCCGTCGCGCCGATCTACGACGAGTGGCAGGCGTGGGAAGGGATGACGCCGTTCGCGATGGTCGCGGCGATGAAGCTGGCGGCGACGCTGCGGCGCGAGGCGCGGCGAAGAGCGCGTGGGGAGCCGGCCGAGCCGTTCGCCCACCTCGACCTCGGCTGCGGCACCGGGACGACATTGATCGAGCTGCGCCGCCGGCACCCCGGCTGGCGCCTGGCCGGCGTGGACGGCAGCCGCGGCATGCTCGCGGCGGCGCGCGCGAAGCCGACCGCCGGCACCATCGCCTGGGCGCAGGCGCGGCTCGGCGATCCGCTGCCGTGCGCGGCGCGCTTCGATTCGTGCAGCATCCTCTACGACACGCTCAACCACCTGACGGAGCCCGACGGCTGGACGCGCGCGCTTCACGCGGTCGCGGCGGCGCTGCGGCCCGGCGGCCTGCTGATCTTCGACGTCACCAACCGCATCGGCTTCGAGAAGTGGTGGAGCACCCGCAACCTGTTCGGCGGCGACGACTGGGACCTGAGCGTCGCCGCCCGCTTCGATCGGGCGAGCGGCGTCGGCACCGCCGACGTGGCGCTGGCGCGGCCCGGCGGCAGGGCGACGTTTCGTCTGACCGAGCGCCTGTACGAACCGGAGGAGATCCGCGCGCTGGTCGAGGACGCCGGGTTCACGGTCGAGCGCCGCCGCCCCTGGGCGCCGTTCCCGCGCAGCGATCTCGGCAAGACCTGGTGGGTGGCCCGAAGATCATGAGCCGCGGCGCTGGGCGCCATAAAAAACGCCTATCCCGACCATAAACAGACACGACACCGACACAAACGTGTTCGGGCGGCGCGTCATTTAGGTCAAATCGACGGGCTATAAGCGCTTGTTATCCAGAAACACCTGGACGAGCTGGCCAAATCGACGTACCTTCTCGACCTCACCATCCGAAAGAGAGGTTTCGACGTGGCTTCTTCAACCGCTCCCCGTGCCCGCACCGACGCCAGCCCCGATATCGCCCCCGCCAAGCCCGCGCCCGTCACCAAGGCGCAGACCGGCGCCGAGGCGCTGATCCGCTGCCTGGAACGCGAAGGGGTCGAGTACGTCTTCGGGCTGTCGGGCGGCGCCGCGATGCCGATCTTCGACGCCCTCGTCGACTCGAAGATCAAGCTGATCCTCGTGCGCCACGAGCAGGGCGCGACGCACATGGCGGACGGCTACGCGCGCGCGACCGGCAAGCCGGGCGTCGTGCTGGTGACCTCCGGCCCGGGCGCGACCAACACCGTCACCGGCATGCTGACGGCGCTGATGGACTCGTGCCCGATGATCGTGCTGACCGGCCAGACCATCTCGCCGATGCTGGCAAGGACGCCTTCCAGGAGGCCGACGTCACCGGCATCACCTACCCGGTGGTGAAGCACTCGTACCTGGTCAAGAACCCGAACGACATCCCGCGCATCACGCGCGAGGCGTTCTACCTGGCGACGTCGGGCCGCCCCGGGCCGGTGCTGATCGATCTGCCCAAGGACGTGACCAGCGCGCAGTGCACGGCGCCGTTCGTCGACCAGGTGACCCTCCCCGGCTACACCGTGCCCGGCCACCCGGACAAGGAAGCCGTCAAGAAGGCGGCGGCGCTGATCGCCAAGAGCCGCAAGCCGGTGCTGTACGTCGGCCACGGCGCGGTGATCTCGGGCGCCGGGCCGGCCATCGTGAAGCTGGCTGAAAAACTTCAGGCGCCGATCGTGAACACGCTGCTCGGCAAGGGCGCCTGCGCCGAGGACCACCCGCTGCACCAGGGGATGCTGGGCATGCACGGGACGGCCTACGCGAACAAGGCGGTCACCGACTGCGACATGATCATGGCGATCGGCGCGCGCTGGGACGACCGCATCACCGGCAAGCTGTCCGAGTTCTGCGTCGGCGCGACCAAGATCCACGTCGACATCGACGTCGCCGAGTTCGGCAAGATCGTGAACCCCGACGTGTCGATCGCCGCCGACGCGAAGCTGGCGATCGAGGATCTGATCCCGCTCGTCGACAAGCTGGACACCGCCGACTGGCTGAAGCAGATCGCCGACTGGCGCAAGCAGTTCCCGCTCAAGTATCAGAAGCGCGGCGGGCTGAAGGCGCAGCACGTGCTCGACCGCCTCGACGATCTGGGCGGGCGCGACTGCATCCTGACGACGGACGTCGGCCAGCACCAGATGTGGGCGGCGCAGTTCTGCCTGACCACCAAGAACCGGCACTGGCTGTCGTCGGGCGGCGCCGGGACGATGGGCTACGGCTTCCCCGCCGCCATCGGCGCGCAGTTCGCGCACCCGGGCAAGAAGGTCTGGTGCATCGTCGGCGACGGCGGCTTCCAGATGACGATGCCCGAGCTGGCGACGGCGGCGCTGCACAAGCTGCCGGTGAAGATCCTGATCATCAACAACAGCTACCTGGGCATGGTGCGCCAGTGGCAGGAGCTGTTCTTCGAGAACCGCCTGTCGGGCGTCGATCTGGAAGGCAACCCGGACTTCGTGAAGCTGGCGGGCGCCTACGGCATCAAGGCCTGGCGCATCAAGCGGCCCAACGAGGTCGACCGCGTCCTGAAGGCGGCGATGGAGTGGAGCGACGGCCCGTGCCTGGTGGAAGCCGAGGTGGTCAAGGAGGACAACGTCTTCCCGATGATCCCGGCCGGCGCGGCCCTGCGCGACATGCTCATCGAACGGCCGAAGCAGAAGATGTCCAAGCCCGAAGGGAGCACCTAGTCATGTCCGCAGCAGCAGCCATCGCACATCCGGCCCCGAAGCCGGCCGCCCCCCTGCACACCATCTCGATCCTGGTGCGCAACAAGCCGGGCGTCCTCGTGCGCGTCGCGCTGGTGTTCTCGCGGCGCGGCTACAACATCGAGAGCCTGGTGGTCAGCGCCGACGTCACCGACGGCGAGTTCTCGCGCATGACCATCACCTGCAGCGGCGTCCCCGAGACGCTGGATCAGATCATCAAGCAGGTGACCAAGTTGATCGACGTGGTCCACGCCGTCGACCACACCGGCCAGTTCGTGTACGAGACGGAGGTCGCGCTGGTGAAGATCCAGTGCAAGCTGCCGGACCGGACGGAGATCCTGCAGATCGCCGAGCTGTACAGCGCGAAGGTGGTCGACTACGGCGTCGACTCGCTGATCGTGCGGATCGTCGGCGCGGCCGAGAAGATCGACGTGTTCCTGAGCCTGCTACGCAACTATCAGATCGTCGAGCTGGTGCGCTCGGGCAAGATCCTGATGACGCGCGGCCTGGCGACGACCTGACCGGTCGCCTGTTCGAAAGCTGACACCCGCGCGCCGCGCCTGGGCGGCCGCGCGCGGGGTCGGCGCTGGCATGCGGCGTGCTCCGTCGACACGCATGCGCCGCGCCGCCGTCATCGCCATCGCCTTCGCGCTGATCGCGCTCGCGTCGACCACCGTCGCGGCCGCCGAGGACGACGAGGGGCAGGTCAGCGCGTTCGAGGCGAAGCCGACCGCCGTCTACGCCGTGGTCGGCTTCGGAACGCCGGTCGGCCTGATGGGCGCGGAGCTGGAGCGGACGCTGGAGCCGCACTGGACGATCAGCGCGAGCGGCGGATGGGGACTGAGCGGTTTCCAGGGATCGGCGATGACGCACTTCCTCCTCGGCGACAGCCGCCAGTCGCGGTTCGCGATCGGCGCCGGGATCTCGGGCGGCAACTACACCTGGAAGGAATCGTGCCTCGTCGACTGCGACGACCCCGCCGAGAAGACCGGCAGCGTCATGTGGGGAAACCTGGAGGTCGGCGGCGAGCACCGGTTCTTCAGTGGGTTCGCCATCCGCTACTTCGGGGGCTACGGGCACGTCGTCGCCGGGGATCTCGTTTGCACGTCGGACATGAACAGCGGCTGCGCATCGCTCTCCCGCGAGACGGGGCGCGACATCATCTACACGGGCGTCGCGCTCGGCGGCGCGTTCTGATCGGCGCGGCGGCTAGGCCCGGCCGCGGCTCTTGCCAGTCGTGATCCCGCCCGCGATCAGGTGGGCGAGCCGCAGCGGCTCCGGCAGGTTGCCGTGCAATGTGGTCGCCGCCAGCAGCTGCAGCGCCTCGCGCGGCGACAGCCCGGCGCGCTGGACGAACACGCCGCCGAGCGGCTCCATCGGGCCGGCGCGCTCGATCAGCCGCCACTTCGCGGCCCCGCCCGGCAGGCGTGTGAGCGCGGCGCGGATCAGCGCCAGGCGCGGCGCCCGCCGCGCCACGACCAGCACCGGACGTGCCAGCGTCTCGGCGAGCGCGTGGATGTCGACGACGTTGAAGCCGCCGAACGCGATGCCGTTCAGCAACACGGCCCGGACGTGGCCGTCGAACTGCGACCCACGCACCAGGGCCGCCACGCGCGCGGTCGCGTCCCTGCCGTCCTTGCGCACCTGCCCGGAGATCACGCCGTCGAGCCGGGTGCGGGCGCAGACCGCGCCGACCAGCAGGACGCGCGCGCCCGGTCGATCGCGCGCGAACGGGCCGTCGTCGAAGCCCACGACGTTGGTGAGGCGGCGCCCGGCGTCGCTCACGGCGCGGGCCGGATCTCGAAATCGAACGCGGTCTTCGGGAATGGCTCGTTCGCCAGCGTGAAGTGCCACCACTCCTGCGCGTAGCCGACGAAGCCGCGCTTCTCCATCGCCATCTTGAGGAGCAGGCGGTTGCGCAGCGCCTCGCCCCGCACCCGGGCGACCACGTGCGACTCCTCGTCGAAGCAATCGAACGTCGTCCCCATGTTGAGCGTGCTGTCCGGCGCCTGACGTCCTTCGAGCGCTCGGCAGTCGAGCAGACCGGCCGGCTGACGCTCCAGCATCGTCGGCACGAGCGTGACGTCGACGGTGCTTCCCCGACTGTGTCCCGAGCTGGCGGCGATGTAGCCGCGCCGGAACAGCTCCGACTTCGGCACGACCGGGTTATGGCGTGGATCGTTGGCCGGACCGGAGGGTTGGCGCGACCAGGCGACGAAGTCCTCGACGGCGCGCTGGGGCCGGTAGCAATCGTAGACCCAGACGTTCAAGCCGAACGGCGCCACATCGCGCTGCACGTCCGCGAGCGCGCGCGCCGCCTGCTTC
>DATBHU010000161.1:0-10110 GCA_036557265.1 Polyangia bacterium
GTTCGGCATCCGGAACCCCGTCACCGAGTTGACCGGCGACGACGAGAACAGCTCGAGGCCCAGCCCGCCCGAGGCGGCGCGCGTCGCCTTGGCCAGCCGCTCGTGCCGGTTCCACACGCCCGCCAGCGTCTCTTCCTTCAACATGCGCAGCGACTCGCGCAGCCCGACCACCAGCGACACCGCCGGTGTGAAGGCGGTCTCGCCCTTCTCCTGGTTCTTCCGCTCGCGCAGCAGGTCCAGGTAGAAGCGCGGCAGGTTCGCGCGCTCGTTGGCCTTCCAGGCCTTGTCCGACACGGCGACGATGGCCAGCCCCGGCGGCAGCATCAGCGCCTTCTGCGAGCCAACCACCACCACGTCGAGGCCCCACTCGTCGACCGGCACGTCGTAGACGCCGACCGCGGTGATGGCGTCGACGCAGATGATGACGTCGTCCTTCCCCTTCACCACCTTGGCCAGCGCCGCCACGTCGTGCTTCGTCGCCGTCGACGTCTCGGACGCCGTCGCGTAGACCGCGCGCACGCCCGGGTTGTCCTCGATCGCCTGCGCGACCACCTTGGGGTCGACGCCCTTGCCCCACTCCACGTCGACGAACACGCACTCGACGCCGTAGGCCTGGCAGATCTTGCCCCAGCGCTCGCCGAACTTGCCGCCGCGGACGACGACCGCCTTGTCGCCCGCGCGCAGGAAGTTGCATACCGCCGCGTCCATCCCGACCGTGCCCGACCCCGACATCAGCAGCGGCAGCTGCTTCGACTGCAGCAGCCAGCGCAGCCCGTCCTGCACCTCGCGCAGGCACTCCGTGAACGGAGGCGAGCGGTGGTAGAGCATCGGCCGCGCCATCGCCTGCAGCACCCTTTCCGGGACCGGAGTGGGGCCTGCAGTCAGCAAATACTCTTTCATGGCACGCGCTTGTCGCCTGGACGGCGGCTCGTGTTCTATTACAAGTAGACGCCCACGACAACGACTTTGGCCCGATGTCTCTAGCTCAATTCGCCGACGCGAGCTTCGCGTATCCCGGCACCGAGATCCTGTCCGGTGCGTCGATGCTGATCCGCCCGGGCGATCGGCTGGCGCTGTTGGCGCCCAACGGCGCCGGCAAGTCGACCGTGCTGCGCCTGCTCGCCGGCGACATGCAGGCCGACGCGGGCGACGTGCGGGTGCTCGGCCGCGCGTCCGTCGCCTACCTGCGGCAATCGCAGGAGCTGTCGGGCGCCGGCACCCTGCTCGACGCGCTGCTCGAGCCGTTCGCGGATCTGCAGCGCCTCCACGAGCAGCTGATGGCCACCGAGGCCGAGCTGCACACCGGTGACGCCGCGACGCTGGCGCGCTACGGCGAGATGCAGGAGCGCTACCAGCACCAGGGCGGCTACGAGCTCGAAGCGCGCGTCAAGCGCCTGATGACCGACGTCGGCTTCGCCGAGTCGGACCTGACCCGATCGGTCGAGACGCTGTCGGGCGGCGAGCGCGGCCGGCTCGAGCTGGCGAAGGTGCTGGTGCAGAAGCCGGATCTGCTGCTGCTCGACGAGCCGACCAACCACCTGGACCTGGCGGCCATCGAACGCCTGGAGAGCTTCCTCTCCGAGTACACCGGCGCGTTCCTGCTGGTGTCGCACGATCGCGCCTTCATCCGCGCCGTCTGCCGCGAGATCGTCGACCTCGAAGACGGCAAGTTCGTCCGCTACCCGTTCGGCTACGACAAGTACATCGTCGAGCGCGACGCGCGCTTCGAACGGGCGCGCGCCGCCTACGAGCGCCAGAAGGAACACGTCGAGAAGACCGAGGACTTCATCCGCCGCAACCTGGCGGGCCAGAAGACCAAGCAGGCGCAGAGCCGGCGCAAGATGCTCGAGAAGCTGGAGCGCCTCGAACGCCCGGACGACGAATGGGAGCACGCGGGCAAGATCGCCCTCTCCTTCCAGACCGGCGGCGACCTCGGCAGCAAGGAGACGATCCGCGCGCCCAGGCTGACGGTCGGGTACCCGGGCGTCCCGCCCATCCTGCGCGACGCCGCCGCCAACATATATAGAGGCGACAAGGTCGGCATCGTCGGCCCCAACGGCAGCGGCAAGTCCACGCTGGTCAAGACGCTGATCGGCGAGCTGCCCCCGCTGGCCGGCAAGGTGGAGATCGGCAGCGGCGTGCGCATCGGCTACTTCGATCAGAAGCTGGGGACGCTGGACGAGAGCCTGTCGCTGATCGACGAGATCCGCTCGGTGCGCGCCGACCTTTCGCCGGAGGCGATCCGCCAGTACCTGGCGAAGTTCCGCTTCTTCGGCGACGACCCGTTCCGCACCGTGCGCGGCCTGTCGGGCGGCGAGCGCAGCCGGCTCGCGATGGCGAAGATCATGTTGTTCCCGCGCAACGTGCTGGTGCTCGACGAGCCGACCAACCACCTCGACATCCCGGCGCGCGAGACGCTGGAGGAGACGCTGGGCGAGTACGAAGGGACGCTGCTCGTCGTCAGCCACGATCGTTACTTCCTCGACCGCGTCTGCACGCGCCTGCTGGTGATCGAGGGCGACCGCCTGGAGGCGCACGTCGGCAACTACAGCGACTGGCGGCGCCGCGTCCACGAGGGCAAGCGCGCCGCGACGGAGACGGCGGCGGCCGCCGCCAAGCCGGCCCCCAAACCGGCAGCCAGGCCGGCTTCGGCGTCGGCGGCCACCCGCGAGGCCGACAAGGACCGGGAACGGGAGCGCCGCCGGTTGGCGCGCCGTGTGGAGACATTGGAGGCGGATGTAAGCAAGCTCGAGGCGGAGCTGGCCGCCGTGCGCGCGGAGCTTGCCGCAGATCACGGCGGCGATTGGCAAAAGCTGCACACCCTGGCCGACCGGGAGCGCGAGCTCGACGCGCTCCTGACGAAGCGGATGGCGGAGTGGGAAGCGGCTAGTCTTTTGAACAGGTAGTCGCACCCCTGCGCCTTTGGCGCGGAGCGACTAGCGCCGCCGCCCTCAATCAGCCGGCACCTTCCTCCGATTGATCGCATCGTAGGGGAAGCATCGACCGATCGTCGCCGCGCGATTTCGGCGGTTGCGCAGCGCCGGCCGGACCCTATTTTGATCGTGTAGAATCGTGGTGACAGCGCCGGGAGGTTTTCGTCCGGATGCGTTCTGGCTTCGTCGGCTTTTTGAAGGTTGCTCTCGCGGTGGCATCAATCGGATGCGCCCCGGGATGCGTCGCCCGCCGACAGGCCGCAGCCAACGCCGGCTCGACCGCCGCGGGCCCGCAGCTTTCGGGCGTTTGGGACGCGGTGACGTCGGCGACGATCGACGAAGGCGCCGCCGCCGGTGACGTCCGCATCGAAAAACAAGAGTGGCACCTGTCCCAGTCCGGTAGCGCAATCCGCGGCTACTACATCGCCGCATTGACGTTCGTGTCGGGTGACGGGCGCCCGTACGTCTGCAGCCGGCAACCGCAGTTCTCCGCGTTCCAGCGCTTCGAGGTCGCGGGGCGCGTGCAGGCGGGCGCCATCGAGATTCAGGAGCTCGTGCAGGCCGAGAACCCGAGAGAAAACCGGTGCGACCCCGGGATGCGCCAGCTGGCGCGCTATCGGGGCCTGCTGGACGGAGACGTGCTGACGCTGGTGAGCGGGCGGCAGCAGACGCGGCTCTACCGCATCCATCCGTCCGGGACGGGCGACCAGCTGGTGGCCGAGGTGTCCTCGCCGCACAGCAGCCAGGCTTCGGACCGCGTCATCGACGCGCCGGCCGTGTCGATGACGCGGCCCGCGCTGCCGGCGGCGACGCCCGGCGTCCCCAACGCCGACGTCAGCGGGCTGTGGATCTGGGAGCACCAGGGCAGCATCCCCGGCGGCGATCAGAAGCAGGAACGCGAGGAGTGGCACGTCGAGCAGAACGGCTCGAAGATCTCCGGCTACTACGATCGCATCGTTCATCAGGTCTCGACCGACGGGCACGCCTACCGTTGCAGCATGGCGCTCGAGTTTCAGATCGCGACGCGCTACCAGTTCAGCGGCGACGTCGTCGGCGACGACGTCCGCATCATCGAGAGCTCGTACGAGGTGCTGTCGCCCAGCGCCTGCGACAACGGCAAACGCCGCCTCGACGTCTACCAGGGCAAGGCGACCAGCGACGAGATTCGCCTGCTGTGGGGCATGGGCGGGCAGATCCTGCGGCGCCCGCGGCCGGACGTGCCGACCCAGCGGTTCTAGGCGCCCTCGGAACCCCGAGAAACACCGGAACCGGGGCCGGTTTCGGTGGTCCTTCGATCGCCACGCCATGCGCCGCCGGTCGCTTCCCCAGGTCGTCATCCCCGTCCCTTGCCGCGTCGACTGGGAGACCATGGCGCGCATCGACGGCGAGGGGCGGGCGCGCTTCTGCGACAGCTGCGAGCGGCCGGTCTACGACGGCAAGGCGATGACGCGCGGCGAGCTCGCCGACCTGATCGCCCGGCACGAGGGGCGGCGGCTGCCGTGCGTCCGCCTTCACCGCCGCCCCGACGGCACGCTCGTCACGCGCGACTGCTTCGCGTCGTTCCTGCGCGCCGGGCGCCTGCTGTGGGCGAAGGTTGGGCTGGCGGCGGTCGCGTTCTGGGCCTGGGCCCTCGGGCGGCCATTCGGGCGGTCCTTCGACGCGTACCGCGCCCAGCGGGAAGCGGCGATCGCGGCGCTCGACCGGACTGTCGTCCTCGGCGGAGGGATCCAGATCATCGAGCGCAGGCCCGAGCGGGACGGGCTCGCGGCGCTGCCGCAGAGCGCCGCCCGCACGCACGCCATCCCCGATCTCGGCGTCCGCCCGATGCTGTCCAAGGTCGATCGCGCCGCGCCCCTCCGTTACCTCGAAGCGGACGAGAGCGTCCGCAAGCGCCTCGAACCCGACAAATTTCCCTCCCTGAAATCGAGGCGCTTCCGATGAGCTCTAGTCGTCTTTCTTTCGGCCGTCGCACTCGAGATCGTCGGCGCTCGCTCGTTCCATCACGCGTTTGAGATCGGGGCCGGCGGCGTTGAGGCGCTCGTATTCGCGACGAACCCCCGCGATCAGGCCGGGATCGTCGGCGCAGAACTGAACGGCGCTGCCTTCGGCGTCGAGGGAGAAGCGCGTGTGGCCGTTCAGCGTGTACACGGCGCCGGTCCAGCCCGGCGTCACGTCCTCGACCGCCTCGACGCTGCCGCGGCGGTCGACGAGCACGCGCAGGATCGCCTCCCACGTCACGCCGCCGCCCTGACAGCGGCGCGCCTCGAACACCGCGCGCGTGCCGGCGCTGTTGGTCTCCGCCGTCACGTCGAAGCACGCGATCTTCTTCTTCGCGCAGCCGGCGGACGCGGCCAACGCCGCCAGCAGCGCGAACGCGGGCACTCGCAAGGCCTGCCCTGACCCCGACCCTCTCCCGCAAGCGGGAGAGGGAGAAAAGATCAGCCCTTCGCCTTCAGCTCCTCGTCGATCAGGCTCTTGAACTTGTCGATCGGCTGCGCGCCGACCAGCACCCGGCCGTTGATGAAGAACGTCGGCGTGCCCGTGGCGCCGACAGCCGCGCCCTCCTTGGCGTCGGCGTCGACCTTGTCCTTGAACTTGCCCGAGTCGAGCGCCGCCTTGAACTTGCCCATGTTGAGGCCCAGCTCCTCGGCGTACTTCTCCAGCGACGGGCGATCCAGCGCCTGCTGATTCGCGAACAGCTTGTCGTGGTACTGCCAGAACTTGCCCTGCTCGTTGGCGGCCAGCGCCGCCTCGGCCGCCAGGTGGGCCTTGTCGTGGAACGGCAGCGGCAGCTGCTTGAAGGCGATCTTGATCTTGCCCTTGTACTCGTCCTCGACCTGCTTCAGCACCAGCTCGCCTCTCGAGCAGAACGGACACTGGAAGTCGCTGAACGCCACCAGCGTCACCTTGGCCCCGGCCGGGCCCTTCACGGGCGCGTCGCCGAGCTTGATGTCCTGCTTGCCCTGCGGCGCGGCGGGCTCGCCGGGCGCGGCCGGCGGCGCCGCCAGCGCCGCGTCCTCGATCCGCTTCTTGTAGACGTCCTTGAGCGGCGTCCCTTTCTTGATCAGCTCGTCCGCCTTCTTGATCTCCTCGTCGATCAGCTTCTCGAACGCGTCGGCCGGCTGCGCGCCCACCAGCTCGCGCCCGTTGATGAAGAACGTCGGCGTGCCGTTGGCGCCCGCCGCGCCGGCCGCCTTCTGATCCTCCTCGACCTCCGCCTTCACCTTGGGATCGTCCCAATCCTTCTTGAACTTGCCGGTGTTGAGGCCCACCTCGCCCGCGTACTTCTCGATGTCGGCGCGGGTCAGCGCGGTGTTGTTCTCGTACATCTTGTCGTGCAGCTTCCACGCCTTGTCGTGGCCCTGGCGCGAGGCGGCCTGGAACGCGGTCGCCGCGTCCATGGCGTGATCGTGGAACGGCAGCGGCTGGTTCATCCAGACCAGCGAGATGTCCTTGCCGTACTTGTCGAGCACGCCTTTGACCGTCGGCTCGGCCCGCTTGCAGAACGGGCACTGGAAGTCGCTGAACTCGACGATGGTCACCTTCGTCGCGGGCGCGCCCCGGCGCAGATCGTGGGCGAGCGGGACGACCTTCTTCGAGCCGCCCGCCGGCGCCGCCGCGCTCGGCGACGGCGATCCGCCCGCCGGCTTCTGCTTGTCGTCGATGGCGGCCAGGATCTCGCCCAGCCCCTTGCCCTGCTTCACCATGTCGATGGCGGCGCGGGCCAGGTTCGGGCTGCGTGGGCAGTTCGGGTCCTTCTTGATGCAGCCGGCGATCTTGCCCATGCCGCAGCCGCACTCGCAGTCGCGCTCGTTGAGCGCCTGCATGACGGTCACCTTCTGCGCCGTCGTCAGGTCCGTCATGCTGACGGTGTTGACGGTCGCGAGGTCCGCCGACTTCGTCCAGCCCTGCGGGAACTCGCTCTCGGCCTTGTAAACCTTCGCCGGCATCTTGGTGCCGGCCGGCGCCTTGCTGTCCGCGACGGCGGCGGTCTCGCCGGTCTCACCGCCGTGACGGCTGCCGACCTCCTTACCGACCAGGAAACCGATCGCGAGCCCGGTCAGGAGCGGCCAGAGGGTCGCGATCCAAGCGGGCCCACGCGAAGAAGCGTCGTTTTGCGCCATCGGAGCGGTTTACCATAAGTGGCCCAAATGCGCGTGATGCGTCACCGGGCCACTGCCGGGCCGCCCGGTCGCGCTATTCCTCTTCGTCGTCGTCGCGGCGGCCGGCGCGGCGGCTCTCGCCGTCGCCGAAGTCGAGCTCACCCGCGAACATGCCGTCGATCATGTCGTCGACCGACTCGAAGTAACCGTCGCGGCGCAGCTCCTCACGCTCGAACTCCTCGAAGGTGCGATAGATCCTCTGCTCGTCGAAACGTCCCATGGGCGGCCTCCTTTGGCTCTTGGTGGATGACGAAACCGACATGTAGGTGCAAATATTACCTGTCCACACACACCGTCAAATTTTTCGCTGATTCGAGGACTTGGAGGACGATGAGCGCCGGGGCGACGGAAGGCGGTTGAGACGGTCTCGCGTTGCGTGTTAGCTACGAACCAGCCCGGAATTTCCATGGGAAGGGTCATTGCGGTAGCCAATCAGAAGGGCGGCGTGGGGAAGACCACCACGGCGGTCAACCTCGCCGCGTCGCTGGCAGCCGCCGAGAAGCGCGTGCTGCTGGTCGACGTCGACCCGCAGGGGAACGCCAGCTCGGGCCTCGGCCACCAGCGCGGCAACAGCGAGCAGGGGAGCGTCTACGACATCTTGATCGGTGACGCGAGCCTGGGGGACGTCGTCCGCAAGACCGAGCTGCCGCACCTCGATCTGGTGCCGGCCAACGCCGATCTGGCGGGCGCGGAGATCGAGCTGGTCGGCATCGACAACCGCGAGCGGCGCCTGCGCACGCCGCTGCGCGAGGCGGCAGGCCGCTACGACTACGTCATCCTGGACACGCCGCCGTCGCTGGGGCTGCTGACGCTGAACGCGCTGACGGCTGCTGACGCGGTGCTGGTGCCGATGCAGTGCGAGTACTACGCGCTCGAGGGGCTGTCCGACCTGCAGAGCACGATCCGCCTCGTGTCCGAGTCGCTGAATCCCGGGCTGGCGATCGAGGGCATCGTGCTGTGCATGGTCGATCCGCGCCAGAACCTGACCCAGCAGGTGACCAGCGAGGTGCGCGCGCACTTCGACGGCAAGGTCTACGCCACGACGGTGCCGCGCAACGTGCGGCTGTCCGAGGCGCCGTCGTTCGGCAAGCCGATCATCCTCTATGACGTCGCGTCGAAGGGCGCGCGCAGCTACCTGGATCTCGCGCGCGAGTTCCTGGCCCGCCAGGACATGCCCGCCGCCGCGGTGGGCGCCCGATGAGCGCGCCCAAGCGCAAGGCGCTGGGGCGCGGCCTGGCGGCGTTGATTCCGGGGGCGCCCTCCCCTCTGCCGGCGGCGCCCGCGCCGGCGCTCGCCCGCACGCGCGAGGGCGACGGCACGCGCACGATCGCGATCGAGGACGTGCACCCGTCGGCGGGCCAGCCGCGCAAGACCTTCCACGACGCGCGGCTGGAGGAGCTGGCGGCTTCGATCCGCACGCAGGGGATCATCCAGCCGCTGATCGTGCGCGCGCGCGGGGCCGGGGGCTACGAGCTGATCGCCGGCGAACGGCGCTGGCGGGCGGCGCAGCGGCCCGGCCTGCACGAGGTGCCGGGGGTGGTGCGCGACGCCGCGCCCGCGCAGGCGTTCGAGATGGCGCTGGTCGAGAACCTGCAGCGCGAGGATCTGAACCCGATCGAGGAGGCGGCCGGCTACGAGCGCCTGGTCGCGGAGTTCGGCTACACGCAGGAGAAGCTGGCCGACCGGGTCGGCAAGGAGCGCAGCACGGTCGCCAACGCGCTCCGGCTGCTGCGGCTGCCCGACAACGTGCGCGGGCTGGTCGCGGAGGGCCGGCTGTCGATGGGCCACGCGCGCGCGCTGCTCGGCCTCGAGTCGGCGGACGCGATGGAGCGGCTCGCGCGCCGGACGGTCTCGCAGGATCTGTCGGTGCGCAAGGTCGAGGAGCTGGTGCGCCGCGATCGCGAGGACGCGGGCGGCGGGGCGGCCAAGCCGGCCCCCGCCAAGGGCCCACCGTCGGCGAACGCGCGCGATCTGGGGATGCGGCTGTCGCGGGCGCTGGGGACGCGGGTGGACGTGAACGAGGCCGGACCAGGGCACGGCCAGCTCGCGATCCACTACCAGTCGCTGGATCAGCTGGATGCGCTGATCGAGCGCATCGTGTCCCCGAGATGAATGGCAAGACGAACGGCAAGCCGAACGGCACGCCGAGCGGCGGTCCCGAGGAGCCGCGCGAGCCGACCTGGGATCCCACGCCGCCCGTCCGCCCGCCGCTGGGCGTGGAGCTGACCTACCGTTCGGAGGCCGCGTTGCTGGTGGCGTATTCGACGCACCTGGTGAAGGGGCAGCTGCCGATCGAGACGACCGCGCCGTTCGCCAGCGGCACGCCGATGGCGATCCGGCTGGTGGCGCCGTCGACGACGATCAACATGGCGGGCGTCGTGGCCTGGTCGCGCGCCGAGCCGCAGGGGCCGGGACAGCCGGCCGGGATGGGCATCACCCTGGCCGCGTCGGCCGAGCGGATCGGCGCCGCCATCGACCAGCTGGCGTTCGAGTTCCGCGGCGTGCGGGCGCTGGTCGCGGCGTCGCAGGCGGCGCCGCGCGCGCTGCTGATCCGCTACCTGCGGTCGATCATCACCTGCAGCGTCATCGAGGTCGACCAGGGGCGCCTGGCCGAGCCGGGCGCGCTGCCGAGCGTCGACCTGACGGTGATCGACCTGGATTCGTCGGGGCCGGCCGGCTACGAGCTGTACGCGCACCTGCGCCAGCATCCGGAGACGGGCTCGGCGCCGGTGCTCGCGGTCGCGGGGCTGGAGCGCGATCGGGCGCGGGCCGCGTCGCTCGGCTTCGACGAGGCGCTGGCCAACCCGCCGGCGTTCGCGGATCTGGAGGCGGCGGCCCTGCGCTGCCTGGCCAGGCCGATCGCGGTGAAGGTCAGCTAGTCCCCCGGATCGGTGATTAGTCGACAAAGTCATGCCTCGCGGGACGCCGTGAGCGTGCGCGTCGCGAAGCGCGCGATTGATTCGAGGATCTGGTCGGCCGTCTTCGTCCACTTGAAAGGCTTAGGGGCCTCGTTG
>DATBHU010000162.1:0-4499 GCA_036557265.1 Polyangia bacterium
GTCGGCCAGGTGGGTGACGGCATCTCCCACGTCAGGAACACGTTGCTCGGTCTGGCGCGCATCGCGACGTTCGCGCAGGAGAACGGCAACAAGGGCGCGCCGGCCGCCGACCAGCCGCGAATCGCCGCGATCCGGGGAGACATCGCCTCCCTGAGCGACTATCAGGCGGACCTCTCGGGAAAGGTGCAGTTCCTGCTGGACGCCACCCTCGGGTTCATCAGCATCGAGCAGAACGAGATCTTCAAGGCGCTCACCGTCGCGTCGGTCGTCGGCGTCCCCCCGGTCCTGATCGCAGGCATCTACGGCATGAACTTCAGGCACATGCCGGAGCTGGAATGGTCGCTGGGCTATCCGTTCGCGGTGGCGCTCATCGTCGCCAGCGCGCTCGTCCCCATCGCCTGGTTCAAGTGGCGCCGCTGGATCTGATCGAAGTCGGGGGCGGCGCCGCGCGAGCGTTTCACCAGTGGATGATCAGCTCGCGATCGTCACCCGCCTCGAAGCTCAGGTACTTTTGCCAGCGGGCGCCGCTCGGATGCACGGCCTGAAACTGGTGGTATCCCGGCGGTAGCGACCGGCGCACCGTCGACCCGGTGCCGACGCGGCGGCTGTCCACGTAGAACGAGGTCCCCTTTGCGGCGGTGGTGAGGGTGACGAAGGCGATCTCCGGCGCGGCGTTCGCCTCGGGCTGCGCCGGCGCGGCGCGCGCAGCGTGACGGCTCGCCCTGGTGTGAGATCGTTTCAGCGCGCGGCGGTGCGCCACCAGGTGGCGGGCCCCCGGTCGGGCGCGATGCCGGTGCCGCACCGTGGGCCGGGACGCCGCCTGGGCGCCCGCCGCCGCGCCTCCGCCCAAGATCGACGACACGCCGAGCACCAGCGCCAGCAACCACCCCAGCCTCCCCCGATTCACGAATCTCCAAGATAGATCCTCGACGGGCGGACACCATGGGGGCGCGTCCACATCCGACCGAACGTCGCGCGCATGAAAATGTGAGCCGTTTCGTCGGGCAGACGATCGCGCGCGCCGGACGTCCGGGTGAGCGCTCGTGGAGTTTTTTGAACCGAGTGGCCGTGGAGCGGCCATCAACTGCAACGTGCATCGGTCGACGACCAGCCAGACAGAGCGTGGGTGCGGCAAACGAAGCGTGATCTGGAGCGCCATCGCGATCTTGGCCGCGACCGGGATCTCGGCGTGCGCGCCGAAGAGCACCGCGGGAGCCGGGACGGGCAGCGCAGGGGCGGGGGCAGCGGCGGCGGGCCGCCGCGGCAGCGGCGGCTCCGGCGGAGCGGCTGGCGCCGCGGGCGGATCGGCGGGCGGCGTCGCGGGCCGAGGGGGCGGGGGCGGTGCCGGCGGTATCGCGGGCGGCGGGGGCGCCGTCGGAGCGGCCGGCTCGAGTGGTGGCGCCGGGCCGGGCGGAGCCGCCGGCAGCGCCGGCTCGGGCGGCGGCGCTGGTGCTCCGGGCGGCCGGGGCGGGAGCGCGGGCGGCGGGGCCACGGGCGGCGCGGGCGGGGCGAGCGCCGGGACGGGCGGGCACGGCGGCGCCGGTGGTCAGTCGGGCGCGGGGACGGGAACGGCCGGCGCCGGGGGCGCCGCCGGCGGCGGCGCGCTCTCCGTGCTGACGAACCGCTACGACAACACCCGCCTGGGCGCGAACACGTCGGAGAAGACGCTCAGCGTCGCGAGCGTCGGCGGCGGCAAGTTCGGCTTGCTGTACTCGCTGGCGGTCGACGGACACGTCTACGCGCAGCCCCTCTACGTCCCGGGCCTGACGATCGGCGGCGCCAGGCACAACGTGCTGTTCGTCGCGACGGAGCACAACACCGTCTACGCGTTCGACGCCGACGGGGCGGGCGCGCCGCTCTGGAGCACGACGCTCGGCACGCCGATGAACTCGATCCCGGGCACGGCGACGGGGGCGCCGCTGACGGGCGACGCCACGATCTCGTGCAAGGACATGTTCCCGCACACCGGCATCACGTCGACGCCGGTGATCGATCCGTCGACCGGCCGGATCTATGTCGTCGCGAAGACCTACGACGGCTCCGCGGAGGCGTCCGGGGCGTACCCGGGCACCGACCCGGCGCGCTATCAGCAGAAGCTGCACGCCCTCGACATCCTCACCGGGAACGAGACGGCCGGCAGCCCGGTGACGATCGCCGGCAGCGTGCCGGGAACCGGCGTCGGCGGCGACGGCACGCGCGTCACGTTCGATGCGTGGCACCACCTCAATCGTCCCGGCCTGCTCCTGCAGGGCGGCGTCGTCTACCTGGCGTTCTCCAGCCACTGCGACGACGTGCCGTATCACGGCTGGGTCTTCGCGTACGCGGCCGACACGCTGGCGCAGAAGGGGATCTACAACACGACGCCGAACGGCAAGCAGGGCGGCATCTGGCAGTCGGGGATGGGGCTCGTCGGCGATCAGAGCAGCGTCTACTTCGTCTCCGGCAACGGCGACTTCGACACGAGCAACAAGGGCGCGCAGACCGGCGTCAGCGTCGGACGGCTGCAGCTCGGCGCGAGCGGCTTCACGCTGATGGACTGGTGGACGCCCTCGAACGCGGACACGCTGAACGTGCAGGACCTCGACTACACGACGGCCGCCGTGCTGCTGCCGAATCCGCGCGTGATCGTGATGGGCGGCAAGGACGGCCTCCTCAACGTCCTCGATCCCACCAACCTGTCCAAGTTCAACGCCGCCGGAAACACCAACATCCAGTCGATCTCCGTCGGCGGTCACACGCACGGCGGGCCGGTCTACTGGGACGGCCCGTCCGGCCCGACCATCTATCTGTGGGCCGAAGCGAGCACGCTGCGCGCGTATCGGTTCAGCGGAAACCGTCTGAACACGACGTCGGTTTCGCAGTACACGGCGCAGACGCCCACGCATCCCGGCGGGATTCTCAGCCTGTCCGCCGACGGGGCGACCGCCGGGACGGGCGTGCTCTGGGCGACCCTGACCTCCACGACGATCGACCTCACGAACATGGGCGACGCCTGGCACAAGATCGCCGAGGGGGCGCTGTTCGCCTTCGACGCTGCAAACCTGAGCACGCCCCTCTGGACCAGCCTCGCCAACAAGAGCCGCGACGACCTCGGCGACCTGGCGAAGTTCAACGCGCCCGTCGTCGTCAACGGCAGGGTCTACGTCGCCTCCCAGCTCTCGCCGGACGGCGGCAAGATCCAGGTCTACGGGCTGACGCCTTGACATCGATCGGTTGACGCCCAGTCTTGGTGCGGGCCGTGGCGCCGCACGCGATGAAGACCGAGCGCGACAAGATGGTCGGCGGAGAGCTGTACAACCCGCTCGACCCGGACCTCGTCGCGGCCCGAGGACGGGCGCGAGATCTGTATCAGGCGTTGAACGCGACGCGCGAGGCGGAGCAGGAGGCGCGCCGTCGCATCCTGGGCGAGCTGCTCGGCGCGGGCGGCGACTCGGTGTGGATGCAGCCGCCGTTCTTCTGCGACTACGGCTCCAACATCGAGCTGGGCGAGCGCGTGTTCTTCAACTTCAATTGCGTCGTCCTCGATGTCTGCCCGGTGCGCGTCGGTGACTTCACGCTGTTCGGACCCGCCGTGCAGATTTACACGGCGACGCACCCCTTGAACGCCGCGCTGCGCAGACGCGAGGAGCTCGGAAAACCGGTCGAGATCGGCCCCGATGTCTGGGTGGGTGGCGGCGCGATCATCCTGCCCGGCGTCCGCATCGGCGCGCGCGCCGTCGTGGGTGCCGGGAGCGTCGTGACGCGGGACGTGCCCGAAGGCGTGTTCGCCGCAGGCAATCCCTGTCGGGTGATCCGCGAGATCGCCGACGACGGCGGCGCTACTTGAAGTCGCCGGCCAGCTCGTTCAGGAACATCTCGAGGTTGGTGTAACCGACCTTCGAGAGGTTCGTCTTGTTGCCGTCCGACGCGTCCGACGGATTGAGGTCGTGGGCTCTCTCCCAGGCGTCGGGGATGCCGTCGTGGTCGGTGTCCCAGTCGGCGGCGCGCGTGGTGGTGGGATAGCTCTCGTAGCCGCCGACGTCGTCCTCGGTGTCGGGCAGACCGGCCAGCCCGGTCTTGCTCCCCTTGTAGTGCGTCGTTCCGTCGCGCGTCTCCTGGATGACGCGCTTGTCGTGGTCGTCGAGCATCGGCACGTTGGCGCCGACGTTCGCCAGCACGTTCGTGTACGCGTCCCCGGCCGACTGCGTGGTGACGTTCTGAACGAAGAAGGGCGTGGTCACCCACGGGTTGTAGTCCCGCGCCTGGCCGGTCGCCTCGCGGCCTTTGTCCTGGCTCGACTCGTCGAAGTGGCCCGGCATGACGTTGCCGACGAAGTAGTAGTACTGGCCGCCCATGAAGCCGTCGTTCTGAGCGTTCAGCGCGTAGAAGAACGTCGAGGCCGGCCCGGGCTTGTAGTAGTTGTTGACGAAGTTGACCTGGTGCGCGCCGCCGTCGGTCGTGCGGGTCTGCCAGTTGTAGACGACGTTGTTGCGGATATCGACGGCGCCGTCGTAGTTCAG
>DATBHU010000163.1:0-3380 GCA_036557265.1 Polyangia bacterium
CAGGTAGATGTTCTCCGGCTTCACGTCGCGGTGAAAGATCCCCTTCGCGTGCGCGGCGCCCAGCGCGCTCGCCACCTGGCGCGCGATGCCCAGGCTGCGCTCGATCGGCAGCGGCGCCTCGCGCATCGCCAGCTCGGCCAGTGATTCGCCGTCCAGGAACTCCATCACGACGAACGAACGCCCGTCGCTGGTGGTGCCGAAGTCGGTGACGTCGACGATGTGCTCGTGGCCGATCGAGCTCGCCAGCCGCGCCTCTTGCAGCAGCCGCGCGACGAAGTCGCTCTTGGCGAGGAACTTCTCCAGCAGCACCTTCACGGCGACGCGCTTGCCGATGACCGTGTGCTTGGCCTCGTATACCGCGCCCATCCCACCCTCGCCGATCCGGCGCACGATCTGGTAGCGGTCGGCCAGCACCGCCCCGACCAGCGAATCGAACTTCGCTTCTTCCTCCGGCTTCACGGCGGCCGACGTCGACCCCGACGCCGTCGTCGCCCCGGACGCCGTCGCGGCCAGCGCGCTGGGCGGCGGCGTCGGCAATCCGGGCACGGTCGCGGCCATCACCAGCCCGGCCTGGGTCGCCGCGCCGGTGGTCATCAACTGCGCGCCATCGCGCGGGCAGACGTCCGTCCCCGCGGGGAAAGTGTTGTGGCAGGTCGGACAGCTAGGCACGGCAGCCCAGCCCAGTCTAACATCGCCCGGCATGGCAGAGCCTAAACGAGGGTTCATCTTCGATCTCGACGGTACCCTGGTCGACACGATGCCTTCGCATTTCGTTGCATGGACGGAGATCGCGCAGCGCCACGGGCTGCATTTTCCGGAGGAGCGGTTCTATTCGCTGGGCGGCGTCCCGACGGCGAAGATCGCGGCGATGCTGATCGCCGAGGCTGGGCTGACGATCGATCCGGTCGCGCTCGCGCTCGCGAAGGAGCAGATGTACTACGACAGCCTCGCGGCGGGGGGCGGCGTCCGTCCGATCGCCGCCGTGATCGACCTCGCGCGGCGCCACCGCAGCGAGGGGCCGCTGGCGATCGCGTCCGGAAGCGTGCGCCGCCTGGTGACGCGCACGCTCGAGGCGCTCGGCATCAGCGACTGGTTCGCCGCCATCGTGGCCGCCGAGGACACCGCCCGCCACAAGCCCGAGCCCGACGTCTTCCTGGAAGCGGCCCGCCGCATCGGCGTCGAGCCGGCCGCCTGCACGGTCTACGAGGACACCGACATCGGCCTGGAGGCGGCCCGCCGCGCCGGCATGATCCCGGTCGACGTGCGGCCGCTGATCCGCGCCGCGGCCGCCGCCGGCTAGTCGCTCCCGCGCCGCAGGCGCGGGGTGCGACTATCGTTTTTCAGGTAGCCGCGATGGCGCGCTTCGCGCGCGGAGCGGCTAGCGCTTGCCGCCGCCCAGACCGAAGAACGCCGCGATCTTCGAGCGCAGCTGGTTGCTGTGCGCCGCGCTCGGCACCGGGGTGAGCCGCCGCTGAGCGCCCAGCACCACCTGCCGCTGCGACAGGATGTCGCTGATGGTTCCGGCCAGATCGGGCTTCTCGTGCACGATCTCCTGGAAGGCCTCCTTTTCGACGATGTAGCACTCGACGTCGGTTTTCGCGACCACCGTCGCGGTGCGCGACTCGCCCGTCATCAGCGACATCTCGCCGAAGAACTCCCCGTCGCCCAGCGTCGCGATCTCCTTCGACGCGCCCAGCACGCCGATCTGGACGACGACCTGGCCGCCACGCACCAGGTAGAGCGAGTCACCCGGGTCGCCCTGGCGCAGGATCACCTCGCCCGGCCCGAACACGACGTGGCGCAGCCGCCGCGCCAGCCGATCGACCTTCTCCGCGTCCAGCGCGCGGAACACGTCGACCCGCGACAGCGCGTCGACCCGCTGCGCGTATTCCTCGTCGAGCTTCCGCTGCACGCGGTCCTCGTTCATCTCGGTGACGTTGATGTTGCGTGACGGGAACGGGATCTCCATGCCGGCCCGGTGCAGCGCGTACCAGACGGCGCTGCGCACGTCGCTGTCGAAGGTGTCGTCGCGCTGGATGTCGTCCATCCAGTAGCGGCACGCGTAGGTCGAGGCGTCCTCCCGGAACTCCCACAGCAGGCAGTCGGGCGCCGGCTCGGCGCGCACGAACGACAGCGCGCGCACCGCCTCGACCACCACCTCGCGCACGCGCGCGGGCGGATGGCGGAAGTGGACGCGGATGTAGACCCACTGCCGGTGCGCCGTCGTGGGCCGGCTGAAGTTTGTCAGCATGGCGCGCGTGATCGCCGAGTTCGGGATCAGCATCAGGTCGCCGTTCCGGGTCACGATGGTGGTGGCGCGCCAGCGCACCTCACGGATGCGGCCGACGATCGGGTTCGCGCGATCGCCGACGTTGATCCAGTCGCCGACCTCGAAGTCGCGCTCCAGCTGCAGCGCCAGGCCGGCCATCACGTTGCCCAGGGTGTCCTGCAGCGCCAGGCCGATCACGGCCGTGGTCAGCACCGACGCCGCGAACACCCGCGTCACGTCGACGTCCGAACGGGTCAGCACGATCGCCGACGTGACGAAGTAGGCCAGCGCCTGCACCAGGTCGCGCAGGATGCGCGGCATCTCCCGCCGCTTCAGCGCGACCTCGAACAGGAGGAGGCTGGCCGCGATCACGAACGCAAAGCAGAGCAGCAGCACCGCCACCACCCGCATCCAGTCGTGATGCGCGGGCGCCGGCAGCGGCCGGCCCAGCACGCCGAACGCCGTCACCATCACCAGGTAGGTGCCGGCGAAGAAGATGCCGGCCTTGACGCGGCCGCGCTCCGTGGGATCGACGACCGCCCGCAAGAACGAGAGGATGATCAGCAGCGCGACAGCGACCGCGGGGAGCGGCCAGGCGGCCGCCCATTCCTGCGCGAGGTGAGAGTGCATTCGGGGGCTTAGATGGGGATGGTCGGGGCGATTGTAGATGATTTCCTTGGACTTTGCTTGACTCGCCGAGGGGCGGAAAGTAGGGTCCCGCGGATGTCGAACTCGAAGATTGCCGATCCCAAGCTGGCCGACGCGGGACGGCTGCGCGTCGAATGGGCCGAGAGCCGCATGCCCGTCCTCATGCACCTTCGCGAGAGCGGAAAGAAGGACCTGCCGCTCAAGGGGATGAAGGTGGCCGGCTGCCTGCACGTGACCAAGGAGACCGCGGTCCTGATCCGCACCATCCGCGCCGCCGGCGCCGAGGTGTCATGGTCGGGTTGCAACCCGCTGTCGACCCAGGACGACGTCGCGGCGGCGCTGGCCGCGGAGGGGACGTCGATCTACGCGTGGCACGGCCTGTCGACGGAAGAGTTCTACTGGTGCATCGACAAGACGCTCGAGATGAAGCCGACGCTGACGCTGGATGACGGCGCCGACCTCA
>DATBHU010000164.1:0-4685 GCA_036557265.1 Polyangia bacterium
GCGTCGATCACGATCATCGCGATGCCCGACATCTTCCGGGGCATCCACCTGGACCCGCTCGTCCCCGCGAACTCCTTCTACCTGTTGTGGATGATCCTCGGCTACCTCGTGGTGACGAGCGTCCTGATCGTCAGCCTCGGCCGGCTCGGGGACATGGTCGGCCGCGTGCGCATCTACAACCTCGGCTTCGTCATCTACACCGTCGCGTCGCTGCTGCTGGCCATCGACTGGATGCAGGGCCGCGCGGGCGCGACCTTCCTGATCGTCTTCCGCGTCGTGCAGGGCATCGGCGGCGCCTGCCTGCTGGCCAACGCGGCCGCGATCATCACCGACGCCTTCCCCGCCCGCCAGCGCGGCATGGCGCTGGGGATCAACAACATCGTCGGCGTCAGCGGCATGTTCATCGGCCTCGTCCTCGGCGGCATCCTCGCCCCGATCGACTGGCGCCTGGTCTTCCTGATCTCGGTGCCGGTGGGGCTCTTCGGCACCGTCTGGGCCTACCTCGTCCTGCGCGAGCTGAACACGCCGCGCAGCGCGCCGGTCGACTGGGCCGGCAACGTCACCTTCGCGGTCGGGCTGATCCTGATCATGATCGCGGTCACCTACGGGATCCGGCCCTACGGCGACCACGCGATCGGGTGGGGCAGCCCGCGCGTGCTGGCGCTGCTCGGGGGCGGGCTGCTGAGCCTCGCGGCGTTCGTGCGCATCGAGCGCCGCACCCCGTACCCGATGTTCCGCCTGCCGCTGTTCCGCATCCGCGCGTTCACCTTCGGCACGCTGTCGACCTTCCTGTCGGCCGTCGCTCGCGGCGGCCTGATGTTCATGATCATCATCTGGCTGCAGGGGATCTGGCTGCCCCAGCACGGCTTCGACTTCACCGAGACGCCGCTGTGGGCGGGCATCTACATGCTGCCGCTGACGATCGGGATGCTGTGCGCCGGGCCGGCCTCGGGCTACCTCTCCGATCGCTTCGGCGCGCGCCCGTTCGCGACCTCGGGAATGATCGTCACCGCCGCCGGGTTCGGGCTGCTGATGCTGCTGCCCGTCAACTTCTCCTATCTGGCCTTCGGCGCGATCCTGGCGCTGATCGGGCTGGGGATGGGCATGTTCGCCTCGCCCAACCGCGCCGCGGTCATGAACAGCCTGCCGCCGCAGCACCGGGGCGCCGGCGGCGCGATGAACCAGACCTTCCAGAACTCGGCGCAGGTCCTGTCGATCGGGATCTTCTTCACGCTGATGATCATCGGCCTGTCCTCGACGCTGCCGCAGACGATGGCCGCCGGGCTGCAGGCCCACGGGGTCGCGCCGGGCACCGCGCACCAGGTGGCGTCGCTTCCGCCGGTGTCGATCCTGTTCGCCGCGTTCCTGGGCTACAACCCGATACAGCACCTGCTCGGCCCGCACGTGCTCGCCGGGCTGTCGGCGCACAACCAGGCGGCGCTGACCGGCACTTCGTTCTTCCCGACGCTGATCTCGGCGCCGTTCCGCCACGGACTCCACACGGCCTTCGCCTTCGCGATCATCGCGTGCCTGATCGCCGCGGCCGCGTCGCTGATGCGCGGCGGGCGCATGGTCCACGACGAGCTCGCCGTGGAGCCCGCCGTCGCACCCGTCCCCCGCCGCACCCGTGCGGCCGAACTCGAGGAGCAGCATGCAGGTTGAGTGGTATGGGCAGTCCGCCTTCCGGCTGACGGACGGCGACACGACCGTCTTCATCGATCCCTTCGACGACCTCGGACCGCTCACCGGTCGCGGGATGCGCTTCGACTACCCGGCGATCACCGGGGTCGAGGCCGACCTCCTGCTCGTCACCCACGAGCACCTCGATCACAACGGCACCGGCGCGATCGGCGGCGACCCCGTCGTCCTGCGGTCGACCGCCGGCAAGCTCGAGTCGCCGATCGGCGAGGTCCTCGCCGTCGCCAGCGAGCACGACCAGGCCGCCGGCACCGAGCGCGGCCCGAACACGATCTTCGCGTTCACGCTCGGCGGCACGCGCGTGGCGCACTTCGGCGACTTCGGCCAGAGCGCGCTGCGCGACGAGCAGGCACGCGCGCTGGGCAGCGTCGACCTGCTGTTCATCCCGGTCGGCGACGGGCCGACGATCGGCGCCGACGGCGCCGCCGAGATCGCCACGACGCTTGGCGCGCGGCTCGTCGTGCCGATGCACTACCGCACCGAGCGCATCAGCTTCCTCGAGCCGCCCGACGCGTTCCTGGAGCGCATCGGCAACGTCGCGCGCCTGGAGTCGGCGGTGATCGACGTCGACGCGCTGGGCGACGGCGACGGGCCCCTGGCCGTGCTGCCGGCGGTGCCGTAGGATCGCGCCGCTCGACGGACTCCACCGGGCGCGCGCAGACGACCGCTCGGCGCACGATCGGTGACATCCCAAGCGCGTTCTGCCACTATCCGGTGCGTCGGAGCGACCGCAGCGCCTTCACTCATGGACGAAGACCTCCTCGCCCCCGCCGACCTCGACCGGCAGGACGCCGCAGCCATCCCACCGCCGATACGCGCCTCCGCGCAGCAGCGCGAGCTCGAACGCGCGCGGCGGGCCGAGGCCGCGCGCGTCGCCGCGCTCGTGCAGTACATGCTGCACGGCCGCGACGCCGGGGCCGGCACGACCCAGCGCTGACCGCGCGCGGCGGCGGTTGACCGCGGCGCGCGGACGGGCGTAGGTTCACGGCGTGGCGATCGTCGAGGGACGATCCGCCGGCGGCCCGCTGACGGCCACCGGCACCGATCCCCGCAACGTGGACGGGCAGGCGATCTGCATCACCGTCTTCAGCACGGTGAAGTGGTGGGGCCGGCCGTGGCTGCGGGCGGTGTTCCTGTACGCGCGGCTGCGCCCGAGCTCGCACGGCAAGCTCGCGCGGCTGTCGTTCATCCACTTCGCGCGCTGGACCCTCGTCACCGGCCTGCCAGGCCAGCGCCTGCGCCACCCGCAGCTGTTCTTCGAGAGCAACTTCAACGGCGGCTGGCAGGAGTACATCGACGCCTTCTCGCACATCCTCACCCAGGGCATGACGCTCTTCTGGGGCAGCTCGTACGGCTACCCCAAGCCGCTGCCCACCGGGCCGTTCAAGACCTACATCGACGACCACCAGCTCGTCGCGAGCCATTTCTACTCGGCCTATCCCGAGGCGACGACGACGATCGTGCTCAGCGCCCTGAACGTCGAGGAGCGCCTCGCCGCGTTCCGCGACCGCACGCGCGGGATGAACCCCGACGAGTTCGCGCGCGCCTGGCGCGCGTTCCTGGCCGAGGTGCAGGAGGACCTGTGAGCGGGTCGGACGTCTCCGGCCAGGCGTTCGCGCTGACCGTCATGACGCCGATCGCGCCGGGCGCGCAGGACGCGCTGCGCGCCTCCCTCGAGGGGCTGCGCGACGGCGGTGCGCGCGGCCCGCTCGCGCGCCTGGAGGGCACGCACTTCGGGCGCTGGGTGATCGTGCCCGACTTCGTCGCCGACAAGGTGCCCGACCCGGACCGGCTCGCGACGCCCCAGCTGCTGTTCACCGCGTGCTTCGACGGCGACCTCGACAGCTGGCTCGACGAGCTGACGACGAAGCTCGCGCCCGAGGCCGCCGCGATCTGGGGGCGCTGCGCCGGAGCGCCCGAGCCCGCCGCCGGCGCGGCGCTGAAGGCCTACCTGCTCGCCCACCGCATCAAGACCGGGTTCTTCGTGGCGGCGTACGGCGACGCGACGGTCGGCGAGGTCCGCGCCGCGCTGCGCCGCCGCGAGGCGCTGATCGCCTTCGCCCAGCGCGCGCAGGAGCTCGAGCCGGCGGCGCTGCAGCGCGAGTTCCACGAGCGGTTCGGGAGCTGAGCGGTGGCCGCGCTCGACCTCGCCGACATCCAGGGCGACGTCCTGCGCGCGTACGGCAACGACTACCCGTTCACGACCTACCTCTTCCTCCGGGTCGACGACGCGGCCGCAGGGCGGGCGTTCCTGGGTGCGCTGCGCTCGCGCGTGACGAGCGCCGCGCCTTGGCCCGCCGGCCACAAGCCCGATCGCGCACTGAACATCGCGGTCACCGCGGCCGGCGTCCGCGCGCTCGGCGCCGGCGACCCCAAGGCGCTGCGCTTCTCGGCCGAGTTCTGCGACGGGATGCGCGCCGGCGCCGACGTCCTCGGCGACCGCGGGCCCAGCGACCCGTCGGTGTGGGAGGCCGGGCTCGACGACGGCGCGCTGCACGTGCTGGCGACGGTCAACGCGCGCACCGAGGACGACCTGCGCGACGAGCTGCGACAGCTGCGCGCGGACGCCGCCAGCGCGGGCGGCGTCGCCGTCGCGTACGAGCAGCCGGCGCGGCTGCTGGCCGAGGCGCGCGAGCACTTCGGCTACCGCGACGGGTTCGCCCAGCCCGCGGTCGCGGGCGTCGCGGACGCCGAGGAGCGGCGCATCGGCGGCGGCGTGCCCGAGAAGGGCGGCTGGCGTCCGCTGGCCGCGGGCGAGTTCGTGCTCGGCTACGACGACGAGGACCAGCGGCTGCCCAACGCGCCGAACGAGCCGTACGGGCGCTCGGGCACCTACATGGTCTGGCGCAAGCTGCGCCAGGACGTCGCGCTCTTCCGGCGCACGCTGCGCGACGCCGCCGCCCGCTAGGAGGCCGGCGACCACGAGAAGCTCGCGGCCAAGGTCGTCGGGCGCTGGCGCAACGGCGGGCCGCTCGTCGGCTACCCCG
>DATBHU010000165.1:0-4220 GCA_036557265.1 Polyangia bacterium
CCTGCAGGCGACCTATGACGTGGCGCTGCCCAACTCGTCGCTGCAGCTGTACGTGGAGTCGAACACCGGCACGGCGTCGTTCTACATCGACGACGCCAGCATCACGTTCGTGCAGCCGGCGATCGCCGAGCGCAACATCCCGTCGGTCTACCAGACGATGGCGCCGTTCTTCCCGATCGTCGGCGCCGCCGTCATTCCGGCCGACATCACCGGCGAGCCGGCCGTCCTGCTCGCCAAGCACTTCAACAGCATCACGTCGGGCAACGACATGAAGTGGGACGCGACCGAGCCGACCGAAGGCAACTTCGTGTTCACCAACGCCGACGCGCAGGTCAACTTCGCCCAGGCCAACAACATGCATGTCCGGGGACACACGCTGGTCTGGCACAACCAGACGCCGGCCTGGGTGTTCCTCGACGCGAACAACCAGCCGATGACGGCGACGCCGGCCAACCAGGCGCTGCTGACCCAGCGCATGCAGAACCACATCCAGCAGGTGATGACCCACTTCGGCAACGACGTTCCGATCTGGGACGTCGTCAACGAGGCGATCGATCCGTCGCAGCCCGACGGCTACCGCCGCAGCCCGTGGTTCAACGTCCTCGGCAAGCAGTTCATCGACATCGCCTTCCAGGCGGCTCGCGCCGCCAACCCGACGGCGAAGCTCTACATCAACGACTTCGACACCACCAACCCGCCCAAGCGTGACGCCCTGCTGGCGGTGGTGCGCGACCTCAAGAGCCGCGGCATCCCGATCGACGGCGTCGGCCACCAGATGCACAACAACATCGAGTACCCGCCGGTCCAGACCATCATCGACTCGATCAACATGTTCGACACCACCGGCGTCGAGCAGTCGGTCACCGAGCTGGACTACAGCATCTACAGCGGGTCGCCGCAGTTCTCGACGCCGTTCACCAGCTACACGGACATCCCGGCCAGCCGCCACACCCTGGTCGGCTACAGCTTCCGCAACTTCCTCCAGGCCATCGAGTCGACGGGGAAGATCGTGTCGGTGACCATCTGGGGGACGTCGGACGACAAGTCGTGGCTGACGTCGTCGACCAAGGTCGACGCGCCGCTGCTGTTCGACACCTCGCTGCAGAAGAAGCCCGCCTACTGGGCGTTCGTCGACCCGCTGCAGCTCGCGGGCGCCGACCTGTCGAGCTCGATGACGGCCGCGGCGATGAGCGTGCCGGCCGGCCAGGCGGTCGCCTACACCATCACCGTCAACAACAACGCCGACGTCAACCAGCCGTCGTTCGCTCCGACCGACGACGACCTGCCGGCCACCAACGTGTCGCTGACCACCGCGGTCCCGGCCCACACGACGTTCCAGTCGCTGACCGTGCCCGCGGGCTGGAACTGCACCACCCCCGCGGTGGGCGGCACCGGGCCGATCACCTGCACCATGCCGTCGCTGGCGGCGGGCGGCACGGCCGCCTTCGCGCTGACCGTGTCGGTGGCCGACTGCTCGGCCGCCAACGGCTCGGCGATCACGGCGTCGGCGAACGTCACCTCGGCGACCGCCGACCCGAACCCGGCCCCGAACAACGCCTCGTCGGCCACGATCCAGGTGTCGAACGCGGCGCCCGTGATCACCGCCAACGGCCCGCTCGACGCGACGGCCGAGTGCGCGACGTCGTACACCGATCAGGGCGCGACCGCGACCGACAGCTGTGAAGGCGCCGTCGCCGTCGGCACGACCAGCACGGTCGACATCGGCCACGTGGGCAACTACAGCGTCACGTACACCGCCGCCGACCAGGCGGGCAACCAGGCGTCGCCGGTGGTCCGCTCGGTCCACGTCGCCGACACCACGGTACCGGTCGTCACCGTGACCGGGCCCAGCCCGATCATGCTCGAGTGCGCGACCGCGTTCATCGACATGGGCGCGACCGCGGCCGACAGCTGCGTGGGCGCGCTGTCGGTCTCGACGAGCGGAACGGTCAACGCCGGCGCGCCGGGCAGCTATACGCTCGGCTACAGCGCCACCGACCCGTCCGGCAACACCGGCACGGCCAGCCGCGTGGTGAACGTCAGCGACACGATCGCGCCGGTCGTCATGGTGCTGGGGGCGAACCCGGCCACCGTCGAGTGCGGGACCGCCTTCGCCGACCCGGGCGCCGCCGCCGCCGACAGCTGCGCGGGCGCCCTCCCGGTCATGACGTCCGGCGCGGTGAACACCGGTGCGCCGGGCAGCTACACGCTCGGCTACGCGGCGACCGACCCGTCGGGTAACACGGGCGCCGCCAGCCGCGTCGTGACCGTCCGCGACACCACCGCGCCGACGATCACCGTGGTCGCGCCGATCACGATGGATCCGCCCAATCACAAGTACCACGCGTTCGCGATGGCGGACCTCGTCTCGGCCGTCACCGACGGCTGCGGCGCGGGCGTCGGCATCGCCAGCGTCGTGATCACGAAGGTGACGAGCGACGAGCCCGACAACTCGTGCGGCGACGGCGACACGCTGCACGACATCGTGATCGGCTCGGACTGCCGGTCGGTGCAGCTGCGCTCCGAGCGCCAGGGCGGCGGCAACGGCCGCGTCTACACCATTTACCTCCACGTGGTCGACGCGGCGGGCAACCGCAGCAACGCGACGGTGAAGGCGATGGTGCCGGCCAACGGCAGCGGCAAGCACCCGGCCGTCGACGACGGCCCGCACCAGACCGTCACCAGCAGCTGCCAGTAACCAGCCACTGCCCGTAGTAAGGCGGCGACCGACCCGGCCATCGACAAAGGCCGGCGGTCGCCGTCGGCGCGTGAACAAGGGCGCTCCCCAGCTTCGCTCCGCCGATCCCGCTTCTATCTTGGAAGTCGACCATTCGAATCCAGGTGAGGAGGGTATCGATGAGGGTGACGAGATCCGTTTGGGCGACGACGCTGCGACAGCTCGTTCTCGGGGCCGCGTTCTGCACCGCGGTGGCCGCGACGGGCTGCGACGACAACGACAACAACAACGTGCCTGCCACCGGCACCGGCGGCACCACGAACACCTGTCCCTCCGGCGGAGCCAACGGCGCCGCCGGCGTGTCGGGCCACGGCGGCACCGGCGGGATCGGCGGGCAGGGCGGCGGCGCCGGCACGACGGCGACGACCGGCACCGCCGGTACGGGCGGCACCACCGGCGCGGCCGGCACCACCGGAACGGCCGGCACGACCGGGACCGGCGGCACGACGGCGACCGCGCCGCCTCCCCAGACCGGCTACATCAACTGCGCCGGCGCGACGGGCACGACGGCTCCGGCGCCGGCGCCAAGCGGCGCCGGCACGGCCGGGACCAGCGGCACCGGCAACACGACCGGCCGCGGCTACTGAGCCGAGCCGGCGACGACCCGGCGCGGCCTCCGCGCCGCCCGGGTCGGGATTCGCGCCGGGAATTTTGCCCCGTTCGGGGCATTTTTCCCGTCCCGACGGGAACGCCGGGCGGACCGCAGCGCCGTTTTTGTCGACCGTTCGCGGCCTCGGGAATGCACCTCTCTTTCAGATGGTGCACCGACGGCGCGGCCGGCTGACGACGGCGATCGCCTTCAGCGCGGTGATCGGCGCCACGCCGAGAGCGAACGGCCGACCGAGCCGATCTGACGCGCGCCCGTCAGCGCGCCGCCGGCGTCGCGAAGCGGGCCACGCGCTGGGCGAGCGGGCTCTGCGGGTAGTCCGCCAGGAAGGCGCGCGCGAGCGCGCGGGCGCGCCGGTGGTCGCCGGTGCGGTCGATCGCCTCGACCCGCATGGCCAGCGCCTCGGGCAGCAGGACGCCGCGCGGGTGGCGCGCGCGGTAGCGGTCCAGCAGCGACAGCGCCCGCGCGGGTGCTCCGGCCCCGAGCGCGGCGCGCGCGCCGTCGATGAGCGCGATCTCGTCGCGCATCCCGCCCGTCACGGGAGCCGCCGCGGCGCCCTCGTCCGCGCCGGAGCCCGGCGCCGGGAGCGACGGGGCCCCGCCGGCGGCCGGCGCGATCTCGGGCGCGGGAGGCCGGAGCTCGGGCGCCGGGGGCGGCGCCGCCGGGCGCGCGAGCAGCAGGACGAGGCCGACCGCCCCACCCACGCCGAGCGCCGAGAGCGCCGTCAGCCGGAGGGCCGAGAGGCCTCTGGCCGTCGTGCCGCGCGCAACGGCAGGGGCCTCGGCCCGCGCCGCCGGGATGGCCGCCCCGCCCACGCTGATCCCGAGGGCGCGCTCGATCCGCTGCACCACCTCGGGCGGGGGCTCCTCGGCCCGC
>DATBHU010000166.1:0-4560 GCA_036557265.1 Polyangia bacterium
GTCGAGCTCGCCCTCCAGCCGCCCGAGCGCGTCGCGGCTCTGGCGCAGGGCCGCCGCCAGCGTCGCCAGCCGGGGCGCGGCGGGTCCACGGCGCACGGTCACCCGCGAGCGCGCCGGAACGGCCCGCGACCGCGAGCCCGAGGGGGCGCCTCGTCGACGGGGACGCATGTCGGTGCGACGAGGATTGGGCCTGGGGCCGTCGCTGTCAATTTATTCGACCTCCAGCGGCCCGGAGTCCAGCCGCCTTGCCCGCGTCCTTCGCCTTCCCGAGCAGGTAGCGCCGCGAAGGATCGACCACGATCCCGGGGCCGAGCGCGGTGCGCCCGATCAGCACCGGGAACAGCATGTCGCCCCGGTTCGTCAGCGTCACCGCGATCCGTCGCTTCAGCGTGCCGAGCCGCAGCGTCGTCTCGATGACCGGGCGGCGCTCGGTTCGCCCCGAGGTGTCGCGCACCATCACGAAGCCGTGCACCGCGGCGCGCACGCGGTGGGGCATGCGGCCGCGGCCGCCGCTCGGCACGGTGATCTCCAGGATCGGGCGCCGGTGCGGGCCGCCGGTGGTGTCGACCGTCCGCATGCGCGCGACGTGCAGCGCGCTGGTGCGCGCCCCGGTGTCGATCTTGGCCTTCAGGTGCTCGATGTCGAGGCTCGGCAGCGCCACGTATTCGACCCAGCCGACGCGCATCTTGCCGTCGCTGCGCGCCCCCGGAACGGTGGGGGCGGCGTGCGGCCCCTCGGGACGGCGCGCCGCCGTTCGCGGCAGCGGGGCCAGCACGAACAGCGTCGCCCCGGCGCGGACCGGGCCGGGGGCGGCCGCCTCGACGACCAGGCCGTCGACGCGCGTGGCGGCGATCGAGGGCGGACCCGGCAGCGCCGGCACCACCCGGCCGAGCGGCGCGCGCGCCCGCACCGTCTCGCCCGGCGCGATGTCGGTCTCGAGGAACCCGTCGATCGCGGCGCGGATGCGCTGCTCGCGGGGCGCCGTCACCGGCTCGTCAGCCCCGAGATCGATGGGCGGCGCGCCCTCCCCCGCCCGCCCCAGCACGCCGGCGGCGCCGATCACCGCGCGGGCCGCCCGCGCCAGGCCGTCGGCGGCGCGCGCGTCTCCGGCCGCCGAGAGCTGCACGGCGGGGACGCTGGCGTCGGCGGCCGCGGCCAGCAGGCTCTGCGACGTCCCCGTCGCCGCGAACATCGCCGTCGCGCCGCTGCCGCGCGCCAGCCGGCGCACGCGCGGATCGGCGAGGCGGCCGCGCGCGATCACGGCGCCCCGCCGGCCGCGGCGCGGGACCCCGAGCACCACCAGCGCGCTGGCGCCGACGACCACGTCGGAGAACAGCGCGAACGCGTCGCGCGCCGCCCGCTTGCCGGCGGCGTCGCCCGGGAAGCGCCAGGGGACGCCCGGGCGCCCGCTGCGCGCCAGCCGCCCCGCCGACCGGAGCACAGGCACGATCACGACGCTGCCCATCAGCGCCGCCGGATCGAGCCCCGCCGCCAGGCGCGCCGCCGCCAGCGCCGCGGTCGCCTCGTAGCCGCGCAGCGCCGCCACGACGCTGACGCGCGGCCCCGGTTTCAGGCCCACCACCACCCAGGCCGGGATCGCGCGCGCGGGCACCTGCGGCTCGGCGGTGCCGTTCGACGTCCCCGATCGCGCCGCCGCCGAGCCCGACGCCGAGCGCCGCGGGCGCGGCGGCGGCGACAGCGGGATCGTGACGGCACGCGCCTCGCCCGGCGCGACGGTGACGCCGCCGACCCGAACACCGCGTGCGGGAGGCTCGACCAGCATTTGCGAGGATCCGGCTAGCCGCCGCGCGTGCCCGAGAGCTTCGCCACCTCGGCGCGCAGCGTCTGCAGCGCGCTGCGTTCGATGTCGAGAAACCGCAGACCGATCCACTGATTCTGCTTGGCCGCCACCTTCGCCTTGCAGCGCACCAGCAACCGATCGCCGGCGTCCAGGATGTCGAGCTGGTAGCCGGTGCCGAGGGGAACGTCGCTCTCCGCCGGCAGGAAGCATCCCCCCATCCCGACGTGCAGTAGCGGGTTGTAGGTGAAGAAGCTCGCGGTCGCGCCGGTCAGGCGCACGCGCACCGTCCCGTGCTCGAACTCGACGGCCGGGGGGGCGTAGCCCGGCGAGGTCGGAATCTCCGGCGCCGACTCGCCCACCTCGACCAGCTGCTCGAGCAGGCTGCGCGCGGCGGCGTCGAGCATGACGAACCGCAGGCCCATCCGGGGCGGCTCGGCGACGGCGCGCACCACCTCGGCCCGCCCCGACAGCGCGATCAACACCTCGTCCAGCTTGAACTCGAAGTCGACCACGGCGCCGACCGGGAGCCGCTGCCGGCTCGCCAGCAGCATGCCCGAGCTGCTGATGTTGATCAGCTGGGCCTCCACGGCCTCGACGCCCTCGCCCTCGCCGGGAACCGTGCACAGCACCTCGAGCGAGACCATGCAGCGCCGGGCCCGGTCCGTGAACGCGCGCACCTCGTCGCCGCTCAGGGCCAAGCGCTTACCTGTCAACTCACGTGGCGCGGGCGGCGATCCGCCGCTGTCGTGGCCCATAGGACGCTGCCTATGATACGCCAGTTCCCGTGAACCGGATCGCGCTGGTGATGCACACGACGAGCTACGGCGCCGCCGATTTCGTGGAAGCCTGCCGGCGCGCGGGCAGCGACGTGGTGCTCGCGTCAGATCGTTGCCACGTGCTCGACCGCGTCTGGATGTGGCCGGCCGACTCGCTGGTGATCGATTTCGGCGATCCGGACGGCGCGGCCGCCGTGATCGCCGGGGCGGCGGCGGGCGCGGCGCCGATCTCGGCGGTGCTCTCGGTCGGGGGCGAGCTGCCGGCCAAGGTGGCGGCGGCGGCGGCGCGCCGGCTGGGCCTGGCCGCGAACGCGCCCGCGGCGATGGCGGCGGCGGCGAACAAGCTCCTGATGCGCCGCCAGCTGGCGGCTGCCGCGGCGAGCGATCCGGCCATCCGCCAGCCGCGCTTCGCGGTCTTCGCGTGCGGCACCGCTCCGGACATCGTGGCCGATCGCGTGGGCGCGCCCGACGGCGTGGGCTTCCCGTGCGTGGTGAAGCCGCTGATGCTGTCCGGCAGCCGCGGCGTCATGCGGGCCGACGACCGGCGCTCGCTGGCGGCGGCGATCGCGCGGCTCGAGCGCCTGCTGGCCGATCCGGCGGTGCGCCGGCCCGATCCGGAGGTGGCCGGCCAGTTCCTCGTCGAGTCGTTCGTCCCCGGCCCGGAGCTCGCGCTGGAGGGGCTGCTGACCCGGGGCGTTCTTCATGTATTGGCGCTGTTCGACAAGCCCGACCCGCTCGACGGCCCGACGTTCGAGGAGACCATCTACGTGACGCCGTCGCGGCGGACGCCGGCCGACCAGCGCCGCCTGCACGACGCCGTGGCGGCGGCGGCGCGCGCCCTCGGGCTCGAGACCGGCCCCATCCACGCCGAGCTGCGCTTCCACCCCGCCGACGGTCCCGTGCTGATCGAGCTGGCGGCGCGCCCGATCGGCGGCCTGTGCTCGCGCAGCCTCCGGTTTGGCGGCGGGCTGTCGCTGGAGGACGTGGTGGTGCGCCACGCGCTCGGGGCTGGTGACACCCCCACCCGGGTGGGTGGCGCGTCCGGCGTCATGATGATCCCGACCCCCGCGCGCGTCCCGAGCGCGCTCCGCGCGGTCGACGGCATCGAGGCGGCGCGCGCCGTCCCCGGCGTCGACGACGTGGTGATCTCGGTGCGCGTCGGCGAGACGCTGGTGCCGCTGCCCGAGGGGCAGAGCTACACCGGGTTCGTGTTCGCGACCGGCGAGACGCCCGCGTTCGTCGAGCAGGCGTTGCGCGACGCCGTATCCCACCTTCACTTCACGATCGCACCGCTGGCGCCAGTCACCCGTTGACGCGAGGGTTCGCCGCAGGTTACCCCAGGGGCTCGCGCGAAGAAAAAAGGCGACCACCTTTCGTGGTCGTCGCGCACTGAGATTGTTGGTGGCGTCCTACCCGGCGCGTACGCTGCCGCTTTTTTGAGCAGTTTTTTTAACGAATCCTCGTTAAACTAAGCCACCAACAAGCGAATCCGGAGGTCTACCCATGCCTCGGTCAGCCGCCCTCCTCCTCTCCGCTCTGATGTTCACCTTCGGCGCTTGTACCTTTGCGCCGCCCGCTGCCACCGGCGCCGGCGCGTCCAGCGGCGGTCCCCTCGGATCCGGAGCGTCTTCCGGCACGGGGACCGGCCTGATCGGCGGCGGCGGTGCCCAGAGCGGGCAAGCCAACGTCACCGGGATGAACTGCGCCGCGGTGAACCAGGCGGTGAACAAGCTGCCGCCGGACATTCTCCTGATCCTGGACAAGTCGGGCTCGATGAACGACTCGGCCGACGGCACGTGCACGGGCAACTGCGGCGCGAACTCGAAGTGGTCGCAGACGACCGCGGCGCTGATGCAGGTGCTGACGAACACCGACACGGGCGTCAACTGGGGCCTCAAGTATTTCACCTCGCCGGGCGGGAGCACCTGCACGGTCAACGCCGGCGCGGACGTGCCGATCGCCGCCAACAACGCGAACGCGATC
>DATBHU010000167.1:0-6046 GCA_036557265.1 Polyangia bacterium
GGGATCGACGTCCAGCGCGGCGCCGCGCGCGGCCGGCCAGAGCAGCGCCGCCGCCATCGACAGGATCCCCGACCCGCACCCGAGATCGACGAAGCGTTCGACCGGGCGCGCCGCCAGCGCCTCGGTCATCGCGATCACCAGCCGCGTCGACGCGTGGCCCCCCGTCCCGAACGCGCGCCCCGGATCGATGTCGATCACGCGATCGCCCGGGGCGGCCGGCGGCGCGTCCCAGCTCGGGCGGATGACGAAGCTCTTGCCGACCCGCAGCGCGCGGAAGTAGCGCTTCCAGACGTCGCGCCATTCGTCCTCGTCGGCCTCGCGGCGCGCGACGGACATCGGATCGGGCGACACGCCGGCGGCGCGCAGGCGCGCGCACGCCGCCTCGAGCTCGCCCATCACCTCGGCCTCGGCGTCTGGCGCGCACTGCGCCAGGATCAGCGACCGCCCGCCCTCGACACGCAGGATCGTCTCGGTGTCGCGGATCTCGACGCCGCCCGTGAGCGAGCCGACGGCGTCGGCCAGAACTTCGGCCGCGCCCGTCGGAACGGAGATCGCGATCTCTATCCAGCGCGTGGACACGTCTCGTGCCCGCCCGCGCCTCAGCGCACGACGCGGCGCTTGGCTTCGCGACGGCGGCGCTTGCGCGCTTCCCGCATCTTGCGCTTGCGCTTCACCGACGGCTTCTCGTAGTAACGCCGCCGCTTGATCTCCTGCAGGATCCCTTCCTTCGACATCTTCTGTTTGAGGATCTTCAGCGCCTTGTCGACGGAATCCCTGACTTCAACTTCCAGCGGTCGGCCGAGCAATGTCTCCAAGCGTCTCTCCTGTGCTCCTGTGCGAAGAGGCGGATCTGACACTCAGGCCTGGCCTCCGTCAAGCCACGTTCTTTCGGGACGCGCGGATCCGCCCCGCAGAGCTGCCCCCGCACCGGGGTCACTATCCGTTGCACCCCGCAATTCGAGCTTTGCAGATACCGGTGGGACAGGGTATGTAACGTGCCGTTTCGAACCTGAGTTTTTTGGAGTAGTCACGCGGGGTTTGGAGGGCCACCGGAAACAGCCTCAGGTCAAAAAGGAGCTGACAGAATGCTCATGGGGGCCAAGGTCTTCACCGCAACCAAGGCGAAAGACCGTGAAGAGCTGGGTGAGACCGTCACCCGTTGGATCCAGAACAATCCGCGCGCGAGAATTCTCGACAAGATCGTCACCCAGAGCTCGGACAGCGAGTTCCACTGCCTGACGATCACGATCTTCTACGAGCTCGCCGCGCAGTAACCCGGCGAGCCGCCGAGCGCCAAGCCAAGAAGGACGGCGCGGTTGCTTTTCGGTTACTCTCACCGCGTGGGGGCGTGGTGACCTTCCTCTTCGAGTCCAGACAGCGGCTGCTGTCCGGCGGTCGTCTCCCTGCGCGATGATGCGGATCGGTTTCCTGCTCAAGCGAGGCAAGCCGGAGGCGGGCGAGCTGGCCGCCAGCCTGGCCGGGCTGCTGTGCGAGCGCGGCGTGAAGGTGGCGGCGCTGCCCGAGGACGCCGCGGCGATCCCGGGCGCCACGGCCGTCGCCGCCGCCGAGCTGGGCGCGTCGATCGACGTGCTGGCGGTGCTCGGCGGCGACGGCACCTTCCTGTACGGCGCGTCGCTGGTCGCGGACCACGGCGTCCCGCTGTTCGGCGTCAACCTCGGCAGCCTCGGCTTCATCACGCCGTACGCGCGCTCCGAGACCGCCGCGGCGGTCGAGGATCTGGTGGCGGGCCGCCTGCCCGTCGAGGAGCGCATCCGCCTGGCCGTCACGATCCGATCGGTGCTGGGCCAGCCGATCGAAGGCGTCCCGACCCGCAGCGCGGTCAACGACGCCGTGCTGACCCAGCGATCGATCGCGCGCCTGCTGGACCTGGAGGCGCGCCTCGACGGCGCCGAGATCGCCACCTACAAGGCGGACGGGCTGATCGTGTCGACGCCGACCGGGTCGACGGCGTATACGCTGGCGGCGGGCGGCCCGATCCTGACGCCCGACGTGCAGGCGATGGTGCTGACGCCGATCTGCCCGCACACGCTGACCCACCGGCCGCTGGTGTTTCGGCCGGACGCGCGGCTGGAGATCCGCAACGCCTCCGACGGTCCGGTGACGCTGACCATCGACGGGCAGTGGGGCCACGAGCTGGCGAGCGGCGCCTCGATCGAGGTGCGGCGGGCCGGGCAGCCGCTGCGTGTCTTCCGATCGCCGCGCGGCTTCTTCGGCATCCTGCGGGAGAAGTTTTCGTGGGGAGAGCGGCAAAGTTGAACGCAACCAGCGGCGCGGGCGCGCCGAAGATGAAATCGCCGTGCTGACGCTGCTGAAGATCTCCGGGTTCGCGCTGATCGAGGAGGCGGAGATCCCGTTCGGACCGGGCCTGACCGCGGTGACGGGCGAGACGGGCGCGGGCAAGAGCATCCTGGTCGAGGCGCTGGGCCTGCTGCGCGGCGGGCGCGCGGGCGCCGACGTGATCCGGACCGGCAGCGACGAGGCGCGGGTGGAGGCGATCATCGAGCTGCCGGAGGCGTCCGCCGCGCGGGCGCGGCTGCTCGCCGACGGCCGCGACCACGACGACGGTCTGGTGGTGCGGCGGACGATCGCGCGCGGCGGACGCGGGCGCGCCCACCTCGGTGGCAGCCTCGCGACCGCGGCCGACCTGGCGGCGCTGGTCGGGCCGCTGGTCGACATCGCCTCGCAGCACGATCAGCAGTCGCTCACCGATCCGGAGAGCCAGCTCGCCATCCTGGACGCCTTCGCGGAGAACGCCGCGCTCCGCAACGAGATGGCGGCGGCGTACGCGGCCCAGACGGCGGCGGCGGCGGCGCTGGCCGCGTTCTCGGCCGACGCGCGCGCCCGCGCCGAGCGCGAGGACCTCCTGCGGTTCCAGCTCGGGGAGCTGGAGGCCGCGCGGCCGGTGCCGGGCGAGGACCAGACGCTGGCCGCCGAGCGCGAACGGCTGCGCGGCGCCGAGAAGTTCTACGCGGCGACCGCCGGCGGCGAGGAGACGCTGTACGCGGGCGACGGCGCGGTCAGCGATCGGATCGCGACGGTGCTGCGCGATCTGCAGCCGCTGGCGGCGCTGGATCCGGCGCTGGCGCCGCAGGTCGAACGCCTGTCGGAGGCGGCGTCGGCGATCGAGGACGTCGCCCGCGACCTCGGCCGGTACGCGCGCGGCGTGCGGTCCGATCCGGCGCGGCTCGCGGAGATCGAGGAGCGCCTGTTCCTGCTGTCGCGCCTGTGCCGCAAGCACGGCGGGACCGTGGCGGATCTGGCGGCGCGGCGCGAGGCGCTGACCGTCGAGCTGGCCGAGGTGGCGCGTTACGACGATGCGCTGGCGGAGCGCCAGGCCGCCGCCGACGCCGCGAATTCGCGCGCCCTCGCTGCCGCCGCGGCGCTGACGGCGTCGCGCAAGCAGTCGGCGGTCAGCCTGGAGCGGAAGGTGTCGGCGACGCTGCGCGAGCTCGGCTTCGCGACCGCGCGCCTGCCCGTCGTGATCTTCGAAGCGCGCGACCTGGGCGCTGCCGGCGCGGATCGGGTCCGCTTCCTGTTCGCGCCCAACCCCGGAGAGGAGCCGCGCCCGCTGGCGCGGATCGCGTCGGGCGGCGAGCTGTCGCGGGTGATGCTGGCCGTGAAGCAGGCGCTCGCGCGGACGGACCAGGTGCTCACCTACGTCTTCGACGAGGTCGACGCCGGCGTGGGCGGCGGCGCCGCCGAGACGATCGGGCGCAAGCTGAAGAAGATCGCCGCCGATCGCCAGGTCATCGTCATCACCCACCTGGCGCAGGTGGCGGCGTTCGCCGACGCGCACGTGCGCGTCACCAAGAGCGTCAGCAAGGGCAAGACGCGCGTCGCCATCGAGCCGCTGCGCGAGGCGGACCGCGCCGGCGAGATCGCGCGCATGCTGGCCGGCGCGGCGCCGTCCCCGCAGGCCGCCGCCCACGCCAGCGAGATGCGGCGCGCGGCGCGCGACGCCTGAGGCAGCTCGGCCGCCGCGGGGCCCTGCGCGTCGCGGCGCAGACGAGGCCAGCTCGACCGCTGGGGAAATTGATCCGGCCCGGATCGCGTGTTACGTGAAGTGACCGGCCCCCGCGCGGGGTCGGTCCATTCCCCGCCAGGTCGGCATTGGCAAGACGACAACGACGCAGACGCCGCGGAGGCGAGGTGTTCAAGCCGCTCAGGCTGGGCATCCTGCTGGCCGGGCTGGTCGGCATCAACGTCTACGTCTTCTTCTTCAACCGCGGTACGGCGCCGCGCGAGATCCTGAACATGCAGTCGACCTCGAAGTCGTTCGAGTCGACGCGTCAGGAAGCGCTGTCCGCGGACGTGCGCCGCGCGGGCGAGCTGCTCGCGTCGAAGTCAGGCGACGCCCACAAGAACACGAACGCCGCGAAACCGGCGGCCAAGATCGCCTCCGCGCCGACAGCTGCCGCGCCAGTCGCCGAAGCCCAGATCCCCTCCCCCCGAGAAGCTCCGGTCCCCCCGCCCCGCGAAGCTCAGGTCCCCTCCCCCCGAGAAGCTCAGGTCCCCTCGCCCCGAGAAGCTCAGGTCCCCTCGCCCCGCGAAGCGGGGAGAGGGCTAGGGAGAGGGGCCCCACCGCCGGCCGCGCCCGCCCCGCCCGCCATCAAGATCCCGTTCGCGCCGCCCGCCGAGCCGGTGGCGATGCACGCGCCGGCCGCGCCTGCGCCGGCCGCGCGCCGGAACATCCAGATCCCCTTCGCGCCGCCGTCCGAAGACGACAGCGACGCGCCCGCCGAGCCGCAGACGGGCGTCGAGAAGAAGTTCGCCGCCAACGACACGCTGGGCGCGGTGCTGGCGCGCGAGGGGTTCGGCGCCGCCGGCGCCAACGTCATCGCGGCGCTCGCGAAGCTGGTCGACCCGCGCAGCATCCGCGGCGGGCAGAAGTACGTCGTGCGCGCGGGCGACGACGGCGCGCCGGAGGCGTTCGAATATCAGCCGACGCCCGCCCTGCGCTATCTCGTCGAGAGCGACGACGGCGAGGAGGGCGCGCCGCGCAAATGGACCGCGCGCAAGCTGGAGGCGACGATCGAGATCAAGACCGTCGAGGCCGGCGGCACGGTCGAGTCTTCGCTCTACGAATCGGTCCAGAAGACGGGCGAATCGACCACCCTGGTCGGCCAGCTGGTCGAGCTGTTCGCCTGGGACGTCAACTTCTACATCGACACGCACCCGGGCGATCACTGGAAGGTGCTGATCGAGAAGCAGTACCTGGGCGGCCAGTTCTACAAGTACGGCCGCGTGCTGGGGGCCGAGTACGGCGGCAAGGTCGGCACGTTCCGCGCCTTCTACTGGGCGGGCAAGGACGCGCCCCGCGACCGGCCCGGCAGGTACTACGACGAGAAGGGGCAGGCGCTGTCGAAGAGCATGCTGAAGACGCCGCTGCGCTTCGTCCGCATCAGCTCGAAGTTCGATCGCAAGCGCTTCCACCCCATCCTGCACGTCGAGCGCGCGCACCTCGGGATCGACTACGCGGCGCCCGTCGGCACGCCGGTCTGGGCGTCGGCGAGCGGACGCGTCCTCGAGGCCGGCATGAAGCGCGGCTCGGGGAACACGATCGTCATCGCGCACGCGAACGGGCTCAACACGCGCTACTACCACCTGTCGAAGTTCGCGCGCGGCCTGCACGTGGGCCAGCAGGTGAAGCAGAAGGACGTGATCGGCTACGTCGGCACCACCGGATTGTCGACCGGCCCGCACCTCCACTTCTCGGTGACCAAGAACGGCGCGTTCGTCGACCCGAGCAAGCTGGCCGTCAACCGCGACGCGCCCGTCGCCGAACCCGGCGCCTACCTCGCGGCGATCCGCCCGCGCATCGCCGCCCTGAAGGCGATGCAGCTCGGCGCCGCCGTCGCCAAGAACTGAGGGGACCCTCACCCTAACCCTTGTATGTCGAGATTGAGGTACGAAGGGTGGACCGAGGGTCGGCCCGGCTGTCCGTCATGACCCAGGGGCCACGAAAGTGCGCTCGAGGGAGAGCAAGGTCGCCGGGCCGATACCTCCGGTACATCCCGAACAGTTG
>DATBHU010000168.1:0-51350 GCA_036557265.1 Polyangia bacterium
CCCCACGCGCCTCGAGATAGCGCTCCTCTGGGCGACGATCCCCTTCGACCTCCACGATCCGCTGTTCGTGGTCGAGGTCGGCGGCCACCATCTGATCCTGGTGATGACGGAGGACGGCAAGCGCATCGTCTGGATCGACGACCTGGCGGGCGCGACCTTCCCGCCCGGCAAGGGCATCGCGCTGCCGCCGGCCCCGACCTACGAAGCACGCCGCGGTTGATACTGAACATTTGATTAGCTATCGTCGGGCTGTCATGTCGACGGCGGCGGCGGCGGCGCGATCGGGGCCCCTGGCGCGGCCGCGCATCTGCTGCCTCGACCTGGACACGTTCTTCGTCTCGGTCGAGCGCGTTCTCGATCCGTCGCTCGAGGGCAAACCGGTCGTCGTGGGCGGGCAGCCGGGCACGCGCGGCGTGGTGACGGCCGCGAGCTACGAGGTGCGCCGCCTGGGCGTGAAGTCGGGCCTGTCGCTGATCGAAGCGGGCAAGCTGGCGCCCCATGCGATCTACCTGCCGACCCGCGGCGACACCTACGGCGAGTACGCCGACCGCGTCCGCGAGATCGCACGGCGCTACTCGCCCGTCGTGCTGGTGGCCAGCATCGACGAGATGTTCCTCGACTTCTCGGGCTGCGAAAAGCTGTACGGGCGCCTGGAGGATGAGAGCGGCGACGCCGCCATCGAGCGCGCGGTCCTGGACATGACGGGCGCGATCGACCGCGAGCTCGGCCTGCCCGCGAGCGCCGGCATCGCCACCAGCAAGGTGATGTCGAAGGTCGCCTCCGGCCTGGCCAAGCCGCGCGGGGTGATGCTGGTGCCGGCGGGCGTCGAGCAGGCCGTGCTGGCGCCGCTGCCGGTCCGATCGTTCCCCGGCATCGGCCCCGTCGCCGAGAGCAAGCTGCACGCGGCGGGCTACGAGACGCTGGGCGCCGTCGCCGAGGCGCCGCTGGAGGCGCTGCGCGAGATCTTCGGGGCGTGGGCGCCGGCGATCCAGCGGGGCGTGCACGGGCAGGGCTCGGGCGACCTCGGACGCGAGCGCCCGGCGTTCTCCGAGCACGATCCGGAGGGCGAGACGGTCGGAAGCATCTCGAACGAACGGACGTTCCGCGAGGACGTCTCCGACGCGGCCGTCATCCAGTCGGTGCTGTGCGGCCTCACCGAGCGCGTCTGCTGGCGCGCGCGCAAGCGCCGCATCAAGGCGCGCACCGTGACTTTGAAGCTGCGCTACGCCGACTTCCACACGCTGACCCGGGCGCGCACGCTGGCGCCGACCAGCTCGGAGCTCGAGCTCTACCCGGTGCTGAAGGAGATGCTGGCGGCGGCGCGCACCCGCCGCCTGCCGGTGCGGCTGCTGGGCGTGCAGCTGTCGAACCTGGGCGTGTTCGAGCAGCTGTCGCTTTTCGACCAGCACGAGAAGGCGGCTGCGGTCGTCGACCGGATCCGCGAGCGCTACGGCTTCTCGACGGTCACGCTGGCCACGCAGCTGGGCGGCAGCGGCAAGACCCTGGTGGGGCGCCGCTCCGTCGGGCGCGGCGGCTGATCCGGCTGGTTCGGTCGGCGCTTCAGCGGCCCGACAGCGCCGGCAGGCGCTGCCGCACGGCCTCGGGCAGGTTGCGGACGACGGCCATGATCGGCCGCCAGAACCAGGGGACGTAGGCCTCGGCGCGGCCCGCGTCGATGGCGGCGACGATGTCGGCGGCGACCGCGCCGGGCTGCGCGAACAGCAGGTTCTTCTCGTGCGTGGCGGTCATCGGCGTGTGCACCGGCCCGAGCTTCAGCGTGTGGACGCCGACACCGCACGGCCACAGGCGCGTGCGCAGCCCCTGCAGGTAGATGTTGAGCGCGCCCTTCGCCGCGCCGTACGTGTAGTTGCGCGGGCGGCCGCGATCGCCGGCGACCGACGACAGCACCGCGATGTGGCCCGGGCGGCCGGCGGCTTCGAAGTGGTTGGCGAGCGGCACCAGCACCTCGACCACCGACCAGAAGTTCGTGTCGACGATCCGCCGCGCCTCGGCGACGTCGCGCTCGCTCGCCAGCTGATCGCCGAGCAGGCCGTGCGCGATCACCGCGACGTCGAGGCGGCCAGCCAGCGTGTCGACCGCGGCGGCGACGGCGCCGGCCGCCGCGCCCGGCGCCGTCAGATCGACCGCGCGCCAGCCGGCGACGGCGGCGTTGACCGTCGTCAACAGCGCGCGCAGCTTATCGGGATCGCGTCCGGCCAGGAACAGGCGCGCGCCGCGGCCGGCGTAGAGGCGCGCGATCTCGGCGGCGATCGCCGAGGTGGCGCCGAAGATCGCGACGTGCGGGGGTTCGTGTTCGGAGGCGGTCACGGTCACGGCGCAATAGTACGCCGGTATGGTGATCGCCCGTACGCTGTCGGAGCCGCGAAAAATCCGGCCCGCGACCTGATCATCGCGAAGTGATCTCGACGGGATTTCGTGCCACCATCCGCGCGCATGGACCCCGACATCGCCCTGCTGGAGCGATGGCGCGCGGGTGACCGGCGCGCGGGAGAGGAGTTGTTCGCGCGGCACTTCGCGCAGGTGTTCCGCTTCTTCGACGGCAAGGTCGGCGCGCGCGCGGAAGATCTGACGCAGCAGACGTTTCTGGCGTGTGTGAAATCGCGGGACCAGTTCCGCGCCGAATCGACGTTCCGGACGTTTCTGTTCGGCATCGTCTGGAACGAGCTGCGCCACTACCTGCGCCGCGAGGTGAAGCTGGAACAGATCGACTTCGATCAATCATCGCTGAGCGAGCTGACCGCGCTGATGACCTCGCCCGCGAGCGCCATCGACCGCGCCCGTGAGGCGCGCGCGCTGCACGAGGCGCTGGCGCAGCTTCCCGTCGCGCAGCAGATCCTGCTCGAGTACCACTACTGGCACGACCTGGACGCGGACGCGCTCGCCGCGCTGTTCGGCGTGCCGGCGGGGACGATCCGCACGCGCCTGACGCGCGCCCGCCAGGCGCTGCGCGAGCGCATCGCGAAGACCGGCTCGGGCGCGGCGCTCGCCGACGCGGGCGACGCGCTGGTGACGTCGCTGATCACGTCGGAGGCGGAGGACAAGGCGGAGGACGAGGCCGGGGACAAGAAGGACGGGAAGCTCGCGAACGGCGAGCCTCGGTAACGAACGAGTAGGTGCTGGCACTACCAGAAGGGGGGAAGTATCCAGATGAAGAACCGAAAACGACTGATGTTGTTGGGGGCGATCGCGGTCGCGGCGGGCGTGCTGCTGGGCGACTCGGTCGCCCGCGCGAGCATCTGCTACTACTGCGGAAGCAACTCGGCGACCGTCGGCGATGGCATCGTCTTCGACGAGCTGAACGGCGGCGGCGACCAGCGACCGAACGGGCCCAAGGTCACCGGCGCGCGGCTCGCCGATGGAACCGATGTCATCGTGAAGGTCCACCGCCATTTTCTGTACGCGCAGGCCAAACGAGGACCGAGGATCTATCGAGGCCAGGAGCTGGTCGGCTTGATCGTCGACCTCAAGATGGACGACGGTCGCGCCTACCAGATCAGGTTGATGAGTGTCTGGGACGGGTGTCTCAACACCGACACCCAATGCCACGACAAGGAGCGAAAAGACCAGCCGCCAACGCAGTGCCAACGCCAGACCTTCTGGGTCAGCCCTTTCGAAGAGGTTCCGTACTACGACTTCAAGGTCAGAAAGACCTCTCGCCGGACGGGCGTGGGTGCCCTCGATCCGGAGGACCCGAAAGCCGGGAACGATCCCCGCCGAGGACGCGACCGCCCGCTCGTGATCAGCGCCCCTGCCAAGGCCGAGGGCGCGAAGGCCGACCGGTACGGATACGGCAGCTGCGGCGGGCGATGCCAGGAGGAGGAGTTCCAGGAGCACATCTGCAAGGGCCCGTATCGATCCGACGACACGTTGTGGAAGAACATCGATGCGACGGCGATCGTGTTCGCGGGCGACCACTACGACACCGCGGAGAAGACGGTCAGCAAGATCGACGAGAAGAAGGGCTGGTTCAACCTCGCGTGCGCCGGGACGGCTCCCTACAAGATGCACATGCTTCGACACACGGAGGCCGGCAGCATCACGCCCGACGGAACGCCCCGCAACACGACGCTCCCGCAGCGGACCGCGATGCTGAAGGCGATCACCGCCGACTACTGCGGCGACGGCAGAGGCTGGACGGGAGACGGAACACCGCTCTACTGGGCGGACGCGCAAGGCTTCTACCAGTGGCCGTCGGCGAACATCCTCGGCGAACCGGACAGCAGAGGGATCGAAGCGATCTGGGGTCCCACCGGCGCGCTCTGCCTCAATACACCGCGGCGCAAGCCCGACCCGCCCGCTCCGCTATCGACCTATCCCCAGTGCAACGCACCCTCGGTCGAACGGTCGGTCGTGGAGTCGATCTGCAGCAGTAGCACCCCCAAGAGGACCTACACGATAGCGCCACCCGGACCGGGAAAGGCGGCGAGCACTGTGGGGAAGATTCCGGAGTGCGACGCCGCCTGGGCAGAGTGGTGGAAGCGAGAATACGAGAAGTCGCCCAAGGGCGCGTTCCCGTACGTCCTGACCGTCAACCGCGAGAAGCACGCCGACGCGGTGAAGTACTGCAACCCGCCCGGCAACCCGGTGCCGCCGGCGCACTAAGTTTAGCTGCCCGACCGACCGGCCAGGCGATCGAGCTCCTGGATCTCGGCGCTCGAGCCGCCGGCCGGTCGCAGCCAAGCAACCGCCGCCTCCGCATGCGGCGCGATCTCGGCGGGCGGCGCGTGCAGCGCGGCCAGGACCTCCGCGAGCTCGGCGCGGGCCCGACCGAGCCTTCGCTCGACGCCACCGTCGGAGTGCTTGGCGGCAAGGTCCCGTAGCGTCTCCAAGGTCTGCGCCAGGATCGCCTTGGCCTCGCGAAGTTGCCCCATGGCGCGGCGCGCCCGCGCGAGTCCCAGCTCCAAGTTCGCGCGCTCGTAGCGATCCCACCACGGTTCATCTTTCGACACGGGCATCGCTGCGAGCGCCGACGTAAACTCCTTCGAGGCGCGCACCGCATCGCCCTCCCACAGACGCAAGTAGGGGGACACGATCGGAAACGCCGGGTCGGTCACGACGTCCAACGACTCCGCGCGCCGCATCGCCGCGACGGCAGCCGGGACATCGTTCAGCTCGCGGCGCAGATAGGCCTCCTCGGACCAACACCGCATCGCGCGTGACTTGTCGTGCAGTTCCAGGCCGGCGCACGCGGACTTCAACAGCTCGGCGGCTCGCGCGAAGCGCATCAGGCGCCGGCCTCTGAGCCATCGCGTGTTCAGGGTCTCGGGATGATCGGCTCCCAGCGCATTCGCCTTCTCGATCTCGGCTTCTTCCAGGACTCGATCGCGTCGCTCGGGATCGTCGATCGTGAAACCGAGATTGACACGAACGTTGAGCAGCTCGGCGGCGCCGGGGCCCGTGACGCCCTTCGCCTCCTGCAAGGCATGCTCGAACGCGCCGCGCGCACGCTCGCGATGATCGAGGGCGATCTCGACGGAGCCGACGTTGTTGTAAAGGAGGGCGCGCGCGAACGCGGACACCGATCGCTTCGCGGCAGCGGCCTCGACGACGTCGAGACCGGAGAGCGATTCTGGACCGTCGGCCGATGTACCGCGGGTCCAGGCGCGTCGCGCCCAGGCCTCGACCGCCAACGAGTCGTCGCCCTCCTCGAACGCCAGCGTGAACGCCTCGGTCAACGGCGGCGTCGCGGCAGTCCGGTCCTCCATCCCCATCGTTGCGTGACCGAGTACCAGCAACGTCTCCGCGAGCAACGGTCGATATCCGAGGGAGCGCGCTTCCATCGCGACCGCGTCGGCGATCGCGCGTGCCTCTTCGTTTTTTCCTGCAGCGATCTGAACGCGCGCGGCCGACATACGACCGCGCAGCTCCGCGACGCGCGCCGAGATCGCGGCGGGCGGAGGCTCGGCGTTGGCGAGCAGCGACTGCAGGTCGCCGCAGCCGTCGGGATCGGGTAGCGCCTGCGCGGCGGTCACCAGATCGGGAAGCGCCTTGGCGTCGGCGGTCCGGACCAGGTCGGCGACCGCCGTGAGCGCGGCGCGGCCGCGCTCGAGGCAGGCCATGCGCCGATCCATCAGCGCGTCCGATTGCACGCCGTGGGCGTGCGCCAGACAGGCGTCGCGGTAACCGCCTGCCCAGCGCTGCGCGTGTTCGGCGAGCTGGCGCTCGAGCCGCGGCTGCACCGAACGGCCGTAGTCGCTCAGGCCGCCGATGCGCGCGAGCGCCGGGGCCCGGCCGCCGTCGCCCCACACCGCGGCCAGCCGCGCCTCGCCCGCGTTGCACGCCTCAGCGCGGCTCGCCTGCGTGGACCGCCCGGCGACGAACGCCACCACGCCGGCGACGGCCAGCACCGCCCCCGTAATGCGCCGCCGCCGCACGACCACGGGATCGTGCGACAGCACGCGCAGCAGGTCGGCCATCGATGCGAAGCGATCCGCCGGATCGGGCGCGGCGCCGCGGTCGATCGCGGCCTGCAGCCAGCGCGGCAGCGCCGCGCCCCCGCGCGCCGGGCGCAGCCTCTCCTTCAGCGACTCGGCCAGCGCCGTGCAGAAGCCGTACTGATCGGTGACGGCGGTGATGGGCGCGCCGATCTGCTGCTCGGGCGCCATGTATTTGGGCGTGCCGCCGCGTCGGTGACCCGACGCGGGCCGGTCCGGATCCTCCGCCTCGCACGCCAGGCCGAAGTCGACGACGCGGACGCGGCCGTCATTGCCCATGATGGCGTTGTCGGGCTTGAAGTCGCGGTGGACCAGTCCGGCCGCGTGCGCGGCCGCCAGCGCCTCGCCCGCCTGCAGGTACGCCTTCACGATCTCGCGCTGCGTGCGCCCCTTCGCCCACTGCGCGAGCGTCCGCCCCAGCACCAGCTCCATCACGATGTAGAGGTGCGCGCCCGTGACGCCGACGTCGTAGATCGGCACGACGTTGGGATGCGACAGGCGCGCCAGCGCCCGCCCCTCCGCCAGCGCGCTGTCGACGGTGGCGCCGGGGACGTGGACGACCTTCAGCGCGACGGTGCGGTCCAGCTGCGGATCGTAGGCGGCATAGATGACGCCCATGCCGCCGGCGCCCAGCCGATTGAGCAGCTGGAAGCGCCCCACCCCGGGCGCGTCGCCGACGCCGAACAGGTCCGCTGCCATCCGCGCCTGCGCGAACAGCAGCCCCGGCGGATCGGCGGGCCGCGCCCGCGCCAGCTCGTCGCCGATGCTGGTCTGGGTGGTCTCGAGGGCGGCAGGCGAATCGTCCCCTTCCCGCAATTCCTGCGAACCGGGGACGCGGCTCATCGACAAGCCTGCCTCGCCATGTCTGACGATAGTAACGCGCCCGCCCCGATTTCTTGCGCGAGTAAGATGTTGACGGCGGGGCCGCCGCCCGGGCCCTACATGCCGGGCATCGGCACCAGCTCCACGATCTCGATCGAGCTGTCCTTCATCGTGAAGTGCGGGTGGCCCTTCAGGCTCTCGGCCAGCGCTTCCTTCGATTCAGCCTGGAGGACCGAGTAGCCGCCCAGATCGTTGCTGGTCGGCGTGGCGCCCTTGGCCGTGACGACCATGGCCTTCCCGAGCGGTCCGCCCATGTCGACGATCGACGAAGCGGCCTTCTGGCTCCACTTCATCCATTCGTCCATGCCCTTCTTCTGCTGTTCGGGCGGCGCCTTCATCACCTCCGCGAACGCCGCCGCCGACGCCTTGTAGAGAACGAGAAACTTTTTCATCTGGGAGCGATAAGGCCGCCCGCGCCGATCCGCAACCAGCAATCAGGCGACGCCCGGTTCGCCCGCGCGTTCGCGGTCCTCGAGGTCGGCGAGCGTGCCGTAGAGATCGGCGTTGTCGCTGACGACGATCGCATCGTCCGCGAGCGGAACGGGCACGGCGCGCATCGCACGCAGGAACTGCGACAGCTGCGGCCCCGGCGCGGCGAGCGCCTCCGGCCGGCAATAGACGACCACCAGCTGCTTGCCGCGGGCGGTGACGATCCGGCCGCGAAGAAAGCCGCCGTAGTCGGGCTCGTCGTCGAGAATGTGCTCGTACCCCCTCGGCACGTTGCGCGCGTGCGCGTCGCGCGCGTCGTGGAGCCGCCCGTCGGGGTACGCCCAGAAGACGAAGTCGGGCCGGCCGTGGGTCAGCTCCTTGATCGCGCCGCGCCGGCCGGCGTACCGTTCGGCGAGGAACGGGAACACCTGCGCGAGCGCCTCGCGCGCGATGGAACCGACGGTGATCATGCCGACCTCACGACCTGACGACCTGACGACCTGACGACCTGACGACCTACATTGTCGTACGAGGTCGTCACCGGCGGTGGCGCAACCTGGTCCGTACGGGCGAACGGAAATGCACGGTGCAGGTATCCGATCCGGCGCGGGGCTCGTAGATCCATGACCGAGGCTGAAGCATCGTGCCATCACGCCGCCGTAGAAAGACCGACCGGACGAAAAAGTTAACGAAAGTGCCGCCTGAGGACACTAACAATCTCGTGGCAGACTCGTCGATCCGCTCCGGCGATGCGGCCTGGGACGACCTCGATCAGGCGTTCTTCGCGTCCGCGCCCCCGGATGTGCCCGAGGCGCCGGCGGCGCCCGAACGTTTCGACGACCTGTTTCCTGAGGCGGCCGCGACGCCCGCGAGACGCGCGCGCGCGACGACACCGGAGGACGCCGTGGCGCAGGGGCGCGCGGCGGCCGCGGCCGCTGCGTCGCGCGCTCTCCTGCGCCGCGCCTCTGGCGCGATCGGCCGCGGGGCGCGGCCCGCCGTCGCTTCCGTGGGCCGGGTGACGTCCGCGTCCTGCCGCGCCGTTGGGCGATCTTCGGCGCGCGTGATCCGCGCCGCGGGCCGGGTGACGTCCCGGACGGCGCAGGCGGCGATCCCGGCGGCCGCGCGCCTGGCCGGCGCGCTTCGCATCGGGCGCCTGAACGGTCAGACGGTCGCGATCGTGGTCGCGAGCGTGATTCTGCTCTCGGGGCTGTCGGCCGTGGTGGTCGCGTCGAGAGGCAACGGGCACGCCAACCTGCCGGCGACGCCGCTCGAACCGAGGGCCGGCGCAGGCCGCGCCACCGTGGCGGCGGTGGCCCCGCCGCCGGCCGCTGCGCCCTTCGCGCCCGCGGCCGAACCGGCGCAGATGCAGTCGGTGCTGCCCGATAATCCGGAGCCTGCCGCGGCCGAGCCCGAGCCACCGGCGCCCGCGGCGGCGCCGGCTCCGGCAGCGTCGGAAGCGTCCCAGGAATCGAGCGAGAAGCATCGGCACCACGCCGAAGCGGCGAAGCACCCGGCGGCGCCGGCCGCTCCCAAGCACCGGCGGGCGTCCTACTCGGCGGAGAAGGACCTGATGCTGCCGTCGTTCATGCAGGGCCAGCCGCAGGCGTCCAAGCCGGCGCAACCGCAGGCCGCGGCCGCCGCCCCGACCCCGGCGCGCCAGCTGGCGCCCGCCACCAGGCCCGCCCCGGCAGCGGCGCCCGCCTACGCGCCGGCCCCGCCCGCGCGGCCGCTCTTCTCGCGCTGACGTTCGTGCGTTGATCTCCGCGCGCTGATCTGCGCGCCTCAGTTGTCGCGCAGGAACGCCGCGATCTCCGTCATCAGCTCGGCGTCGTGGCCGACCCAGACGTGACCGCCCGACGGATAGGTGACGAGACGCGCGCCCGGAATCGCCGCGGCGATGGAGCGGGCCGGCTCGATGGTCCGGTAACGGTCATCCTCCAGCGAGATCACCAGCGTCGGCGTCGCGATCCGATCGAGCGGCAGCTGATGCGGGGTCGCGACGAAATGCGCGTCGTTCAGCAGGCCCTGCGCGCGCGCGCTGACCGGAAGCACGTTCCTCAGGACGTCCCACGCGCGGCGCCGCTCGATCGGGTTCGCCGCGGCCAGGATCGCCGGATCGGTGGCCAGCACCGAGCGGGTCATCGCGCGCGGCGCGATCGAGAGCGCCAGCCAGTAGAGGAAGTCCGAGCGGATGAACCGCTGCGCGAGCGTCATCAGGATCGGCGAGCGCAGGGGAAGAACGCCCGCGGCGCCCAGCGCGGCGGCGGCGGCGGGAACGAGCAGGACGAGCGAACGGCAACGCTAGGGATGCGCCAGCGCCAGCTGCAAGGCTGACAGCGCCCCCGCCGAGATGCCGACCACCGCCGCCCGTCGGATCTGAAGCCGGTCCATGAGCGCCACGAACGCCTCGGCCTGATTGAGCGGCGACGGATCGTCCGGGCTGGACGACCGCAAGTAACCAAAGCGCGACGGAGCCACCACCTGGTAGCCCGCCACCGCCAGCCGCTCCGCCGCCGGCGTGACCTGATCGAAGCCGCCGCCCGCCCCGTGCGCCAGCAGCACCGGCACGCCCCGCCCGACCATCGCGTACTCGATCGGCCCGAAGCGCGGCGACGTCCAGACCCGGCTTCCCCGCGCGACACGCGCGCGCTGCGCCCGCAGATCGGCCGCGAATCGCGCCCAGACCTGCACGCCCGCGGCACCGGCGGCGACTCCGATCAACGCGGCGGCGACTCGGCCTGGTCGCATCTCGGTGCGGAAGAAAGCAAACGACGCACCAGGCGCACCGCGGCCGCCGCTTCCGGGACGGTGCGGATCTTGCCGATTCGCCGTACGGACGAGTACCGGTGGCGCGACCGCGACGCATACTCGACGGTGTGGGCGTCCTCGGCGGGGGGCCCGTCGGGAAGTCGGCAGTCGGCAAGGGGAGGCGGGATGAGCAGCAGTCCGGTGGAGGTGGGTGGTCTCCAGCAGTTGAGCCCGTTCCAGCTCAAGGACCTGCTGATCCGCAGCGCGCGCGACTTCTCACGCAGCAAGGCGGCGACGCACAACTTCCTCGACGCGGGCCGCGGCAATCCGAACTGGGTCGCCACCACGCCGCGTGAGGCGTTCTTCACGCTCGGCCGCTTCGCGCTCTCCGAGTCGAAGCGCGTCTGGGACGAACCGGGCTTCGGCGGCATGCCGCACGCCGACGGCATCGCCGACCGCCTGCGCAGGTACGTGAGCCGCGCCGGGGAGGGACTCGGGGCGGACCTGCTGCGCCGCGCGCTCGACTACGCGGTCGCCACGCTGCGCTTCGACGCCGACAGCTTCGTCCACGAGCTGGCCGATTCGATCATCGGCGACACCTATCCGGTGCCCGATCGGATGCTGGTCCACAGCGAGGCGATCGTGCAGCGCTACCTGGCCAAGGTGATGTGCGACGACCGGCCGCCGCCGGGAACCTTCGACCTGTTCGCCGTCGAGGGCGGCACGGCGGCGATGTGCTACGTGTTCAAGAGCCTGTTCGCGAACCGGCTGCTGCGCCAGGGCGACCTGGTGGCGCTCGGGACGCCGATCTTCACGCCCTACGTCGAGCTGCCGCACCTGGAAGATTTCGCGCTGCAGACGATCGAGATCGCGCAGAGCGGAACGCGAGCGGGCTTCCACACCTGGCAGTACCCGGAGGCGGAGATCGAGAAGCTGGCCGACCCGCGCGTGAAGGCGTTCTTCCTGGTCAACCCGTCGAACCCGGCGTCGTTCGCGCTGGCCCCGCAGACGCACGCGCACATCGTCGAGCTGGTGCGGGAGCGGCGCCCGGATCTGATCATCCTGACCGACGACGTCTACGGCACGTTCGTCGACGGCTTCCGCTCGCTGGCGGCGGACCTGCCGCAGAACACCATCCTGGTCTATTCGTACTCGAAGCACTTCGGCTGCACGGGCTGGCGGCTGGGCGTCGTCGCGCTGCACGCCGACAACATCCTGGACCGGCAGCTGGCGAACCTGCCCGAGCGCGACCGCGCGGCGCTGCGCGAGCGCTACGCGTCGCTGACCACCGATCCCGACGGCCTCAAGCTGATCGACCGCATGGTCGCCGACAGCCGGGACGTGGCGCTGAACCACACCGCCGGGCTGTCGCCGCCGCAGCAGGTGCAGATGGCGCTGTTCTCGCTGTTCGCGCTGCTCGACGAGGACGACGTCTACGAACGGCGCTGCCGCGCGATCATCCACGAGCGGCTGGCGCGGCTGGCGCAGGGGCTGCGCATCCCCGTCCCGCCCGATCCGCTGCGGGTCGGCTACTACGTCGACCTCGATCTCGAGGTCTGGGGGCGCAAGGAGTTCGGCGAGGACTTCGTCCGCTACGCGCAGGCCCACCGGCAGCCGGTCGAGGTGGTGCTGGGGCTGGCGCGCCGCCACGGCACCGTGCTGCTGAACGGCGGCGGCTTCGAGGGGCCGCCCTGGACGGTGCGCGTGTCGCTCGCCAACCTGGACGCCGACGACTACGAGGCGATCGGGCGCGATCTGCGCGAGACGATGCAGCGGGCGCTGGAGGAGTGGAAGCGGCTGACCGGGCAGGGAGGTTGAACATGCGCAATCGAGTCTTGATCGCGGTGGCGTCGCTGGCGGTGGGCCTGGCCGCCGCCCAGCTGACCGCCGAGGCGCAGGCGCCCACGCCCGCGCCGTCGGAGCCGCAGGCGGCGCCCGAGAAGCCGAAGCCGCGGATCATGATCCTCGCCACCGGCGGAACCATCGCGGGCGCCGGCACGGCGGGCGGCTACGGTTACCAGGCAGGCACCTTCAAGGTCGAAGATCTGATCAAGGCGGTGCCGAACCTCGACACGCTGGCGACGCTGAAGGGCGAGCAGGTGGCGAACATCGGCAGCCAGGACATGAACGACGACGTCTGGCTGAAGCTGGCGGCGCGCACCAACGAGGTGCTGCAGTCGCCCGACGTCGACGGCGTCGTCATCACCCACGGCACCGACACGATGGAGGAGACGGCGTACTTCCTGAACCTCGTCGTGAAGAGCGAGAAGCCGGTCGTGCTGGTCGGCTCGATGCGGCCGGCGACGGCGATCAGCGCCGACGGCCCCGCCAACCTCTACAACGCGGTCGCCACGGCGGGCGACGTGAAGGCCTACGGGCGCGGCGTGCTGGTGGTGATCAACGACAAGATCCACACGGCGCGCAACGTGGCCAAGACCAACACCACCAGCGTCGACACGTTCGAGAGCCCGAACCGCGGCCCGACCGGCGTGGTGACGGCGGGCAAGATCGCCTGGTTCGAACCGATGGACAAGCGCCACACCACGCACTCGCAGTTCAGCGTGCAGGGGCGCAAGAACCTGCCGCGCGTCGACATCATCTACGCGCACTCGAACATGAGCCCCGACCTGATCAAGGCGGCGCTCAAGAACGGCGCCAAGGGGCTGGTGGTGGCCGGGGTGGGCGACGGCAACATGTCGAAGGCCGCGCTGCAGGCGCTCGCCGACGCCGTGAAGTCGGGCGTGCTGGTGGTGCGCAGCACGCGGCTCGAGAGCGGCCTCGTGCTGCGCAACAGCGAGGTGGACGACGACAAGATGAACTTCGTGGCGTCGGGCGAGCTGAACCCCGGCAAGTCGCGCGTGCTGCTGCAGCTGGCGCTGCTCAGCACCACCGACATCAAGTCGATCCAGCGGATGTTCGACACGTACTGAGAGGCGACGGCGGTGCTGGCGGCGGGTCTCGCGAAGCAGCCGTTCGTCCTGCTGTTTCTCGTCGTCGCCGCGGGCTACGCGCTCGGGCGCCTGAAGGTGCGCGGCATCGGCCTGGGCGCGACGGCGTCGACGCTGATCATCGCGCTCGCCACCAGCCTGATCGCGGCGCTGCGCGGCACCACCTTCGCGCTGCCCGAGTTCGCGAGCACACTGTTCTTCAACCTGTTCATGTTCGCGGTCGGCATGAAGGTCGGCCCGCAGTTCCTGTCCGGCCTGCGCCGCGACGCCAAGCGCTTCCTGCTGCTCGGGCTGCTGGTCCCGGTGCTGGCCCTGGGGGCGATCTTCGTCGTGCGCGCGATCTTCCATCCGGCGCCGGGGATCATCCCGGGCGTGTTCGCGGGCGCCAACACCGCCACGCCCGGGTTCGGCGCGGCCCAGACCGCCTACGCGAGCGGCGCCGGGCATCTCACCGCCGGCGTCACCGTCGCCGAGGCGGCCAGCAGCCTGTCGACGGCGTTCGCGTTCTCGTACTGCATCAGCATGGTGCTGTTCATCGTGCTGATGAAGGTCCCCGACATGTTCGGCGCGAACACGGCGCGCGCCGCGGCCGAGTACGAGCGCTCGATCAAGGGCGGGGGCGCGCCGCTGCCGGGCGTGGCCGACGAGTTCTTCGGGACGGTGCCCGCCGCGCCCGTCACCGTGCGCACCTACGAGATCGAGGCGCCCGAGCTGCTGGGGCAACCGCTCGGCGAGCTGCGCCGGAAGTATCCGCTCGTCTCGGTGGAGCGGATCTCGCGCCGCGGCCGGCTGATCGATCCCAGGGACGACACCGTCCTCGAGCGGCGCGACACGGTGGCGCTGTTCGGCCCGATCGCGCGCCTGGCCGTGGCGGGCGGACGCATCGGCACGGAGGTGTACGAGCGCGTCGTGCGCGACGTCGGTCTGCAGACCGTCGACGTGATCGTGCACAAGGGCGTCGCCTCCGGGCGCTCACTGGGGGATCTGGCCGCCGACGTCGGGCACGGCCTGTTCCTGAACGCGATGTTTCGCGGCGGCGACGAGATCCCGCACGGCCCCGAGACGATCATCCGCAAGGGCGACGTCCTGCGCGTCACCGGCAGCGCCTGGCGCGTCAAGATCCTCGAGCAGGAGACGGGCCGGGTGATCCGCCCCAGCCTGTCGACCGACATCGTGACGCTGGCGCTGGGGCTGACCGCGGGCGCGCTGATCGGGATGATCACCATCCCGATCGGGCAGATCCGGCTGGCCTTCGGCTCGGCGGTGGGCCTGCTGCTGGTCGGCATCGGCCTCAGCACGCTGCGCACGCGCCACCCGAGGTTCGGCGGCCCGTATCCGGAGCCGGCCCGCCGCCTGATCGAGGACCTCGGCCTGAACGTCTTCGTCGCGATCGTCGGGCTGAACTCGGGCGCCGGCGTCATCCAGACGATCAAGCAGGGATCGATCGCGCCGATCTTGATAGGCACGCTGATCGTCGGCTTCGTCCCCGCGCTGATCGCGTGGGTGGTCGGCCGGCGCGCGCTGCGCATGAACATCGCGCTCCTGCTGGGCGCGGTGGCGGGCGGCCGCTGCAACAGCGCCGGCATGCAGGCCGCGCAGGAGAGCACCCAGAGCAACGTGCCCGCCCTCTCCTACCCGGTGACGTTCGCGATCTCGAACGTGGTGCTGACGTTCATGTCCTACGTGATGGCCATGGTGGGGTGAGGTCGATGCAGGGCGGCGATCAGCGCGACGACGAGCCTCGACTGGACCGCGATGTGCCCGGACGGCACCGCGGCCTGCTCGAGCAGCTGCTCAAGGTTCGCTACATCGCCATCGTCGTGGTGATCGCGGCGATCATGCACTCGCTGGCGTTCCTGGTCCTGGGCGGACGCATCGCGCTCCACGCCTATCTCGTCATCGCCCGCGGGGCGGCCGGGGGCGAGAACGTCCGGCCCGGGCTGGAGCTGCTGCACTCGCTCGACTTCTTGCTGATCGCGCTGGTGCTGCTGATCCTGGGGCTGGGCGTCTTCAAGCTTTTCCTGCTGCCGGCGTCCACCGATCACCGGGCCTACAAGCTGCCGACGTGGCTCAACATGGACACCTTCAGCGATCTGAAGGTGCTGCTGTGGGAGACGATCCTGACTGCGCTGGTGGTGTTCGGGCTGCCGACGCTCAGCTCCGACCTGGTGGGCAAACTGGAGTGGACCGCGCTGGTGCTGCCGGCGGCGATCATGCTCCTCTCGCTCGGGCTCTATTTCATGAAGAAGGCCTGAGCGCGATTGGCCCGCCCGACGGCCTCACGTGACAGGTTTGCGAACAATCGCCCGGAAAAGCGCGGGCGCGGCGAGGCCGCCTTAGGATCGCCAGTCACGCGATGAAGACGGTCCGCGAGAGCGCTCGTGAGGTCCCGGTGATCGCGGAGGTCGACGTGCTGGTGGTCGGCAGCGGACCGGGCGGGCTGGGCGCGGCGCTCGGCGCGGCGCGCGCCGGCGCGCGGACGATGGTGGTCGAGCGCTTCGGCTGCCTGGGCGGCAACATCACCGTGGTCGGCGTGGAGAGCATCGCCTGGTACCGGCGCGAAGGGACCGTCGACAGCGAAGGGATCGGCATCGAGCTCGAGCAGCGCGCAAAGGCCATGGGCGCCACCAGCCCCGAGCCGCAGTCGAAGAGCGAGGCGATCAACGCCGACATGTTCAAGGTCGTGGCCGACCGGCTGGTGGCGGAGGCGGGCGTGACGCCGCTCCTGCACGCGGTCGCGATCGACACCGTGATGGAGGGCGACGCCCTGCGCGGCATCATCGTCCATAGCAAGTCGGGCCGCGGCGCGATCCTGGCCAGGCGGATCGTCGACGCGTCGGGCGACGCGGACGTCGCCCACTACGCGGGCGCGCCCACCCGCATGACGGTGCGCGAGCGGATGCTGCCGGTGACGGTGATGTTCTCGGTCAGCGGCGTCGACAAGAAACGCTTCCTGGACTACGTCGCCGCCAACCCGACGAAGTACAAGGACTGGGGCCTGGAGTGGGACGTCAGCAAGGGCGGGAAGGAAGACGAGCTGTTCAGCCCCTATCTGGAGAAGCCGTTCGCGCAGGCGCGCGCGGCGGGCGTGATCCCGGCCGGCCTCAAGAGCATCGGCGGCACCTGGAGCACCATCACCGATTCGGGCGACGCCACCTACCTCAACATGATCCACCTGACCGGGTACGACGGGACCAACGTCTGGGACCTGACGAAAGGCGAGATCGAGGGGCGCGCGCAGGCGCTGCAGGCGATCACCGCGCTCAACCATTACGCGCCCGGGTTCGAGAAGGCGAAGCTGCGCACGTACGGGACGACGATCGGCGTGCGTGACACGCGGAAGATCCTCGGGCGCACCAACCTGACCGAGCACGACGTGCGCAACCAGGCGCGCTTCGACGATTCGATCGGCATCTTCCCGGAGTTCATCGACGGCTACGGCGTGCTGGTGCTGCCGACGACCGGGCGCTATTTCGAAATTCCTTACGGCGTGCTACTGCCTCAGCGGGTGGAGAACTTGCTGGTGGCCGGGCGCTGCATCGCGGGCGACGAGATCTCGCACGCCAGCGTGCGCAGCATGATGTGCTGCGCGGTCACCGGCCAGGGCGCGGGCGTGGCGGCGGCGATCTCGATCAGGGACGGCGTCAGCCTGCGTGATCTGAACGTCGCGCACTTGCAGGCGGAGCTGGTCCGCCAGGGAGCACGAATCCATTGAGCGACCCCGTCCGCACTCTTCCCGCGCGCCCCTCGCCCCGCATCCTGCTCGGCCCGGGACCGAGCGAGGTCCCGGCGCGCGTCCTGGCGGCGCTGGCGGAGCCGACGCTCGGCCACCTGGATCCCGAATACCTCGCGATCATGGACGAGACGCGCGGCCTCTTGCAGCGCGTGTTCCAGACCGAGAACCAGCTGACGCTGGCGGTCCCCGGCACGGGCAGCGCCGGCATGGAGGCGTGCGTGGCGAACCTGACCGAGCCGCACGACCAGGTGATCGTCTGCGCGGCGGGCGCGTTCGGCGCGCGCATGGCCGACATGGCCGATCGCCACGGCGCGTTCGTCCACACGCTGGAGGCGGCCTGGGGCCAGACCATCCACCCGGAGGCGCTGGCCGACGCGCTGAAGCAGCACCCCGGCGCGAAGTGGGTCGGCATCGTCCACGCCGAGACGTCGACGGGCGCGCACCAGCCGCTGCAGGAGATCGCGCGCGTCGCGCACGCGGCCGGCGCGCTGCTGCTCGTCGACGCGGTCACGTCGCTGGGCGGGCACGAGCTGCCCGTCGACGCCTGGGGGATCGACGCCTGCTACAGCGGCACCCAGAAGTGTCTGTCGTGCCCGCCGGGCCTGGCGCCCGTCACGTTCAGCGCGGCGGCGCTGGAGGCGATGGATCGTCGCAAGACCAAGGTGCGCAGCTGGTACCTCGACATGTCGCTCATCCGCAACTACTGGAGCGCGGATCGCGTCTACCACCACACCGCGCCCGTCAACATGACGTACGCGCTGCGCGAGGCGCTGTGCGCCGTGCTGGAGGAGGGGCTGGACGCGCGCATCGCGCGCCACCGCCGCAATCACCTGGCCCTGCGCGCCGGCCTCGAGACGATGGGGATCTCGTACATCCCGGCGGCCAGCCTGGCGCCGCTGAACGCGGTCTACGTCCCGCCCGGCGTCGACGACGCGCGCGTGCGCGCGCGCCTGCTCGACGACTTCGGCATCGAGATCGGCGGCGGCCTCGGTCCGTTCAAGGGCACGGCCTGGCGCATCGGCCTGATGGGCGCCTCCAGCACGCGCCGCAACGTCACGCTGCTGCTGTCGGCGCTCGAGACCATCCTGCGCGACGCGGGCCTGCCGCTCGCGATCGGCGCGGCCGCGCAGGCCGCCGCGAACAGCTACGCGGCGGACGCTAAGTAGCGGCGTCGGCGAGGGGCTCGGGGCGCGGCGCGGCGGGCCCGGCGGCGGCGAGGCGTTCCTGCTCGGCGCGTAGCGCGTCGCCGAACAGCGCGGTGACCCGGAGCGCCAGCTCGCCCGCGCCGCCCGCTTCCAGGTGCGGCGCGATCGCCGCGCTGAACTCGGCGCTCGACTGGAACCGCTGCTCCGGATCGACGGCGAGCGCGCGCGTCAGGATCGCCGGCAGCGGCGACGGCAGCGCCGCGATGCGCGCCTGCTGGGCCGCCGCCGGTCCGGCCGCCGCGGCGGTCAGCAGATCGTAGAACGACTCCCCCGGGTAGGTCGGCTCGCCGGTCGCCGCGTACAGCAGCACCAGCCCGGTCGAGAACAGGTCGGACCGCTGATCGACGACGCGGCCGCGCGCCTGCTCGGGCGACATGAAGCCGACGTTGCCGCGCACCGTGCCGCTCTCGGTCTGCGACACGCGCTGCCGCGCCTTCATGATGCCGAAGTCGAGGATCTTCACCTCGCCGCGCTCGGAGATGATCACGTTCTCGGGGGTGATGTCGCGGTGGACGAGGCCGAGCGGCCGGCCGGCGTCGTCGCGCTTGTCGTGCGCGTACGCGAGCCCGTTCAGGATCTCCCGCCCGAGGTGAAGGATGGCGTTGCGCGACAGCAGCGGCTCGCCCCGCTCGCGCAGCCGGTTGGTCAGCCGCCCCAGATCGCGCCCGACGATGTACTCCTCGGCGAGGAAGTACGAACCGCCCACCTCGCCGAAGTCGAACACCGGGACGACGTTCGGGTGGACCAGCGTCGAGGCGAGGTTCGCCTCGTCGATGAACAGCCCGACCGCGGTGGCGTTGCCGTCCAGCTCGGCGCGCAGCCGCTTGATCACGAACGGCCGCCGGAAGCCCCCGTAGCCGAACGACACGGCGGTGAACACCTCCGCCATCCCGCCGATCCCGATCTGATCGACCAGCAGGTACCGGCCCAGCGCCGTCCCCGGCCCCGGCCGGACGATCTGCACGACGGGCGGCGCCGCCGCCAGCGCGGCCGCCGAGACAGCGACGCCGACGCGCGTGGCGCTGGCGTCGATGACCATCGGCGGCGCGGCCGCCGCCAGCGCGCGCGGGGACGCGGGCAGCCGCGCGGGCGGTTCGATCCGCCGGCGCGGCCGCACCGACAGCGCGGCGACCGCCGCCGCCAGCGGGATCGCGATCGACCACAGCACCTTCCGGCGCGCGTGATCGGCGGCGACCGCCGCGCCCTCGAAGTCGGCCGCCTGGCCGAGCGCCCACAGCCACAGCCCGGGCGCGATCGCGATCGCCGCCGCGTGCGTCGCCGGCGTCGGCAACGCGACCGCCCCGGCCGTCTCGCGGCCCGGCAGCGGCACCAGCAGCGCGCCGTCGACGCCGCCCCACCCGAGCGACTGCCGCCCGTCGCTCAGCAGCACCGCCCGGCCCGTGTTCTCGGAGACGAGCTCCAGCAGCGAGCCGTCGAGCGGCCGCGCCAGCACCAGCACCGCCGGCGCCCGCCCGTGGCCGAGCGGCGCCGGACAGGCGGCGACCAGGAAGGCGCCGCGGCCGCCCGACATCACCGCGGTGGCCGCGCGGCCCGTCTCGGCGACGCGCTTGACGATCGGCAGCACCGGCACGCCGTCGGGGCCGTCGGTCTGCGCGAAGGCGAGCGTCGCCCCGTCGTACGAGATCGCCGCCAGCAGCTCCCGGTACGGCTCCCACCAGGTCTCGGTCGCCAGCAGATCGGCGAACGTGCCGCGGCTGACCCGCCCGCGCAGGGCGGAGAGGAAGCGCGGGTTGGCCACCGCGTTCGCCGCCATCAGCGCGACCGCGTCGGTCTGCAACGCCAGCGCGTCGCGCGCCAGCGCGGCCCCGTCCCGCGCCCGGTGCGCCGCCTCCTCCGCGACCCGCCGCGCGCGCGCCTGCGCCAGCGCGCGCGCGCCGACGACCGGCGCGCTCAGCACCGCGCCGGCGAGCGCCAGGCCCGCCAGCGTCCGTGCCCACCTGATGCCGCCGGCGCGTCCCATGCCTCAATACCCGAGCTGGGGCTGGCGCGGCTTGCCGTACTTGTCCGGGACCACCACCAGCGGCGGGCGGTCGACGGGAACGCGGACCACCAGACCCGTCGCGCCGTCGGCACCGATGTTGAGGCTCTGCTTCACGACCGACGACGACGATTCGTGCCAGACGGACAGGTCGTACCGGCCCGGCACGACGTTGCGGATCACGAACGCGCCCGACGGGCGCGGCTGCGCGTAGTAGGCCGAATCGACCACGTAGAGGTAGGCGGACATCGAGGCGTGGATGTTGCACAGCAGCTCGACGACGCCCGGCTGCTTGAACGTCCGCGTGTACGACCGGCCGCTGTCGTAGAGGCCGGCGTCGAAGCCTTCTCCGGGGCTGAGCGAGAACACGTTGTGAAAGTAGGGATCGTCGTTGCGAAACACCACCGCCTGCCCGGCGGGGATCGCGAGCACGTGCGGCACGAAGGTCTTGCCCAGCTGGTTCACGACGCGCGGCTTGCGGAAGATGCGCGGGCCCGGCGTCGGGCCGTCGAGGCGCTTCAGCCACAGGACCGCGCCGGCCGGCCCGATCGCGCCGCCGCCGCTGACCGTGCCCGACACCGTCACGCCGCGCGCCTCCTCGCGCGCGGCCGGGGGCGCGCCGCCCGCCGGCGCCTCCGGGCCCTTCGCGGCCGGCGCGGCGTCGACCGCGGCCGGGGCGGCGGGAGCGGCCGCGACGGGCGCGCCCGCCGCGCCCCGCTGTCGCTGCGCCTCCGCGAGCAGCGGCGAGACGACGCGCGCGATCTCCGGCGGCAATGCCTGCATTTTGAGCAGAGCCTCCCATTCGCGCGCCGCCCGCGCGTGGTCGCCCGCCTCGTAGGCGACGCGCCCGCCCGCCATCAGGTTGAAGATCAGATACTGGCGCTCGACCTCGGTCTTGAACGCGAGGTCCTGCGGGCTCTTCACCGAGATCGGCAGCGGCATCTCGCGGCCCGGCCACGACGGCGGCGATGACGACGCAGGCGCGGCCGGCGTCGCCGCCGGCGGCAGCCCGCCGCCCGCCAGCATGATCGCGATCGCCGCCGCCGCCCTCACCACGTGAACACCGCCGAGGTGGTGAAGACGTCGTTGTCGACGGTCGGCGCGCCCGCCAGCTCCTGGTTGAAGAGGTACTCCGCCTTCAGGATCAGCGACGACCAGAGCGCGATCCGCACGCCGACCGTCACGCGCGCCACCGTCAGCGCGCGAAAGCCCTCGAACCAGGCGTGGCGCCGCTCGTAGCGTACGTAGGGCGCGATGGTCCGCAGCGGCCCGACGTTCAGCGCCGGCCCGTAGGCGGCCTGCGCCCAGAACCCGCGCGCGTGGAACGCCGACGCGATCGGGAAGCCGCCCGCGCCGGTCTGCTTGCCGCCCGCGCCCTCGTCCTCGTCGACGTGGACGTACTCGCCCGCCAGCGACACGCCGGCGACGTACAGGCGCGCGTCGGCGCCGAACATCGTCAGCAGCGAGCGGCGTTCGAACTGGTCGTTGCGCGGCCCGCGCAGGCCGCTGCCGCCCAGCTTCACCTGCACGCGCGGCAAGTTCAGCTCGTAGCCGAGCCGGCCCGAGCCGATCGGCACGCCGGTCAGGCTGGCGTCGGTCGGCTGCAGAGCCTCGACGAAGTTCGACCCGTTGGTGGCGGCGACGTTCAGGCTGAGCGCCGACCAGGCCGCCGGGATCTGCTGCCGGTAGAAGGCCTTCAACCCCAGCGCCGTGCCGGTCGTGTAGCGCGCCATCAGCGACGGCGTGACGCCGGTGCGGTAGACCGCCGAGTTGTCGAGGTACTCGATGCCGAACACCGAATCGAACTTGCCGCCCGAGACGAAGAGCTCGCGCCCGTCGAACGGCGTCACCCGGCCGAACGCCTGCTCCACGTAGATCGGCGTGACGTTGCCGGCGCCGTCGCCGCCCCAGCGCGGCAACAGCTGCACGCGCACGAACGCCATCGCGTGCGGGACCTGGTAGCGCAGGTCCTGGTTGACGGTGTTGATCAGGAACGACGGCCGCCCGCCGATGTTCACCGAGCGCGGCAGGAAGCCGTTGGTCACGCGCCCGCCCGCGTCGATCGACGCGACGTCGCCCCGCGAGTTCACCGCGGGCGCGAAGGTGTCGACGCCGTAGTCGGCCGGGATCCGATTGTCACCGGGCGGGAAGCTGGTGCCGTCGCCGCCCGCGTTGGCGAAGCCGAAGTCGACGTAGCCCATCAGCGACAGCGCCGGCGCGGTCTCCACGCCCGCCGGCAGCACGAATCCGGCCGCCTCCACGCCGGCGTCCTGATCGTCGCCGGCGTCGTCTTCGTGCCGCTGCGGCTCGCCCGGCGGCGCGGCGGGGGCCGTCTCGGTCGCGGCGCGCGCCTGGCCCGCCGCGATCGCGCGCGCCGACGCGAGGGCGGCCGCGAACAGCAGCGCGCTGCCGGGGCGCTGCCCGCGCCGGCGTGTCATCGGCCGATCCCCTTGCCGTCGTAGAAGACCAGCGGCGTGCAGGCGGTCACCTCGGTGCGGACGATGTTCGCCGCCCCCAGGCTGGCCTCGATGCGCGCCTGCGAATCCAGCCAGCTGCACGACGACGGAAAATCGGGCGCCGCGAAGCAGGCGACGTCTGCGCTCGCGATCTTGACGGCGTTGGCGGCGACGCGCCCGCGGTACGCCTCCGGGTTCAGCCCCTGCGCCGTCAGCAGCGCGGCCGCGTCGGGGGCCGCGCCCGGATCGAACGCGGCCGCCGTCGCGGGCGCGACCGCCTCGTAGATCCGGCTGTACGAACCGAAGCGCGGCCGCCCGGCGGGCGCGTCCGCGGGGACGCCCGCGAAAGGCGGACCGGTGCCCATCACGCGCGGCGCGCCGAGCGGCTGGGGCGCGCCGTCCGGTCCGCGCTGCGCCAGCTCGTAGAGCGGCGTCTCCTCGACCACCCACCCGGCGCCGGTCGTGAAGTTGTTGCTGCCCTCGCCGAAGTAGGCGATCTGCTCGCCGTCGACCCACCCCGCCGCCGGCGTGTTGAGGAAGCTCGCGACCGGCGTCTGCAGATACGGGTGCACCGGCGGCGCGGCGCCCAGGCCGACGTCGTCGGGCCGCAGCGAGTACGTCCACAGCACGCCCGGATGGATCTCCAGCTCGTCGTCGAAGATCTTCTCGGCGGACCTGTAGGCCGTCGCGTCGGCTCCGACCGGGAGGACGGCGTAGTAGACCGTCCACAGCGGGCTGTAGAAGAGGCTGTGCGGGCCGACGTCGAACACGGCGGGCGCGTTCATGCCGTCGGCGGTCTTGGCCCGGTTCTGCATGGGGTTCTGCTGGTCCCACGCCGTGACCAGCACGTACCAGGGCTGCACCCACACCTCGTCGAAGTCGGTCCACACCTCCGGCATCACGTAGGCCGCCGGCTGACCCTCGCTGTACGCGGGGATGACCTTCAGCGTCGCGCCGCCGCCGTCGGCCGGCGCGAGCACCTCGCGCGCGTCGATCCCTTGCGGCCGCGAAGGCACCACCGCGACCGGTCCGCCCGCCGCCAGCGCCGCGCGCAGGTCGAACAGCGTCCAGAGCCGCGGGCGGCCGTCGCCGGCGGCGGGATCTGACGACGACAGGCAACCGCTGATCGCACCGACCAGGAGGAAAGGCGCGCGAGGTTTCGATCGCCCCATTCGTTTCGCACCCCCGACGATCGACGGAATCGTCCAGGACCAGGTAGCGACGGCGCGCGGGATGTCAATTCCCGGAGCGACCGGGTTCTCGCCGATCACACGATCTTTTCGCGCCGAGCAACCACGATCGAGGAGCCTCGAGGGGCGCGCCCGGCGCGACGGGCGCGCGTCAGGGCGCGGGCGGCGGCGGCACCGGACCCTCGCCGCGGCCGCTCTCGACCAGACGGCCGCGCGTCCACAGCAGCGTCACCTCCCGGTACATCGTGCCGCGATCGTACTCGACGCGAAGGTTCGCGAAGCGCCTGGCGCACGACACCTCGACGTCGCGTCCGGAGAAGTCGTCGCGCAGCCGCACCGTCGCGACGGTCCGCGCGCCGTCGGTCAACGACACCCGGTGGTCGGGCTCGATCCGCAGCGTCGCGTAGGGAAGACCGGCGAGCGGACAGGCGTGCACCCAACCGCCGCCCTCGAGCTGGGCGCGCGGCTGCCGCTCCGCCGCGGGCAGGCGCCGCTGCCCGCGCGCCTCCGACACCGGCGCGCGCGACGAACAGCGCATGGCGCGTCCGCGGAAGCAGCCGTCCCGTCCCGAGAACACGAACGTCCCGTCTCCGAGCGAGCGAATTCGCCGGGGCGCCGTCGACGCCGCCGCGCCGCCCGGCGCGCAGACCGCCACGATCGGCCAGGTCCGGAGCTGCTCGATCCCGGGCAAGCCGGCGCAGCGGTGCGCTGCGGCCGGCGCGGGGTTGTCCGCGGCCGCGGTCGACGCCACGAGCAACGCCGCCGGCACTGCAGCGATCCAGCGCACCTCTCCAGTTTATGCCCGGCGCCGGGCGCGCGGGCGACGCGCCGATGTCACGAAACGACGCACGTCCAGCAAAAGTTCGCCACGTGTACGACCCCCGCCTTGTCGCGTGGATCGGCCGGGCGTACCCTTTCGCCTGATGGTCGCTCGCAGGTTGGGTCTGGTGCTGGCCGCGGCGTTGCCGCTCGCGGCCGGGTGTGGGTCGCGCGCGCTGGATCCCGGGATGGACCCGACGACGGCCGGCACCGGAGGTCAGGGCGTCGGCGCGCCGACGCCGATGCCGGAAGACGAGCTGGTCGCCACGCTCAAGCTGAACGGCGGACCCGACAAGCTGCTGATGGTCGGCACCAACTCGGGCGTGGTGACGTCGACCCAGGCGGCGGACGGCCCCCTCCTGCAGCTCTACGAAGATCCGGAGACGCTCGTCGAGGCGGCCGCGATGGCCGGCATGCCGGTCTGCTCGGTGGAGTATCAGGGGCTGACGCTGGACCCGGCGCTCGCCGACGCGACGACGCTGACGGCGTCGCAAGCGGTGGACGGCTGCCTGAAGGAGGATCTCGGCGACATGCTCTCCCGCCTCGGGGGCCTGAAGACGCCGGAGACGGTGGTCGTCATCGCCGCCAACGCCGCGATCACGGTTCACAGCACGAACGGCGGCATCAACTATTTCTACGACGCGGACATGCTCCGCCTGCTGCACGCCGCCCGGAAGCTGTACGTGCCCGCCTGCCTGATCGCGCCCCAGGCGCTGGCCCTGCCCACCTATCCTCAGGGACAGACGCCCGGCCTGTCCGTCGACGAAGCGCTCGCGACCTGCGGCCGCACGTAAACCTCCGCTCTCGCAACCCCTCAGGGCCGGCGGGGCGGGCGGCGGCGGTGGTGCTCGCCGTCGCCGGGCGCCGGCGAGTCGCCGTTCGCGCCGTCTGACGAGTGGGCGCGGCCAGCGCCTGCGCCGGGCCACCACTTCGACGACGTGATCTCCGCGCGGAACAGCCAGCCCGCCGCGGCCAGCGCCACCACCACGACGCCGAGCGACAGCCAGAAGCGGCTGCGCCCGCGCCCCGGCACGGCGGGGCGCGCGCCGCTCACGCGCTGCGACGGGGTGCGCCCGATCTCGGGGCCGGGCGCCCCCTCCATCACGGCGGCCTCGAACGCGCGCGCGAACGACGTGATGGTGGGGAAGCGATCCTCGCGGCGCTTCGACAGCGCGCGCCGCAGCACCTTGTCCACCGGCGGCGAGATGAACCCCACCAGCTCTGGCAGCAGCGGCGTCGGCTCGCCGGTGATCACCTGGTTCAGGATGTCGGCGACCTCCGGCTGCCAGAACGGCAGCCGCCCCGACAGCATGTGCCAGGCCAGGCAGGCCAGCGCCCACTGGTCGCTGCGGTGGTCGACCCAGTCGACGCGGCCGGCCGCCTGCTCGGGCGCCATGAACTCGGGCGTGCCGACCACCGCGCGCGCCATGGTCAGCTTGGTGGTTGCGGCCTTGAGCACCTTGGAGATGCCGAAGTCGACGACCTTGACGAAGACGGCGTCGCCCGGGACGCGCAGCAGGAAGACGTTACCCGGCTTCAGGTCGCGGTGGACGATCCCCTCGGCGTGCGCGACCGCCAGCGCCGACCCGAGCTGCTTGATGATCTCCGCCGCCGTGCGCGGCTGCAGCCGCCCCACCCGCTCGAGGCGCTGCTCCAGATCCTCGCCGTCGAGGTACTCCATCACCAGGTAGGGCTCGCCGGTGGGCGACGCGCCGAAGTCGAGCACCTCGATGATGTGCGGGTGGGCGAGCTCGGTCGTCACCTTCACCTCGCGGCGGAAGCGCGCCAGCGCCTCGGGGTGCGCGGCCAGCTCCTTCGACATCATCTTGATGGCGACGCGCTTGCGCGTGCGCACCTGGGCCGCCTCGTAGATCGAGCCCATGCCGCCGATGCCGATGGGGCGGATGATCTCGTAGGCGTCGCCCAGCACGGTGCCGATCGGCAGATCCATCGACCGGGCAGTCTAGTTCACACCAGGCCGTGTTGGTAAGCGAAGGCGGTGGCGGCCGCGCGCGACGTGACGTTGGCCTTGGCGAAGATGTTGCTGACGTGCCGATCGACGGTCTTCTCGCTGAGGAAGAGCTGCTTGGCGATCGACTTGTTGGTCTTGCCCGAGGCGACCAGGCGCAGCACCTCCAGCTCGCGCCGCGACAGGTTGCCGGGTGTCCCGGCCGCGCCCGACCCGTCGCCGGCGCGCAGCGCCCCCAGATCGGGCGCCGCGCCGAGCCGCTCGAACACCTCGCGCGCGAGGTCCAGCTCGAGCGCCGCGGTGTCACGATCGCCGAGCGCCCGCGAGGCGCGCGACAGCAGCACGCGCAGGCGCGCCGCGATGTAGGGCGCGCCGACCTGATGCCAGATGCGGAACGCGCGGCGCAGCGGCTCCAGCGCGGCGCCGGGCTGCCCCTCCGCCAGCGCCACCGCCCCGCGCGCGTGCGCCGCCATCGCGCCCAGCACGTCGGTGCCGAAGTCGGCGGCGATCCGCTCCAGCTCGCCACACGCGCGCGCCGCCTCCTCGAGATCGCCGGCGGCCAGCGCGATGTCGACCGCGGCCGGGAGCAGGCGCGCGCGGTGCAGCCGATCGTCCACCGCGCGCAGCGCCGCGCGGATGGCGCTGACCGCGTCCGCGGTCCGCCCCTGCGCCAGCCGCAGCAGCGCGAGCCCGGGCTGCGCCTCCCGCCCCGCCTCGCTGGCCGCGCGGTAGGCCCGCTCCGCCTCCGCGAAGTCGCCGCGCAGCCGGTGGACCTCGCCCTGCTGATAGGCCGAGTCCGCCGCCGTCTGCCAGTCGATCCGGCGCGAGACGCGCTCCGACGCGCGCTGCGCCTCCTCGATCGCCTCGCGCCACGAGCCGGCGATCTGCATCAGCTCCGCGCGATGAACCAGGCAGGTGCCGCTGAACGGGACCATGTCCGGCTGTGACGTGCACCAGGCGGCCAGCGCGGCCGTCCATTCGCGCGCGCGATCCATCACGTACAGCTGGCTGCAGCCGGCGATCGCCGAACAGTAGAGGACGCCGGTCAGCACCGGCGCCAACCGCCCGCTCGTCACGGAGACCATCGCCTCGTCGATCAGCGCCAGCCCCTGCGCGACCTGGCCCTGTCGCAGCGACACCCGCCCCTGGAAGATGCGCGCGAACGCGCTCAGGTCGTCGTCGCCGAAGCGATCGCCGAACGCCGCCGCGTCGACTGCGGCGGCGCGCGCCCCTTCGTGGTCGCCGCTCGTCAGCTGGCGGTAGGCGACCCCCATCTGCACGTAGCCTTTCTCGACGCAGTCGGCTTTCTCCGTCAGCCGCTGGGCCCGCGCGAGCCAGCCGTTCGCCCGCCCGATCTCCCGCTGCGCCGCCAGCCGGAACCCCATCCAGAACGCCCAGCGCGCCGCGCGCGCCGGCTCACCGCTCTCGACATGGAGCTGGTAGAGCCGATCCATGAGCGCGAAGTGGTCGTCCTCGAAGCCGGCCAGCGCGGCCGACCAGGCGTAGAGCTCGAGATCGGCGGCGGCCAGCGGCGCCTTTCGATCCGCGGCCGCGAACCAGCGATGCGCCTCCGCCCAGGCGCGCCGGCCGTAGCAGTCACGGCCGCGCGCGACGTCGTCGGCTTTCCGGGCGGCGCTCACCCACGCAGTCTACTACCGCGCGATTGTCCGCAAGTCGTACGAGCGCGCGCGCGACGCGACCACGCCCGCGATCCGCCTGGCGTCGCGGCTCACGCCGTGAATCATCGACGACGACATTGCGTAGAGAAAGTGCAAGCCGACGAAGTACAGCCCCGGCACCGACGGCACCAGGCCCGCCTCGTGAAGCGGCTCGCCGTCTTCGCCCAGCACCGGCAGGTCCTCGCGATCGATCCACGAGAACCCCGGGTGAAAGCCGCTGCACCAGATGACGTTGGCGACGTCCAGCGCGCGTCCGTCCTCCAGCACGGGAAAGCCCTGGCGCGCGCCCGTCACGCGCGGCACGCGCTCGATCCCGAGCGCGGCCAGATCCCGACTCTTAACGCGGATGAGCGGCGTCCCGCGCTTCATCATCCGGGGCCGCGCCTTGCGGCCCATCGGCGTCTTGATCGTCAGCACGCGGTGGAACACCACCCGCATCAGCAGCCGCACGAAGATCGCCCGCGCCGCGAAGCTGTCCATCTTGAACGGCGCCTCGCCCGTCGACGGTCCCGCCAGCCAGACGCGGCGCGCGCCGGCCAGCTCCTTGGCGATCTCCGCGCCCGAGTTGCCCGCGCCGACGATCAGCACGTCTCCGTCGCGCAGCTGGTCGGGGTTGCGGTAGTCGCGCGACGGCAGCTGGGCGATGTCGGAGCGCAGATCGCGCGCGAACGCCGGCACGCGCTGGCTCTGGTAGTTGGCCATCGCGACGACGACCTGGTTGGCCTCGATCTCGAGCGCGCCCGCCTTCACGACGAACACGCCGTCGCGCCGGGTGAGCCGGTCGACGCGCGCGCCCGTGCGGACCGGGAGCTGGAACCGGGCCGCGTACGCCTCCAGGTAGTCCCCCATCTCGTCCTTGGTCGGGAAGTAGTTCGCCGGCGCCGGGAACTTCATCCCGGCGATGCCGTCGAACTTCGCGGGCGTGAACAGCCGCAGCGAGTCCCAGCGGTTGCGCCAGACGTCGCCGATGCGCGCGCCGGCGTCCAGGATGACGAAGCGCAGGCCGCGCTTGCGCAGGTAGTAGCCGACCGCCAGCCCGGCCTGTCCGCCGCCGATGACGACGACGTCGTAGCGGTCCAGCCGGGCCGCGCTGCCCAGCCCGCCCAGCCGCCGGAACGCCTCACCCGATTCGATGAACGGCTCGACGCGAGCCGCCGGTTCGTTTGCTTTCGTGCTCATGACGCACCTCCTGGCAGCCAACGTACCGAGGAGCGCGCGCCGCAACTTCGGCTGGATCACCCAATTTTCGGCGGCGGGGCGATTGGGTAGTTTCACCCATTCGCCGCGCGCGGCGGCCGCGGCCGCCCGGATCTACTGCGCCGCGGTGGCGGGCCGGACGTCCAGCCGCAGGTCGCTGATGTGGGCGCCGGCGCGGCGAATCGAGAAGTGCGTGACGCCCACCAGCCGCGCGGAGTCGACGCGCACCTCGTACGCGCCGGGCTGCGCGACCTTGACGAACATGAACCCGCCGTGCGCGTCGCTGGTCGTGCGCGAGACGACCGCGCCGTCGCGGGTCAGCACGACGGGCTCGAACGCGATCGGCGCGCTGGGGGCGAACGTCGCGACCGCCTCCAGGCGTCCCGCCACCACGCCCGGATCGCCGGCGGCCGGTGGATCCTCGATCGACTTCAGCGGCCCTTCGCCGCGCGCCATCTGCTCCTGCGCCGTGTCCCGCAGTGGATAGGTGCCGCAGCCGGCCGCCGCGAGGGCGAGGCCGAACGCGCAGGCACGCCTTCGTGACGACATCGTCGCGATCGTAGCACCACGGACGTCTGGCCTCGCCGCGGACGCCGCGTTACGTTCGCGCCATGGCCAAGAAGAACTACAAGGGGAGCTGCCACTGCGGGCGCATCAAGTTCGAGGCGGCCGTCGACCTGTCCGAGGGGACGAGCAAGTGCAACTGCACCAGCTGCTGGAAGAAGCGGTTGTGGACGGCGCGCGTCGCGCCGGAGGATTTTCGATCGATCGCGGGCGAGGAGAACCTGTCCGGCTACAAGCCGGGCGCCGCCACGGGCCACGTCGGATTCTGCAAGCATTGCGGCGTCATCCCGTACGGGTGGGTCGGCGCCTCCGAGTGGAACCCGCACGAGTACGTGTCGGTCAGCGTGGCGGCGCTGGACGATCTCGACCCCGCCGACCTGGTGACGGCGCCGGTCCGCTACTGCGACGGCCGCACCGACAACTGGTGGAACCCGCCCGCCGAAACCCGCCACTTGTGACGCGCCCCACTTCGCGTCAATCCTGTGATTCCGCGCGCCTCGCGGATGACTTTTCGGCGATTTTAGTATTTAATGTTACAAGTGACCGCGAGGGAGCAACGCCGGCTGAGCAGGCGTTGGGGCGTCGGAAAGGGCTGCATCGCCGCGCTGTTCGGGTCGCTGCTGGCGGCCGGCGGTTGTGGCGGCGTCACCGCCGCGAACACGGACAGCGGCGCCGACGCGCCGCTCGGTAGCGACACCGGCGGCGACGACACGGGCACGAGCGACGCCGGCAGCGGCGACGCCGCGACCGACACGGGCGGCGACGAAGATGGCGGCGGCGACACCGGCACGGGCGACGCGGGCGACACGTCCAGCTGCGTGGCGCAGGCCGGGCCCGATCTCCCCGACGACAACTTCGCCGACACGAACTGCGACGGCATCGACGGCGACGTGACGCGCGCGATCTTCGTCGCGACGTCGGGCGCCGACACGAACCCGGGGACGATGGAGATGCCGATGGCGACCGTCAGCGCGGCCATCGCGAAGGCGCAGGCGACGGGCAAGCCCCACGTCTACATCTCGCAGGGCAACTATCCGGGGCGGGTCACGCTGGCGAGCGGCATCTCGCTCTACGGCGGTTACTCGCAGACGGACGGCTGGCAGCGATCGCCTTCCTTCATTGCCCGCATCTCGTCGGGCGCGGAGGCGGACGGGCGGGCGAGCGCCGTCGAGGGCGCCGACATCACGGCGGCCACCACCGTCGACCGGCTGACGATCCAGTCGGACGACGCGACGAGCGCCGGCGCCTCCAGCTACGCGATGACCTGCGCGCGTTGCACGGCGCTGACGTTGAAGAACAGCGTGCTGGCGGCGGGAAAGGGCGCGCCGGGCAAGAAAGGCGTCGACGGTATGTCCGGCGCCGACGGCGTGAGCGGCGGCGCCGGCGTGCAGGGGCAATGCGACGGCCTGTCGGGCGCGGGCGGTCCCGGCGGCGTGCGGATGTGCGACGACGTCGACGTCAGCGGCGGCAAGGGCGGCGACGGCGGGCCCCAGGGCGCCAACAACGGCGTCATCGGCGTCGCCGGCAAGAACGGCGGCGGCGCGCCCGGCGGACCGGGCAGCGGCGGCAATCCGGGCACGGCGGGCGGCATGGGCACCCCGGGCGCGGCGATCGTCATGGGCACGCCCGGCGTCGGCGGCATGATGGGTCTGCTGACCGGCGGCTTCTGGCTCGGGATGGCGGGCGGCGACGGCATGACGGGAGGGCACGGGCGCGGCGGCGGCGGCGGCGGCGGCGGCGGCGGCGGCCAGGGCTGCTCGCTGCTCTGCAGCGCCGGCGGCGGCAACGGCGGCGGCGGTGGCGGCTCGGGCGGATGCGGCGGCGGCGGCGGCCGCGGCGGCGGCGCGGGCGGCGGATCGTTCGGCCTGTTCCTCGTCGACTCGACCGGCTTCGTGCTGAGCGCGTGCACGATCTCCAGCTCGAACGGCGGCGCCGGCGGACCGGGCGGCGCGGGCGGAACGGGCGGGATCCCCGGCATGGGTCAGCCGGGCGGTCTGGCGTGCACGGCGGAGATCGGCGCGGGCGGCCCGGGCGGCGCCGGCAGCAAGGGCGGCGATGGCGGCGGCGGCGGCGGCGGCGCGGGCGGCCCGTCGTACGCGGTCTACCGATCGAACACGACCATCGCGCTGAGCGGCAGCACGCTGATCAACCAGACCGCCGGCGTCGGCGGCACGGGCGGCCTGCCGGGCGGCGGCGCGGGCGCGACGGGCGCCGCCGGCACCGCCTTCTGAGCGCGCGCCCGGCGCGCGCCGGCGCCCGCGCTACGGCTGGTTGTGCAGGATGACGCCGGTGTTCTTGCCGTCGGAGCTGCGCCCCGCCACCCAGACGTCGTGCGCCGACGACCCGTGCACCTTGCCGAGGAACGGATAGAACGGAAACGCGCCGACCTGGACCTGGCTCCAGCTCGAGCCGTTCCAGTGCGAGATCGCGCCGCCGTCGCCGGCCGCCCAGACGTCGTCGGGCGCCGAACCCCACACCGCCTGATGGCCGTCCTCGAAGCGATCGTTGTTGACGGGCGACGTGTCGGTCCACATCGCGCCGTCCCAGTGCGCCAGCGTGCCGAAGTCACCGACCGCCCAGACGTCGTCGTCGCCAAAGCCCCAGACGCCCGCCGCCTGGTTGACGACGTTGTCGCTGATGTCGCTCCAGATGCCGCCGTTCCAGCGTGACAGGCCGAAGATGCCGACCGCGTAGACGGAGCCGCCGGGAGCGCCCCACAGGTCGGTCACCTGGACGGTCTGCGTGATCCCCGTCGACCACGTCGTTCCGTTCCAGCGAAACACGCGCCCGTTCAGGCTGTCGCCCAGCCACAGATCGTCGCGCGACGTGCCCCACACCGCGCTCAGGTCGGTCGGATCGATCGCGCCCGCGAAGTCGACGATCGACCACGCGGTCCCGTCCCAGTGCATCAGGCTGGCGCCCGCGACCGCGTAGAGATCGTTCGGCGCCAGGCCCCACAGATCGGCGACGTACCCCGCGATCGGCGTCGGCACCTGCATGAACGAGGTTCCGTCGAAGTGCATCATCACCTGGCCGCCGGCCCAGACGTCGTCGGGCGCGAACGCCCACAGCGCGCCGATGCCGAACGTGCCGGACGCCGCGTAGGAATGCCACGTGCCGCTGCCACCACCGCTGCCGCAGCTCGCGGCTGCGCCCGCACCCATCAAGATCGCCAAGGCCAGACGTCGCATCGGCCCGATCGTACACCCGTTCGGGCGCCGGCCGATGTGACCGCGCCCGCGCCGCGAGAGCGGCGTGATCAGCGGGCGATGCGGAAGAAGCGCGGGCCCGCGCCCACGAACCAGAGCGAGCCGCCGTCGCCCGTCAGAACCGTGACGCGGGCGCTGTCGGTCCCCGGCGGCGCGCTGGCGGACGTCCAGGCGCTGCCGTCCCAGTGCGCCAGATAGGCGCCGGACGCGGCCCAGACATCGTCCCCGGCGCGCGCCCACAGCGCCTGCGTCTCGGCAGAGGACGGCCAGCCGCCGATCGCGACGCCGGCCAGGCCGCCGGTGCCGTCGAGGTGCCAGAGCGACGGGTTCCCGCCGTCGCTCGCGGCGCCGATCCAGAGGCCGCCGGCGCCGTCGTTCTCGAGCCCGGTCACCCGGCCCCGACCGACGACGGTCGGCGTCCAGTTGCTGCCGTCATAGCGGCAGACGAACGCGGCCTCGATGATGGCGCCGCCGACGAAGTCGATCGAGCCGCCCAGCACCGCGCCGTCGAGATCCGGCTGCAGCGCCGTGAAGCGGATGGTCCCCGGCGTCGGGTAAGCCGCGCCCGTGATCTGTTGGTCCGACAGCTCGAACATCCGCCAGCCTTGCTGGTCGCGTCGCCAGACGAAGTGTCCGCCCGTCACCCAGACGCCGGTGTCGCCGACGCGAACCGCATCGAACGTCGGCGCGACGCCGGGGTGCTGCGCGGCCAGCAACGTCCGCAGCGGGCCGTCCACGCGCGTCCAGCTGGTGGCGTCCCGGTGAAGCACGGCATCGCCCACGGTCGCCCAGACGTCGTCGCCCGCCGCCCCCGCCAGCGACGGGGGCGACGTGGACGACGTCGACCAGCTGAGCTCCGCGGTCCAGCATCCCCCGGTCCAGCGCGCGATTCGCACCGAAGCGACCGGCGGACTTCCCGTCGCCGACGAGACGGCGGCGAAGAACAGATTGTTGCGGCCGGGCGCCGCCCACCCGTCGGTGACGCGAAAACCGGCGAGCTCGCCGGGCGCCGCCACCTCCGACCAGTCGTCGGGCACCCGCGACGACACGACGCAGGCCGGGATGACGGGCATCCCGTCGCCGCCCGTCCCGCTGCCCGGCGCGCCTGATCCGGCGCCGGGGCCGCCGGGGGCGCCGCTGCCGAGGACGATCCCGCCGTCGGCGGCGAGGCGGCCGTCAGGCGGCGCCTTATCGAGGGTGCCTCGCTCGCAGCCGAGCGCCAGCCCGGTCGCCGCGATCGCGACGGCCCACCATCCCCTTCCCTTGCCGACCATCCGACACCGACGGAGAGGGAAGTTGTGTCGGCGCCGCGGCCTGGTCAATCGGGGCGCGCCCGACCTCCGATCGCCGCCGGCAGGGCGCGCTAGCGATCGAACGCCAGCGAGAGCTGCTTGCCACGCCGCGGACGACGGTCGCTTCGGACCCGGTCGCTTCGATCGTCGGCGACGACGGTGCGGCCGCCGAGCGCCGCCTTGGCGGCCCGCTCGGCGGCGACCGCGCGCTCGAACGCGGCCGGCGTCATCGTGGCGGCCGCGGCGGCGCCGTCGATCCGGCGCGCCTGGGCGTCGAGGCGCGCGAGCGCCGCCAGGCGATCGCCGTCGCCCAGCTTGGCGCGCGCGACCGCACGCTTCAGCACCGCGATGGTCTCGTCGTACACCTTCAGCGGCACCGGGAACGGATGCCCGTCCTTGCCGCCGTGGGCGAGCGAGAAGCGCGCCGGATCGGCGAAGCGGCTGGGCGCGCCGTGCACCACCTCGGCCACCAGCGCCAGCGCGAACAACGTGCGCGCGCCGACGCCCGGCACCAGCATCAGGTCGGCGAAGTCCTGGGGCCCGCGCTCGGCGACCGCCGCCAGCGTCTTGCCGAGCCGCCCGAGATCGACGTCCTCGGCGCGCACGTCGTGGTGCGCGGGCATGCGCAGCCGCGCCAGACCCGCGACCGCGCGCGCCGGGCCGCCCCGCGACAGGCCGACGATCTCGCCGCGCGCGCCGGCCGCGCGCCGGTCGACGAGGTTGACGATGTCGGCCCCCGGCTGCCCCTCGATCGCCGCGTGCGGATCGTCGACGAACGCGCCGGCGCGATCCCAGATCCAGTGGTAGCGCCGCGCCTGCCGGCGGGCGCCGTTCATCCCCTGCTGGACCACCACCCACGCGCCGTCGTCGGCGACGATGAAACCGTGCAGGTAGAGGGCGAACCCGTCCTGGATCGCGGCGCTGTCGACCTTCGCGCAGAGGCGGCTGGCGCGCACCAGGGCGGGGGCGTCCAGCCCGACGGCGTCGCCCAGCGCGGTCAGCTCGTCGGGCGTGCGGCGCGAGTGGCGGCCGCGCCCGCCGCAGACGTGCAGGCCGAGCTCGCGGGCCACCGGCGCCAGGCCGCGCTTGAGCGCGCCGATCACGCTGGTGGTGATGCCGGACGAGTGCCAGTCCATCCCCATCACGGCGCCGAACGACTGGAACCAGAACGGATCGGACAGCCGGCGCAGCACCTCGGCGCGGCCGTACTCGTGCGCGATGGCCTCGACGATGACGCGGCCGAGGCGCGCCATGCGCGACGCGAGCCAGGGCGGCACCCGCCCGCCGTGCAGCGGCAGGTCGGCCGTCCCGGTCGGCGCGGCGCGCATCGGGCTAGCTTGCCACCGCGGTCGGCAACCGCCAGGAATCGAGGCGAAGGCGATTTTTTCAACCGCGGCCGGCGCTCGCGGAACAGGAGAGGCGTGAAAGGAGCGCCGATGCACATGCGCCTCACGACGACGATGGTGACCCTGGGCGCGGGCTGCGCCCTGGCCATGACGGCAGGCTGCAGCTCCTCGCAACCGTCCTCCGGGCTGTGGAGCTGCTTCGATACCGGGACGCAGACGGCGTGCACGCAGGTGTCGGCGCTGTCGACGGCAGACCGCGACGTCAACGGCGACGGAATTCCCGATCATTTCGTGTGCGCCGATGACGACGACGACGGCCACAATCGCGACCGCGATCGCGACCAGAGCGGCCTGACCAGCCTGACCGCGGTCAGCGGCCACGACGCGGACCACGACGGCGTCGACGACGATCTGGACTGCGACGGCCGCCACGAGTGCGAGAGCCTGAGCAACGACGCCAACCCCGAGCGCCATATGGGTGAGGTCGAGATCGAGCACGACGGCGGCGTCGAGGATCACGACGGCGGCCATCGCGGCGGCGACTCGAGCGGCAGCGGCAGCGGGGGCGGCGGCGGCAGCAGCGGCGGGGGCGGTGTCGAGATGCACGACGATCACACCTGCACGGCGCCGAAGCTGACGCCGTGACCCGGCCGCGCGGCGCCGCGCCGCCGCCATAAATGAGAGGCGCGCGCCACGAACGCGAGGACGCGTCCCCGACGCCCGTGCATGCTGCCCGTATGCACGGGCGTTTCCTCGTCGTCGCGGCCCTCGGCGCCGCCAGCTTCGGCTGCTGGGGCAGCGGCGATCGCACGGGCGGCGCCGGCAGCAGCGGCGCGGGAACGGCGGGAACGGGCGGCACGACCGGAACGGCCGGCACCACCGGCGGTGGCGGCGTCGACACGAGCGCCCTCTCCGGCCTGCCGGTGCCGCCCGGGGGCGGCGTCGCGAAGCCGTCCGGCACGCCCGGCAACCTGACCGTGCTCGACTGGGCCGGGTTCAAGGCCGCCGTCTCGTGGACGTTCGACGATTCGCAGCCCTCCCAGATCGAGCACTACGCGGAGCTGCAAGCGGTCGGCGTGCCGGTGACGTTCTACATCAGCACCGGCAACAGCGGCGAGGCCAGCTACGACGCGACCTGGTCACAGGCCGTCGCCGACGGACACGAGGTCGGCAACCACTCGGTCCACCACTGCCACGCCGACCTGACCGGCTGCAGCTTCGGCAGCGCGCTGGCGACGCTGGCCGACGAGATCGACCAGGCGTCCAGCTACATCACCCAGCACTACCCGCAGCAGGGCGGCGCCTGGACCGCCGCCTCGCCGTTCGGCGACAGCGGCTACGACACGCCCGACCAGACGCGCTTCCTGGTCAACCGCGGCGTCCCGGGCGGCATGATCGGCGCCAACGATTCGACCGACCCGTTCAACCTGCCGATCCACCTCGCCGCCGCGGGCGAGACCGCGGCCAGCTTCAACAGCGCCTCGGACGCCGCGCGCAGCGGCGGCAAGTGGCTCATCTTCCTGATCCACACCATCAACCCGACCAGCGCCAACTGGTACAACCCGGTCGCGATCACCGATGTCACGGGCGCGATGGGCTACGACCGGTCGCTCGGCGACGTGTGGACCGATTCGGTCGTCCACGTGGCCGCCTACTGGCGCGCGCAGAAGATGCTCAAGGCGCTGGCGGCGACCACCTCCGGCGCGGACATGGTCTGGACGTGGACGTTGCCCGCGCACTTTCCGCCCGGCCGCTACCTGCGCGTGAAGGTCGACGGCGGCACGCTCACCCAGGGCGGCGCGCCGCTGCCGTGGGACGAGCACGGCTACTACGAGGTCGCGCTCGACGCCGGCATGCTGACGCTCTCGCCGTAGGCGGCGAAAGCGCCTCGCACCTCAGGAAGGCGCGAGGCCGCCGAGGATCGCCCCGTCACTTCTCGTACTTCTGCTGCATCTTCTCGTGGCCCGCCTTCAGCTCGGCCTTCGTCAGGTAGCCGTCGTGGTCGGTGTCCAGCTTGTCGAACATCTTCCCCGTCGCCGCCTGCTGCTCGTCCGCGCTCAGCGCGCCGTCGCCGTTGGTGTCGAACTTCTTGATCTTGTCCGCCGCCTTCAGCTCGCCCTTCTCGGCCTTGGCACCGCCCATCTGCTGATGCGCCGCGGTCATCTCGGCCGCCGTCACCTTGCCGTCGTGGTTGGTGTCCGCCTTGTCGAACTTCTGCGTCGCCGCCGTGGTGAACTCGTCCTTCGAGATCTTGCCGTCCTTGTTGGTGTCCATCGATTCGAACTTCGTCTCCGCGTCGTTGGCGAACGCGACCGACGGAACGACGAACCCGCACAGGCCGGCGACACCGGCCGCGAACCCGATGAACCTGTTCAGCTTGTTCGAGCTCATGTTTCCACACGCTCCTTTCTGCCGACAAGGTAGGTATGGATACCGACGGAGCGAGCTCGTGCGCCGAACGTTGCGCGCTCAGGCGCGCGCCGCGCCGAGCGTGTTGATCTCGCGGATCTCGACCGCGTGCGACGGCGCGCCGCTGCGGACGGCCGCGATCATGGCGCGCCCGAGCACGTCGCTGCTGGTGCCGACGCCGGGCAGCTGCTTCAGCACGAACCCGACCGGACGCAGCACGGTGATCGCCACCCGCACCCACCCCGTCTTCGACGTCACGCCCTTCACGGGGTGGATGTAGCCGGGCCGGAACGCGTACGCCCGCTCGAACAGCTTGCCGAGGTCGTTCTCGGTCTTGCCCTTCACGCGCGCCCACATCGAGCGCCCCTGCTCCGTGCTGTCGGTGTGCGCGCCCGACACGTAGATGAACGCCATCTTCGGATTCAGCCGGTGCAGCGTCCGCGCCGCGGCCATCGTCAGGTCGTAGGTGACGTGGCGGTAGTCGTCCTCCTTCATCCCGACCGACGACACGCCCAGGCAGAAGAAGCAGGCGTCGGCGTCGCGCAGCGCCGGCTCGATCGCCGTGTAGTCGAAGAAGTCGGCGTGCACGATCTCCGTCAGCTTGGCCAGGTCGGGATGGCTGACGCCGGTCGGCCGCCGCACCACGCTGACCACCCGCCGCACCTCGGGATCGTCGAGGCACTCGAGCATCACGCCCTGCCCGACCATCCCCGAGGCGCCGAACAGGACGACGTTCATGTCAGGCGGCCGGCGGCTTGACCACCACGACCAGCTCCAGCCCGTGATCGGCGGCGGCGCGCGCGGCCGCCTTCACGAACAGCACGGCCTCGCCGTGCGGCGCCTCGGCGCACTCGAGCCGGATCTGGACCCGCTTGCCCTCGAAGTGGGGGTAGTGCTCGGCCAGGAACCCGTCCAGGGCGTAGCCCATGTACCGGTTGATCTTCTCCTCGATCTGCTGGAACTGGTTGTCGGCGGCGCCCCAGGCGCGCCGCTCGATCATCGTCAGCACCACCTTGTCCGAGGCGGCGTCGACGCTGATCAGGTCCACGACCTTGGGGTTCTCGACGCCCGGGCCGCCGAACTCCGACAGCAACTGCTCCTTGGTGATCTTCTCCACGCCGTCGCTCATTGCGCCGCGGAATCTAGCATGCGGCAGACTTCCCGATTGACGTTGCCCGGCCGCGCACGCGATCCTGCGCCCAGCTTCATCGGGGGATCTCGACCATGGCACGATCGCGTTGGGTGGTGATTCTGTCCTCTCTGTTCGCGCTGGCGGTGGCGGCAGGCGCCGCGACGGCCGCGAAGGACAAGGGCAAGGGCGGGGGCGACAAGCCGAGCGCAGCGCCGCCGGGCGTGACGCTGAACGCGTGCGGCTGCTACCAGAAGGGCAACGGCTGCGTCTGCACCAACAAGAAGGCGAAGTGCGAGTGCCCGGGCGAGTGCGAGCCGGTCGGTTGCGAGGAGAAGCGCAACAAGGAGATGGAGAAGGAGTACTCGGACGCGGTCAAGCACGCGCAGGACGAGGACAAGAAGCGCGACGAGGCCGCCGCCAAGAAGGCGCAGGACGCCGAGAAGAAGCGCCAGGCTGACGACGAGGCCGCCGCCAAGAAGCGCGCCGACGAAGAGACGGCCGCCGACGAGGCTGCCGCCGCCGCGCAGGCCCAGGAGGAGAAGGCCGCCGCGGAGAAGGCCAAGAAGGAAAAGGAAACCGGCAAGAAGAGGCCCTGAGCGAGTCGCGCGGCGGGCGCGCCGCTGGAGGCGCGCCGGCGACCGCTCGGCCGCCCGGCCCGACGCCTCGCGGACGTGGGCCACGGGTGCAACGCTTGCATTGTTAGCCTGGTCGCATGTCGACCAGCGTCGCGCCGCCGAACCAATCACCCCTCACTCCTTCCCCGGCGCCGCCGCCGGCGCCACCCGAGCTCTCCGGCTTCTGGGCGGTGGCGATCCTGCTGTGCGGCGTCCTGCTGCCCGCGATCACGATCCTCGTCGAGGCGCTGACGCACCTGTGCGCGGACGTGCTGTTCGATCCGCTGCCGAGCGTCGCCCACGTCTTCGCGCTGGCGACGGTGCCGCTGGCGAGCCTGTTCTCCCTGCGCGCGCTCCAGCGCCGCGACGGCGCGCACCTCGACGCGATCCTGTTCGCGCAGGCGTTCGCCGCGGCGGTGTCGGGCGTCTACGCGCTGCTGTTCGCGCCGGTCACGCCGCTCGCGGCGGTCGCGATCGCGGCCTGGGGGCTGGGCTTCCTGCCGCTGTCGCCGCTGCTGTCGTGCATCGCCGGCCTGCGCGCGCTGTTCGCGCTGCGCCGCCTGCGGGCCGGGCTGGGGCGCCCGCCGCGGCGCCTGGCGTGGGGCGGGTTCGCCGCCGGTGTCGTCGCGCTGGTGGCGCTGAACGTCCCGGCGCTGGTGACGCGCGTGCTGCTGGTGCGGGCGGCTGCCGACGACCCGGCGGTCAGCCGTTCGGCGATCACCTGGCTGCGCCGCATCGGCGAACGCGATCTGTTGCTGCGGGCGGCGGCCGGCCGCGCGCACGGCGAGATGGACCTCGTCGGCGCCGCGCTGGACGTGGTGGCGCCGATCCCGCGCGACAAGACCCGCGAGATCTACTTCCGCGTCACGGGACGGCCGATCGAGGACGAGACGCCGCCGCGATTCGGGGGCAGCCCCTTCAACCTCCCCGACCGGCGCTGGGACGTGAAGCAGGGCGGCGACGAGGTGGGCGTGGTCGCGCTGCCGGGGCTGTCGCTGGCCAGCTCGCGCTTCGACGGATCGGTCGACGCGCAGGCGGCGCTCGCCTACGTCGAATGGACGTTCGAGCTGCGCAACGCGGCGCCGATGGCGCGGGAGGCGCGCGCCGAGCTGGCGCTGCCGCCGGGCGGCGTCGTGTCGCGCGTGACGCTCTGGATCGACGGCGTCGAGCATGAGGCGGCGTTCGCCGGGCGCGACACCACGCGCCGCGCCTACGAGCGCGTGGTGCGCGCGCGCCGCGATCCGATCCTGGTGACGACCAGCGCGCCCGACCGCGTGCTGGTGCAGTGCTTCCCGGTGCAGGGGAACGGCGGCGTGATGAAGGCGCGCATCGGCATCACCGCGCCGCTGCAGCTGGCGGGTCTCGGCGCCGGCACGCTGGGGCTGCCCTACATCACCCAGCGGAACTTCGACGTCCCGGCCGGCGTCACGCACGCGATCTGGATCGCCAGCAAGAGCCCGTTCGCGGCGCCGGCGGCGCCGCTCGTGCGCGGGCAGGTCGCGGACGGCGAGGAGGTGCGCGGGAAGCTGGCCGAGCCTGCCACGCCGGCGCCGTTCGCGGCGGTGACGGTGCAGCGGCCGGCGGCGGCGACGGCGGCGTGGGCGCCCGAGCGCGCGAGCAAGGACGTCGCCTCGCGCGACGGGATCATCCGCCAGACGCTGCAGGCCGTGACGGCCGAGCCGCCGTCGCGCCTGGTGATCGTCGTCGACGGCGGAAGCGCCATGAAGCAGGCCGGCGCGGTGGTGGGCGACGTCGTCAAGGCGCTCCCCGCCGGCGTCCCGCTGGCGATAGAGATCGCGGGCGACGAGGTGATCGACCTGCTCGGCGGCGTCGTGCGCGCCGGCGAGCCCGCCGCCGACCCCGACCACGTCGCGCGCGCCCTGCGCGCGCTCGACTTCGCGGGCGGCACGGACAGCCTGCCCGCGCTGGCGGCGGCCTCGGATCTGGCGGCGGCGGCGCCGCGCGGCGCGGTGCTCTGGATTCACGGCCCGCAGTCGATGCTGGTGGCGCCTGCCGAGGAGCTGCGCCAGCGCATGGAACGCCGCAAGGACGGCCCGATCGTCTACACGTACGCGGCGGTCGGCGGCGAGAACCGGCTGCTGGCCGGGCTGGCCGACCTGCCGAACTTCAAGGCGGCGCCGCGCTACCTGCCGGGCGACGCGGACCTGCCGCCGTTCGTGGCCGAGCTGGCGGGGCGGAGCCCGCGCATCGTCGCGCTCCGCGCGCGGGCGGCGGCGGCGCGCCCCGCCGCGCTCGACGGCGTCGAGACCTCCGACCACCTGGCGCGGCTGTGGGCGGCGGATCGCATCGACGCGCTCCTGCACCCGGCGTCCGGCGCGCCGGCTGGCCCGGCGGAGCAGAAGGAGGCGCTCGCGCTCGCCGCTCAGTATCACCTGGTGACCGCGGTCAGCGGCGCCGTCGTGCTCGACAGCCAGGCCGCCACCGACGCGGTCGCCGGCAGCGACGCCGCCCAGGCGAACGTCCCGACCGTCCCCGAGCCCGAGACCTGGGCGCTGCTCGGGCTGGTCGCGCTGGTGCTCGCGCTCGCGCTGCGCGCGCGGCGGCGGATGCCGGCCGGAGGCGCGCTTGCCCGCTGACCGACACGGGCGCGCACGCGCGGCGGTGCTGGTCGCGACGGCGCTCGCCTGCTGGCCGGTCTGGCCGTGGTACGCGGCGCGCCTCGGCGACTCCGCCGATGATCTCGCCGCCCTCGCCGCGCTGCTGCTCGTCGTGGTGCTGCCCGCCCGGACCCCCGGCGCCGCGGCCGCTCCCGCGCCGGTCGGCGCGCGCGCGCTGCTGCCGTCGTCGATCGCGCTCGCCGCCTACGCCGCCAGCTTCCCGTTCGTCCCGCGCCTCGCCAGCGCGCTGCTCGCGTTCCTGGCGCTCGGCTTCGCGTGGTCGCTGTGGCGCCACGGAACGCCGTTCCGGCCGTGGACGGTGGGCCTCGGGCTGCTCGCCCTGCCGATGGCGTCCTCGCTGCAGTTCTACCTCGGCTACCCGCTGCGCATCGCGAGCGGCTGCGTCGCGCTGGTCTTGCTTCGCCTGGGCGGCGCCGCCGTCGCGCGCGAGGGCGTCTACCTGCGCGCCGGCGGCGACCTCGTGATGATCGACGCCCCGTGCAGCGGCATGCGCACGCTGTGGGCGGCCCTGCTGCTCGCCTGCTGCCTGGCCGCGCTGCTCCGGCTGCGGGCGCGCGCGTCGCTGCTCGCCATCGCCGCGGCCGTCGTGCTCGCGATCGCCGGCAACGGCCTGCGCACGGCGGCGCTGTTCTGGGCGGACGTCAACCTGGCCGGTCTCCCCGCCTCGTCGCACGCGGGCGTCGGCGTGGTCGCGTTCGCGATGCTGGCCGGCGGCCTGTACGCCGTCGCGCGCGCCCTCGCCGCGCGGGAGGCACGCGCGTGCGCGCGCTGATCGTCTACCTGGTGCCGTGCGCGCTCGCCGCCGCGGCGCCGCTGCTTCCCCGCCCGTCGCGCGCGCAGCCGGCGGCGGCGACCGCGACGGCGTTCGCCTGGCCGGCGCGATTCGAAGGACGCGCGCTGACCGAGCTGCCGCTGACCGGCCGCGATCGCCGCTTCGCCGACGACTTCCCCGGCCACATCGGCCGCTTCAGCGACGGCGCCCGCGAGATCATCCTGCGCTTCACCGCGCGCGCCACGCGCCGCCTGCACCCGGCCGCCGACTGCCTGCGGGCGAGCGGCTTCACGGTCGAGCCCCTGCCCGCCCGCCGCGGCCCCGACGGCGCCGCCTGGGGCTGCATCGCCGCGCGCAAGCAGGCCGACGACCTCCTCGTCTGCGAACAGATCCGCGACGCCGACGGCCGCACCTGGCCCGACCCATCCAGCTGGTACTGGCCCGCCCTCACCGGCGCCAGCCGCGGGCCCTGGTGGAGCACGACGATCGTCGAGCGCCGCTAGCGGGCGCCCTTCCGGGCGGCCGGATGTCGTACAATGACGGCCGCGGGAGAAGCGGGTGGCACTGGACAACACCGCCGAGGTCGAGACGCCCGAGCATGTGCGTTTCCGCTACCGCGTGGCGGGGCCGGTGCGCCGCATGCTCGCCTACCTGCTCGACCTCCTGATCCGCGGCTGCGTGCTGCTGGTGCTCGGCATCATCGTCGGCATCGCGCTCGGCGGGCCGGCGGTCTCGGGCGTGATGCTGCTGGCCGCGTTCATCCTCGAATGGGGCTACTACGTCTTCTTCGAGACCATCGGCGACGGCCGCTCGCCCGGAAAGCGCGCGCTCTCGTTGCGCGTCGTCAAGGAGGGCGGCTACCCGATCGGGTTCATCGACAGCGTGCTGCGCAACCTGCTGCGCGGCGCGGACTTCCTCCCGGTCGGCTACCTGATCGGGCTGTTCGCGATGGCGGGCGATTCGCGCTTCCGCCGGCTGGGGGACCGCGTCGCGGGCACCATGGTCGTCGTCGAGGAGCGCAGCCGCGTCGCCCCGCCGCTGACAATCTCGCCGCCGCCCACCGCGGCCGAGCTGGACGGCCTGCCCCAGCGCCCGCCCCTGTCGGCGTGGGAGCGCGAGACGCTCGAGCTCTACCTGCGCCGCGCCGACCTGACGCCGGCCCGCCGCGAGGAGCTGGCGCAGATGATCGCGCCCGCGCTCGGCCAGCGCATCGGCGTCATCGTCCGCGATCCGGTCCGCTTCCTGGCGCTGCTCCACCACCGCATCGCCGCCAGCGCGCGGCCGCGCGCCGATCGCCCGGGCACGCCGCGCGCCGGAGATGAGGGTGTATCGCGTGGGGCGCAGCTGGGCTTTGCCCAGCGGAGCCCCGTCGCGGGGGGTCCGGGGCCCTCCCAGGGTCCCGGGGTGAACTGACATGCGCCCGCAGGACGAATTCGTCGCCGCCCGCCAGCAGGACTGGGCCGAGCTCGAGCAGCTGCTCGCGGCCGGCAAGGGGCTGCGCAAGCTGCCGCCCGCGTCGATCGCGCGCGCCGCCGCGATCTATCGCGCCGTCTCCTCCGACCTGATGCGCGCCCAGGCGGCCGGCTACAGCCCCGACGTCATCGCCCTGCTCGACGGCCTGGCCGCGCGCGCGCACAACACGCTGTACAGCGCGCCGCCCTACCGGCTGCGCGCGGTGTGGGAGCTGATCGCCGCCGACTTCCCGCGCACGCTGCGCCGCTACGGGCGCTTCTTCGCGCTCGCCATCGCGCTGTTCGTGCTGCCCGGCGTGGTCGGCTTCACGGGCGCCGTCAAGTCGCGCGCCTTCGCGCTGCGCATCCTGTCGCCGCCCATGGTCGAACAGATGGAGAAGGCCTACGCCGAGGGGTTCGGCAAGGGGCGCGAGGCCGGCGTCGACACCGCCATGGCCGGGTTCTACGTCTACAACAACGTCGGCATCGCGTTCCGCTGCTTCGCCACCGGCGTGCTGTTCGGCCTCGGCAGCCTGTTTTTTCTCGTCTACAACGGCCTGGTGATCGGGTCCGTCGCCGGCCTGGTCACCGCCGCCGGACACGGCCGGAATCTGCTGACGTTCACCTGCACGCACGGCGCCTTCGAGCTGACCGCCATCGTCATCTCGGCGACCGCCGGCCTGGTGATGGGCTACGCGCTGGTCGACACGCGCGGCCGCACCCGCTTCGGATCGCTGCGCGCGCACGCGCGCGACGTCGCCTACCTGGTGATGGGCGCCGCGCTGATGCTGCTGGTGGCGGCCGGCATCGAGGCGTTCTGGTCGCCCTCGGCGCTGCCCGAGCGCGTGAAGTGGGGCGGCGCCGTGACCGCCTACCTGCTGGTGATCTGCTACCTGGCGCTGGCCGGCCGCGACGGGGCCGGCGCCGCGCCCGCCCGCGCGCCCCGCCCGGAGGCGCGCCCGTGAACCTGCTCGCCTCGCGCGTCGTGCTGCGCCAGCGCTCGCTGGCGGACTCGCTCGACCTGGCGCTGCCGCTCTGCCTGGCGAACAGGCGCCCGCTCGGCGTGCTGGCGCTGGTGATGCTCACCCCGCTGGCGGCGCTGCTCGGCTTCCTGCGCATCGGCCAGCACTGGCACTGGCCGGCGCTGTGGGCGATCTGCCTGGTGGCGTCGTTCCTGGTCGAGGGCGTCTTCACGGTCGCCCTCGGCGAGCTGCTGTTCAAACCGCCGGCCGAGGCGCGCGTGCGCACGTTCGTGGCGCGCTTCCTGCGCCGGCTGCCGGCGCTGGTCGTCGCCAACGTCCTGCGCTGGATCGCGGCCACCGCCACGCTGGCGATCCTGGCGCCGGGCAGCATCTTCCTGCCCGAGGCGATGCTGCTGGAGGGCGCGTCGTTCAGCCGGGCCTGGACCCGCAGCCGCGCGCTGGCGCGCAACCGGGGCGGCGTCTGCTTCGGCATCTGGCTGACCACGCTCGCGCTGCCGGTGGTCGGCGCGATCTCGATGGACCTGCTGTGCAACACCGGCGTCGGCTTCGTGCTGCAGCTCGGCCTCCCGGCCGGCGAGCTGTGGACCGACGGCGGCTCGGGCTTCGCCGTGCTGGGCGCGCTGCTCGCGGTGCCGGTGGTGGCGGCGGTGCGCTTCCTCGGCTACGTCGACCTGCGCACGCGCAAGGAGGGGTGGGACATCCAGCTGCGGTTCGTGGCGCTCGCCGAGCAGAGCGCGCTGGGACGAAGGCGCGCCGCGTGACCGGCGCCTCCTGCCTGCTGTTCGCGCTGGCCGCGACGGCGCCCGCGACCGCGACCACCGCCGGGCCCGCGCCCGCCGCCACCGTGGCCGGGGCGGAGGCGTTCCCGCGCAAGGAGGTGCCGCCGCTGGTCAAGGAGGTGTTCGCGGACGGCTTTCGCTTCTGCAAGGACGAGAGCTATCCGCTGACCAGCGACGAGCTGAAGTGGTGTCAGCTGCTGCCCAGGGACGACGCCCGCTGCCCCGCGCTGGCGCGCGCCTGCACCCGCGGCGCGACCGGCGAGCTCTACGGCCAGCGCGCGCGCCGGCAGAACGAGACGACGATCTCGCTGCCGTCGTCGCCGCTGCCGATCCGGGCGCTGCTCTGGATCGTGCTGGCGGCGGTGGTGGCGTTCATCGTGCATGCCATCGTCAAGCACGCGCTCGGACAGCGCGCGCCCGAGCGCGAGGAGGCGGTCGAGATCGCCACCGCCGCCCCGGAGGATCCCGCCGCGGCGATCGCCCGCCAGGTCGAGACCGACGTCCAGCGCCTGCTGGAGCGCGCCCGCGCGGCGGCCGGGGCGGGCGACTTCGGCGCCGCCGTCGACGACGCCTACGCGGCGCTGCTGCGCAAGCTGGAGGGCGGGAACGTCATCAGCGTCGAATCGCACCGCACCAACGGCGACCACGTGCGCGACGTCGGCCGCCAGATCCCGACGCTGCGCCCGCGCATGCAGGCCGTCGTCAACCACGTCGAGGAGGTACAGTTCGGCGGCGCCGCGCCGACCGAGAGCCGCTTCCGCGCCGTGATGAGCGACGTCACCGGCATGCTGTCGGAGAGGCTGCTGCTCGGGGCCTGGCTGCCGTTCGCGCTCAAGCTGGCGCTGGCGGCGGCGCTGGGCGGCCTCGTGGGCGGCTGCACCGTCAACCGCGACAGCTGGGATTCGTCGCCCTCGGGGCGCGCCGGCGTCGTCGAGCTGCTGGAGCGCTACGGCTTCAAGCCGCACGATCGCCTGACGCCGCTCGCCAAGCTCGACAGCACGGTGGCGTCGCTGGTGGTGCTGCCGGGCGCGAACGTCGACGACGCGGCCTGGACGGCGATCGGGAGCTGGACCGCCGAGGGCGGCACCCTGCTGATCGCCGGCGGCGAGCGCGCGCTGCCCGCCTGGATCGGCGTCACCATCGCGGGGGACACCAAGGCGGGCGCGGTGTCGGCGCCGCTCACCGTGCCGGCCGGGCAGAAGGACCGCCTGCCCGCCACCCTGACCGCGGTCGTTCCGTCCCAGCGCGAGGTGCAGATCGCGGCCTCGGTCCCGGCCCGGAGACCGTCGGGCCCAGGCGGACAAGGTGGACAGGGCGGACGAGGCGGACAGGGCGGGCAAGCGGAAGACGATGACGACGAGGGCGAGGAACAGGCGCCGCCGCCGCCGCCCCTGCTGCTGCGGGACAAGAAGGTCTACGCCGTCGAGCGGACCTACGAAGGCGGCGGGCGCGCCATCGTGCTGGCCGACGATCGCCTGCTGACCAACGCGTCGCTGCTGGTCAGCGACAACGCCCGCCTGCTGATCGAGCTGCTGCGCCCGGGGGGGCCGCGCGTGGAGATGGCGGGCGAGCTGACCGGCCTGGTGTCGCACAACCCGATGACGTCGGTGCACCGCGGCCGCCTGGCGCCCGCCATGTTGCAGCTCTTGCTGCTGGTGATTCTGTTCTTCGTCTACAAGGGCGCGCACTTCGGGCGGCCGATCGATCCGATCGCCGCCAGCCGGCGCCGCTTCTCCGAGCACGCGCGCGCGCTCGGCCTGCTCTACGGCCGCAACCGCGCCGGCCGCCACGCGCTGGAGATCTACGGCAGCTACGCGCTGGAGCGGCTGCGCGACCGCCTCAACCTCTCCGGCGGCAAGGGCATGCTCGCCGTCGCCGAGGAGGTGGCGACGCGGACGGGCCGGCCGCTCGGCGACGTCATGCGCGTGCTGGTCGAGTCGCGCCCGGTGAAGCGCGAGGCCGACCCGGAGCGCGAGCGGATCGTCCAGGAAGCGAACTCGGCAAAGGACTTGGCAAGCATGCGGGAGATCGCGACACTGCTTTCCACCACAGGAGGGGCCAGGTGAACGTAGCCGTTCTCAAGGACAGGCTTGATCGCATCCGGGCCGAGATCGGCCGCGCGCTGATCGGACAGGAGGAGGTCGTCGAGCACACGCTGATCGCCGTGCTCGCGCGCGGTCACGTGCTGCTGGAAGGGGCGCCCGGCCTGGGCAAGACGCTGCTGGTGCGCACACTGGCGCGCGTGCTCGGCTGCGAGAGCAAGCGCATCCAGTTCACGCCCGACCTGATGCCGTCGGACGTCACCGGCGGCAACGTCTTCAACCAGCAGCGCGGCGGCTTCGAGTTCCTGCGCGGCCCGGTGTTCACGCAGCTGCTGCTGGCCGACGAGATCAACCGCGCGCCCGCCAAGACGCAGTCGGCTTTGCTGGAGGCGATGCAGGAGCGCAGCGTGACCGTCGACGGGACGACGCGGCCGCTGCCCGATCCGTTCGTGGTCATCGCCACCCAGAACCCGATCGAATCACAGGGGACCTACCCGCTGCCGGAGGCGCAGCTGGACCGCTTCCTGTTCAAGCTGGACGTCCGTCCCCCCAGCACCGGCGTCGAGAAGGCGATCCTGGCCAGCCACCTGGCCGGGTTCGACGCCGCCGCGCTGGACCGCATGGGCCTCAATCGCGTCACCACGCCCGAGGAGCTGGTGGCCATGCAGCAGGCGATCCGCGGCGTGCGCGTCGACGACAGCCTGCTGGAGTACATCGCCGACATCGTCGGGCGGACGCGCAGCCACCGCTCGCTCTACTTCGGCGCCTCGCCGCGCGCGTCGATCGCGCTGCTGGCCGGGGCGCAGGCGCGCGCCGTCAGCGCGGGGCGCGACTTCGTCATCCCCGACGACGTCAAGGCGCTGGCGCCGGCGACGATCCGCCACCGCGTCGGCCTGCAGCCCGACGCCGAGATCGAAGGCGTCTCGGCCGACGACTGCGTCGCCGAGATCCTGCGCGAGGTCCGCGTCCCCGCCACCATCGCCGCCTGAGCGCGCCCGCCGACCACACCGCATGCCGCTCATCCCGACGCCCCGCCTCGTGCTGCTCGCGCTGGCGCCGCTCGCGCTCGGGATCGCGATGGCGTTCGACACCACCCTGCTGGTGCCGATGCTGGCGGCGGACGGGGGCCTCGTGCTGCTCGCCCTGCTGGACGCGGCGCTGGCCAGCGGGCGCTCGGTCGTCGTGGCGCGCGAGCCGCCCGCCGTGCTGTCGGTGGGGCGGGCGAACGCCGTCCGGCTGCAGCTGCGCTCGACGGCGCGCCGGCCGCTGGAGGTGACCGTCACCGACGATCGTCCGCCCGAGGTGGGGGTGGCCGACCTGCCCGCGCGCGCGACGCTGGCGGCGCGCGGCCGCGCCACCGTCACCTATCGCCTCAGCCCGTCGCGGCGCGGCGCGATCGAGCTGGGCGACCACCACGTCCGCTATCCGTCGCCGCTCGGGCTCTGGCAGCGCCAGCTCCGTCTGCCCGCCCGCCACACGCTGAAGGTCTATCCCGACGTGACCGCCGTGCGCGCCTACGAGCTGCTGGCCCGCCAGAGCCGCGAGAACCTGCTGGTGCGCGCGGTGCGGCTGCGCGGCGGCGAGAACGAGTTCGAACGGCTGCGCGAGTACGGGCGCGACGACGAGTACCGCAACATCGACTGGAAGGCGACCGCGCGCCGCGGCCGCCTGATCGTCCGCGAGTACCAGCAAGAGCGCAACCAGACCGTCGTCTGCCTGCTGGATTGCGGGCGGCTGATGACCGCCGAGAGCGACGGCCTGGCCCAGATGGACCACGCGCTCAACGCGGTGCTGATGCTGGCCCACGTCGCGGCGCGCGGCGGCGACCAGCTGGGCCTGATGGCGTTCGATTCGCGCGTGCGGACGTACCTGCCGCCGGCCGGGGGGCGCCGCGCCGCCCAGCGCGTCGCGCACGCGATGTACGACGTGCACGCGAACATGGTGGAGACCGACTTCGAGGGCGCGTTCACCGAGCTGACCAAGCGCCTGCGCAAGCGGGCGCTTGTGGTGCTGTTCACGCAGGTGATCGACGACGTCTCCGCCCAGGCGGTGCTGCGGCAGGTGCGCAGCCTGCGCCCGCGCCACCTGCCGGTCTGCGTCTTGTTTCGCGACACCGACCTGGACCGGCTGGCGGAGCCGCCCGGGGGCCTCGCCACCGCGCCCGAGGGCGAGCTGTTCGTCGCCGGCGCCGCCGCCGAGACGATCCTGTGGCGCGAGCGCCTGGTGCGGGATCTGAAGACCGGAGGGGCGCTGGTGCTGCACGTGCCGCCGCGGCAGACGACGCCCGCGCTGATCAACCGCTATCTACAGATCAAGGCGCAGCACCTGCTTTGATCGCGGCAGAAACAGGCGACGGGCGACGGGCGATTTCAGAGCGTGGGGGCGGGCAGGGGCGTCCCGGCGGGG
>DATBHU010000169.1:0-15137 GCA_036557265.1 Polyangia bacterium
CGAGCGCCTGCAGCCCCTCGAGCTCGCGCAGCGCCGCCCCGCGCGCCGCCGCGCCGCTCGCGAAGATCTTGGCCACGCAGGCCCCGCCATCCGTTGTATCGACGGCGGCGAAGGTCTCCCCGCTCGCCCCCTGCCCCAGCCGCTCGCCCAGCGCATAGCGCGCGGGCAACGCCGGTTCGCCAACTATATTGGCAGCAGTCACATCTCAATGTTACTGCAATCACAAGAAAAATAAAGCAACCTCATCAATGTTGGCAGAGAGAGGGCCGGGGCGAGGGACGGCGTCCGGGCAGAAATCCCCCTCACCCTCGGGCCTTCGGCCCTCGACCTCTCCCTGCGGAAGAGGTGAAAGACGCTACTTGGCGGCGGTCGTGCCGGCTTCGGCTTCGCGGCGCTGAAGGCGCGCGCGGGCGGCGGCGGCTTCGGCCCGGATCTCGTCGTCGTCGTGCGTCGCGGCCACGAAGCTCAGGTATTCGTCCGCTTCCTGGCCGCCCAGGATGGAGATCGCCTCGATGATCTTGCGCATCTCGCGCCGATCGCGCAGCGAGCGCGACTGCGTCAGCTCGTGCACCGCGCGCCGCTCGCGCATCGCGATCAGCGCGCCCAGCGCCGCGTCGCGCACGGTCTCGTCCTGATCGTCGAGCAACTTGAGCAGGGTCGGGACCTCGTCGCGCAGCTGCCGCTCGCCGATGATGCGGATCGCCTCCTCGCGCAGCTCGCCTGCATCACCCACCAGCGCGGCATGAAGGGCGCTCGGCGATCCCTCCTGCAGGCGATGGCGCGTGGCGACGCCCTCGACGAGATCGCGCGCGACGCGCGCGACCAGTCCGGTCAGCGCGCACCCGCGCCCGGTACCGGCCGGCGCAGGCTCCTTGCCCTTCGCGGGCGGCACGGCGTACGGCTCCGCGCCCTGTCCTTCGACGTCGAACTCGACCGCGCCGGGCGCGTCCGACGGCCGCGTGTCGACCCGGATCCGCACCTGCGCGCGCGCCTCGCCCTTCGCGCCGACCTCCACGCACTCCGCCGCCAGCACGACGCGCGGGCGCGCCGCCGGCGCCGTCCCCGCGTCGCCGCCCGCCGCGCCGAACAGCCCCGAGGCGGCCAGCTGCCGCCGCAGGTCGCTCCCGATCGCCGCCTCGTCCACCCGCGCGCGGTCCGCCGGCGGCGACAGGTTCTCGATCGCGATCGGACCGAGCGCCGGTCGCGGCGGCGCCGCCGCCGGCCGCCCGCCGTGTCGCCTGCAGGCCGGCAGCGCGAGCGCTCCGGTCAGCGCCACCGCGGCCACCAGCCGACAGGCCCGGTGCATCACAGCACCTTGGCGAACACCAGCAGGTCGTCTCCTTGTCGATAAAAATCCGGGATCGCGCCCGCCAGCCTGAACCCGGTCTTCTCGTAGAAGCGGCGCGCGCCGCCCTGCCCCTCGAGGCTCGACGTCTCGACGCGGATGATGCGGACGCCGCGCTGCTTGAGCTCGGCCTCGAGACCGGCGTAGAGCGCCCCACCCAGCCCCTGCCCGCGCACGTCCCGCGCCATGACCAGCCAGTACAGGTCGACCGTCCCGTCCGTCATCGGCGTCGCGCCGAAGCAGGCGTAGCCGAGGACGCGCTCGCCCGCGCCGGCGTCGTCGCTGACCGCGACGCGCGCCTCGTAACCCTCGCCGTCCGACTGCTGGTCGTCAGCCGGGGCCAGCGCCGCGTCGAGCAGCTCGATCGCGCACGCGATCTCGGCGGAGCGGAATCCCGCTCCCTGCGAGAGGATGTCGATGAGCTGTGCGCGATCGGACGGCAATGGGGATCGTATCCGCATGGGTGCGTCTCTGGAGAGCGAGGTCCACGATGCGCCGGATCACCTCATCGTAACCGAGACCGGCGGCGCGTCCGGCGCGGGCAAATCCGCCGGAGGCTTCCGACAGATCGCAGTTGGGGTTGATATCGATGACGTAAGGGGTGCCGTCGCCGGCGAGGCGGACGTCGAGGCGGCCGTAGTCGCGCAGCTCCATGGCGGCGAACGCCGCGCGCGCCACCGACCCGATGCGGGCGACGACGGCCTCCGGCAGCCCGGCGCAGACCACCGGCTTGGTGCCGCGGTACTCGGCCGAGGTCTCCTCCCACTTCGCGGCGTACGAGACGATGCGCGGCTGGCCGGCCGGCATCTCGGAGAAATCGATCTCGTGCAGCGGCAGCAGGTCGATGTCCCCGTCCTCGCGTCCCAGCATCGACACGTAGATCTCGCGCCCTTCGATGAAGCGCTCGACCAGCGCCGGCTGGCGGTAGCGCGCGATCACGGCGGCCACCTGGCGGCCCAGCTCCGCGCGATCGTGGACCACCGACTGCGCGCTGATCCCGATCGACGCGTCCTCCCGCGACGGCTTGACGATCAGCGGGAACGGAAGCGCGACCGCGGCGATGTCCGGCGTCGACAGGCAGACCGCGTCGGGCGTCGGCACGCCGGCGTCCCGCAGCGCGGCCTTGGCCTTCTGCTTGTGCAGCGCCACGCCCAGCGTCAGCGGCGGCGAGCCGGTGTAGGAGATCCCGGCGTGCTCGAGCAGCAGCGGCAGCAGCGGCTCGAATCGGGCATCTCCCGACAGCGACTCGCACAGATTGAACACGACGTCCGGCGCGAACGCCGCGATGGCGGTCATGGCGCCGGCGACCTCGCCGTCGATCCCCAGCGCGTCGGCGGTCAGCCCGGTGCGCGTCAGCGCCGCGACCACATCCTCCGTGGTGCCCCGGATGTCAGCGCGCGATCCGTTCTCGGGATCCTGCTGGCTGTGCTCGAAGTCGCGGTTGTGAACGACTAGGACACGCGGCTTGTCGGCGGTCTTCACGACGCCTGTATCATTCTAGTGATCCGTCCCGACATTTCAACGGCCGAGATCCCGTTGACCGCGGGTGACGCGATCTCTGGAACGAAATTGACGCCGAGCTCGCGTCCCAGCGCGCCCGCCACGCGCGACGCCAGCACGTGCAGCGGCGGCGCCGTCCGCCCGGCGCCCAGCTCCGCGCCGATCGACGTCGTCCGCGCGCCGCGCAGGCCGCAGGGGACGATCAGATCGAAGCCGTCGCCGGCCCGGCCCAGGGAGGCCGCGACGTTCAGGGCAAAGCCATGGATCGCCACGCGCCTGTGTATGTGTACGCCGAAGGCGCAGATCTTCGAATCTCCGATCCAGACGCCGGGCGCGTCGCGGCGCCAGCGCGCGTCGATGCCCAGCTCGGCGAGCACGGACGTGACAGCGCGCGCCATCGCCGTCACGTGGCCGATGACGCCGCCGCGCAGTCGGACGATCGGGTATCCGACCAGCTGGCCGGGGCCGTGGTAGGTGACGTCGCCGCCGCGCGACGCCGCCACGAGCGTGACGCCGCGGCGGGCGAGCTCGGCGGGCGTGGCCAGGACGTGTCCGGGCTGCGCCGACCGGCCGAGCGTCACCACCGGATCGTGCTCGCACAGCAGCAGGATCTCGGGCGCGGCGCCGCGCAGCAACTCGCCGCGCAGGCGCTCCTGTTCGCGGGCGGCCTCCGCGAACGGGACCCGCCCGAGCCAGCGCCAGACCGCCTGACTATCGGGTGTCATCCCGCGGGTGTCATCCCGTCCGCGCGGGCGGTCAGCCCTCGGCGATGTCGGCGAAGAAGTCGGCGTCGACGAAGTCCACGCTGACCATCGTGTTGACGACGCCGACGCCGTGACGGATGCAGGTCTCGGCCATCGCCGCGCCGTCCGCGATCTCGATGGGCGGGGTCGCCTTGCCGTCGGGCCGGCCGCTGCCGTCGGTCGCGCGCTTCCATTCGCCGATGGCGTCGTCGCCCAGCCGGCCCGCCAGCATCAGCAGGCCTTCGTCCTGTCCGCGCGCGCGGATCCCCTCGCGCAGCTCGCCGATGGCGCGCCGGCCCGCCGAGCCGGAGCCGAACTTGAGGGCGACCAGGCAGCGCGACGACCGCGCGCCGCGCCCGCGCAGCGCCTCGACGTAGATGGTGCCGTCGACCCGCTTCACGAACGTCGCCGGACCGAAGCCCTCCCGCTGCAGGAGCACGCGGGCGAGCGCCTCGAACGCCGGCGCCGGAAGCTCGGCGATGCGCCGTTCCAGCGCGGCGAGCGTTCGCTCGCGCAGCGCGCGGCGCGCCTCGCCGAACACCTGCTCGGCCCGTTCCAGCTCGGCGTCGGGAGGACGCCGCGCCAGCGCGTAGAGCCCGGCTCCGGCCGAGCGCACGCGCGGGCGAAGTCCGGCGCGCAGCCGCTCTCGCGGCTCGGCGGCCAGGGCGGTGCGCATCACGCGCCACGCCTCGTTGGGCTCGCCGTGCACCAGGCGCCGCCGGGTGGCCCCGTCGGCGATCTGGCGGACGTGCACGCCGCGGCCCGGCGCCTGCCCGCGCAGGATCTCCAGCGCCGCATCCACCGGGGTCATGATCCGCCGCGGTCCCTGCCCCTCGCCGGATCCGGCTGAACCCGGGGCCGCGCCCTGACCTTCCTCACCTGGGCCTGGACCGGGGCCGGCCGGCGCCGCGCCCGGCTCCGCCGGGGCGGCCGTCTCGCCGCTCGCGCCCGGCTCGCCAAACCGCTCGGACGGCCGCGCCGTCATGCCTTCCGGTCCTGCCGACCCCGACGATCCCTCGGCGCCCGGCGTCGATGGACGCGGGCCCTCGCCGAACGCGCCGCCGCCCTCGCCGCCCCGCCCGCGCCGCCGCCGGCGCCGCCGGCGCCGCCCGCCCGCGAGCTCGCCGCCCGGGCCGCGCGCCTCTTCGCCCGGCGCGCCGGGTGCTCCACCCTCGGCGCCCTCGGCGCCTGCGCCGGTTTCGTCGCCGGCAGCCGATTCCTCGTCCTCGCCCTCGTCGTCACCGTCGACTTCGTCGCCAGCGTCCGCAGCGTCGCCGGCAGCCGAGATCTCGTCGTCTTCCATGGACGTTCCGTCCTCCTCGTCGTCATCCACATCGCCGGCCGTCTCGTCGTCTCCTTCGAGGACGCCCGTTTCGGCCAGCGCGGCGGCGCGTGCCTCGGGCGAAAGCCCGGCGTGCATCGGCTCGTCCGCTTCGGCCTCGATCTCTTCGGTCCCCCCGGCGGCCATGCCGCCGCCGCCGGCGCTCGCCGCCAGCGGCGCCGGACGTCGCTCGGGCGCCGCCTCGTCGCTGCCGCCGCGTCCACGCCCGCGGCGCCTGCGTCCGCGCCGGCGCGAATCGTCGCGTCCGCCGCCGTCGCCGTCCCGGCGCTCGCGTCCGTCGCGTCCGTCGCGCCCGCCCCGGCGCGCGCCGTCGTCCGTCGCCGCGCCGTTGCCGGCAGGCGCGTCCGCCTTGGCGTACGCGGCACGCTCCTCCGCGGTCACCTCCGGGTACCGGAGCAGGCCGAAGATCCCGGGTTTGACGCGGACGAATGGATTGCCGGGCGCCTTCTTGACCGCCGCGGTCAGCTGCGTCTGCATCGTCACTTCCGGCGTGCGCCCGACGAACGTCAGCAGCTTCTTGCCGAGCGCGCGCTCGGTCAGCTCCTTGTAATGTAGCGGCCGACCTTCGTGCCGAAGGATCTCGAGGGCCGCCTCCAGAAAAGTCATGGCGCCCGTCTTTACCACAGATTGGGGCGCGGGTGTCTCTTCCGACCGTCGGCGAACGAAGCTGCACCACGAACCCGCGCCGAGGCCGCCGCGGACGAGATCAGTTTTTTTGACGGGTCCGTCGGGCGAGGTTACCCGTGGAGAGATGACGGGTCAGCGCAAGATCGGTGTCCTGATGGGCGGCCTCTCCGCCGAGCGCGACGTTTCACTCCGCACGGGCGAGGCGATCCTGACCGCCCTGACGGATCGCGGCCACGACGCCTGGCCGCTGTTCGTCGACCGGGACGTCGATCTGGTGCTGCGCCAGGCGCGCATCGACGTCGCCTTCCTGGCGCTGCATGGGCGGTACGGCGAGGACGGCTGCATCCAGGGGATGCTGGAGCTGCTCGGGATCCCGTACACCGGGTCGGGCGTGCTCGCGTCGGCGCTGGCGATGAACAAGGCCAAGGCGAAGGAGGTCTTCCGCCTCAACAACCTTCCGACCGCGCCCGGCTATCTGGTCGAGGCGGACGGCGGTGAGGACCTGCTGGAGCTGCACGGCGCCTTCGGGTTCCCGGTGGTCGTCAAGCCGTGCGGCGAGGGCTCGTCGTTCGGGACCCGGGTCGCCCGCGACGAGCTGGAGCTGGAGCTGGCGGTCGAGGACGCCCTGCGCTTCGACGACGACGTCCTGGTCGAACGCTTCGTCGACGGCAAGGAGATCTCGGTGGCGGTGCTGGACGGCAAGCCGGTCGGCGCCGTCGAGATCGTCCCCAAGCGCGGCTTCTACGACTTCCACAACAAGTACGCGGGCGGGCGCACCGACTACCACCTGCCGGCGCGGCTGTCGCCCGAGCGCTACCGCTCGGTGCTGCGGCTGGCGACGCTCGCGCACGAGGCGCTCGGTTGCGACGGCGCGACGCGCGTCGATCTGGTCGTCAGCGAGCGCGGCAACGAGGTGATCCTGGAGGTCAACACGCTGCCGGGGATGACCCCGACCAGCTTGCTCCCCAAGATCGCCCACGGGGCCGGGCTGTCGTTCGAGGATCTGGTCGAGGAGATCCTGAAGGGCGCTCGCCTGCGCGCCCACGGCCACCGGCGCGATCGCCGGGCGGTGCAGGTCGGGTTCCAGGGTCCGGAGCGCCGCGCCGGATTCCTCTCCGACGCCCACTGATACGCCCCCGTAACGCCGGTTGCGCTAGACTCCCCGCCCGTGGCGCGCCGCGCTCGAAAGCCCGTGGTCGGCAAGCCGCCGGTGGTCAACGACCCGGCGGCCGCGAAGCTGTTCATCAACCGGGAGCTGTCGTGGCTCGGCTTCAACGAACGCGTGCTGGAGGAGGCGCGCGACCCGACCGTTCCGCTCGTGGAACGGCTGAAGTTCTGCTCCATCGTCGCCTCGAACCTCGACGAGTTCTTCATGGTGCGCGTGGCGGGCCTGAAGCAGCAGCTGTCGGGCAACGTGGCCGAGACGCCGCCGGACGGGCTGACGCCGGCCGAGCAGCTCGCCGCCATCAGCGCCCGCGCCCACGCGATGGTCGCCGACCTGTACGGCGCCTGGCGCAACGACATCGAGCCCGGCCTGACCCACGCGGGCATCCGGCGCGTCACCGCCGCCGATCTGACGCCCGAGCAGCGCGCGCACCTGTCGGCCTTCTTCGCGCGCGAGGTCTGGCCGGTGCTGACGCCGCTGGCGGTCGATCCCGGCCACCCGTTCCCGATGCTGCGCAACCGCAGCCTCAACCTGGCGGTCTTCATGCACCGCGAGAAGGAGAAGGTCGCGCGCCGCGAGACGATGGTGGCCGTCGTCCAGGTGCCGTCCGTGCTGCCGCGCATCACCGAGGTGCCGCTGCCGCCGCCCGCGGGGACGCCGGCGGCCGACGCCAACGGGGGCACGCCGCCGGCGACGACGCGCTTCGCGTACATGCTGCTGGAGGATCTGATCACGATGCACGCCGGAGACCTGTTCCCCGGCTTCCGCGTGCTCGGCTGTAGCGCCTTCCGGGTGACGCGCAACTTCGATCTGTCGATCGACGAGGATGAGGCCGACGACCTCCTGAAGACGATCCAGAAGGAGCTGCGGCGGCGCGAGCGCGGCAGCGCGGTCCGCCTGGAGATCGCCCACGACACGCCGATCGAGGTGGTGGTCTTCCTCCGCTCGGCGCTGCGGCTCGAGACCGACGACGTCTACCTGTTCGACGGCCCGCTGCACCTGGCCGACCTGGCGCCGCTCGGGAACCGGGAGGACATGCGCCCCTACCGCGACGAGCCGTTCTCGCCGCAGATCGTGCCGCCCCTGCAGGAGTACGAGGACATCTTCGGCGTCATCGCCCAGCGCGACATCCTGCTGCAGCACCCCTACGAGTCATTCGAAGATGTAGTCGAGTTCATTTCAGAGGCGGCCGACGATCCGAACGTGCTGGCGATCAAGCAGACGCTCTACCGCACCAGCGCGGATTCGCCCATCGTCCGCTCGCTGATCCGCGCCGCCGAGAACGGCAAGCAGGTGACGGCGGTCGTCGAGCTGAAGGCGCGCTTCGACGAGGCGCCGAACATCCAGTGGGCGCGCACCCTGGAGGATTCGGGCGTGCACGTCGTCTACGGCCTCATCGGCCTCAAGACCCACTGCAAGGTGGCGCTGGTCGTGCGCCGCGAGGGCAACCGCATCAAACGCTACGTCCACCTGTCGACGGGCAACTACAACCCGTCGACCGCGCGCATCTACGGCGATCTCTCCTACTTCACGGCGCGCGAGGCCTACGCCGACGACGCGGGCGCGCTGTTCAACCTGCTGACCGGCTACTCGTCGCCGCCGTCGTGGAAGCGGTTCGCGATCGCGCCCCACGGCCTGCAGGAGCGCATCATCGCCCTCATCGAACGCGAGGCGGCGCTGGGCTCGCGCGGGCGCATCATCGCGAAGATGAACGCGCTCGTCGACGCGCCGGTGATCAAGGCGCTCTACCGGGCGTCGCAGGCGGGGGTGTCGATCGACCTCATCGTGCGCGGGATCTGCTGCCTGCGCCCCGGCGTGCCCGGCACCAGCGACAACATCCGCGTCATCAGCATCGTCGATCGCTTCCTGGAGCACGCGCGCATCTTCCACTTCGGCAACGGCGGCAAGCGCGAGGTCTACCTGTCGTCGGCGGACTGGATGCCGCGCAACTTCCAGCGGCGCATCGAGGTGATGTTCCCGATCGAGGACGACGGGCTGCGCGATCGCGTGATCGACGAGATCCTCGGGATCGCCCTCAAGGACAACGTCAAGGCGCGACAGCTCCAGTCCGACGGACGCTACGCGCGCAAGCACCCCGCCGCCGCCCCGGACGGGGGCGGCTCGGAGGCGAACGTGCGCAGCCAGTACCGGTTCATGGAATTGGCGCGCGAGAAGGCCCAGGCCGGTCCCCCGCTGCCGGGTACGGGCGGGACGTATCACGTCCGGCCGACGCCGCCCGCGCGCCCGGGCGCCGGCCCGCCGCCGGGAGCGACGACGGCGCCGCCAGCTACGTCGTCGTGACGGCGTGGAACCGTCTCGTGACGCCTGACACGAAGACGTCAGGCTGACGCCCTCAACAAAGCACGGATTCGGCCGTATCATTATCGACATGCGTGCTTCGCTTGTCGCCGTCGCTGTCGCCGTGCCGCTCTGCCTCGTGGCGGCGGCCGCTCCCGTGAGTGCGTCGCTGGTCCTGGCGCTGGACCTCCCGACGATGGTGTCGCGCGCCGACAACGTCGCGGTCGTCGACGTCACCTCGGTCAAGTCGGATTGGGACGCCCGCCACGAGCAGATCCTGTCGACCATCGACATGGTCGTGGTCGAGAGCTGGAAGGGGGGCGCGGCGCCCGGGTCACACCTGACCGTCGTTCAGCTGGGCGGAACCGTCGGCGACATGACCCAGACGGTCCACGGGATGACGCACTTCGCTCCGGGTGAGCGCGCGGTGGTGTTCCTGACCGGGCGCGCCGATCACGCGAGCGTGGTCGGCATGGCGCAGGGCAAGCGGCGCGTGCAGCGCGACGCCGGCACGGGCCGGCTGTTCGTGCACGCGCCCGACCGCGCCGGCGCGACCTTCATCAAGACGACGCCGTCCAGCGCGACCGCGCCGGTGTTCGAGATGCGCGCGCGGCCGCTCGACGAGCTGCGGGCCGACGTGCGCAATCTGGCCGCCAGCACCGGCAGCAAGCCGGGGGCGAAGCCTGGAACACCGGCCGGCGGGACGCGGTGAGGCGGCGCGCGACCCTGGGCGGCGCCGTCCTCGCGGCGGCGCTGGCGCTGACGGCAGGCGCACGTCCGGCCGCCGCCTACGTCCGCTACATGTCCGCGGGCGGCAAGCCGTTCAAGTGGCCTCAGAGCTGCGTGCCGATGACGGCCTACCCCAACGATCTGACGGCGATGATGTCGATCGACGAGATCCTGTCGAACGTCACCGCCGCCGCCGCGACGTGGAGCAACGTCAGCGACGCCTGCACCTACCTGCACATCGACATCACCAGCTCGACGGGCGACACGCCCCGGGCGGTCAACGACGGCCACAACAACGTCATCTTCCGCGCCTCCAGCTGGTGCAAGCAGAACCCGGGCGGCGACTGCGACCCGGCGGTCTCCTATGATCCGGCCGCCCTCGCGCTCACGTCGGTCTCCGCCAGCACCTCGAGCGGCACCATCCGCGACGCCGACCTGGAGGTGAACGCCTTTCATTTCCGGTGGGCCGACCTGGTCGTCCACCCGGAGCTGCGCGGCCCGGGGATGACAATCCACGATCTCCAGAACGCGCTGACGCACGAGATGGGTCACGTGATCGGGCTCGACCACACCTGCTACCTGCAGCCACCGCCGCTGATCGACAACAACGGCAATCCGACGCCCGACTGCGCCGACGCGTCGCCCGACGTGCTGGCGACGACGATGTTCCCGTCGGCGAACCCGGGCGACGTTGACAAGCGGACGCTGGCGCCCGACGATCAGCAGGCGGTGTGCGATATCTACCCGGCCGCGATGGATCCGATGGTGTGCGCCCCGGTGACGACGAACTCGTCGCTCGAAGGCTGTTCGTGCGCGGCGGGCGGCGCGCGCGCGCCGGGCGCGGCCCTGGCCGTGACGGGACTGGGCGGTGCCCTGCTGTTCGCCGTGCGCGCGCGGCGGCGCCGGCGTACCCTGAAGTGATGGCCCGCCCACCGAGCATCGCGCGCCTCTGCTTGCTGACGGCCGCGGTGTTGACCCTGGTGGGTGGGAGAGCGGGCGCGTACGTGCGCAAGCAGACCGACGGCGGCATCGCAGAGTACTGGCAGGTCAGCTGCATCCCGCTGACGATCTACACCTACGGCTTCTCGGACATGACACGGGATCAGGTCGCCAGCGCGATCGGCGCGGCGGCCCACACCTGGAGCCCGACCGAGGTGACCTGCCCCGACGGCGTGTCGCATCCGTTCCTCGAGATCGTGACGTCCATGTCCGCCGACGGCGCCAAGCCTCCCCTGCCCGCCTACGACGGGCACAACACGGTGATCTTCTTCAGCGACACGCTGCAGCCGCCGGAGAACTCGCCGTTCGCGCTGTCGAGCGGGATCGTCGCGCTCACCTCGGTGTTCGCGCGCGCCGACGGACACATCGTCGACGCCGACGTCCAGATCAACGCGATGAACGGCATGACCTGGACGAACCGCGATCCCGGCTTCGTCCCGCCCGACAACGACGCCGCCTACGACCTCCAGAACGCGGTCACGCACGAGCTCGGCCACCTGCAGGGCCTCGGGCACACCTGCTGGGCGCCGTTCTCCGACTTCGATCAGCCGATCGACGACATGGGCAACGGGGTGCCGCTGTGCGACGCCGCCCCGGCCGACGTCGCCCAGACCGTCATGTTCGCGACCATCGCGTCGAACGCCGAGATCAGCAAGCGCACGCTGTCGCCCGACGACATCCGCGCGGTCTGCTCGATCTATGCGGCGGCGGGCGATCCCCACGACTGCGCCGGGCAGACGCCCGCCGACGGCTGCGGCTGCAGCGCCGCGGGGACGGCGCCGGGCGCGGCGCTGGTGGGCTTCCTCGGTCTGCTGGGCGTCGCGCTCACGTGGCGTCGAGCTCGACGCGCAGGTCGCGGATAGACGCCTCGCCCAGCGCGGAGCTCGGCGGGACGTCCAGCTCCTGCTCGGCGTTGCGATAGCCGGTCGCCACGACGGTGAGGCGCCAGTGGCCGGGGACCAGGCGCAGCAGCTTGAAGGTGCCGTCGCGGCGCACGTCCGCCGTCGCCTTGGCGCCGCCCGGACCGACAGCCTCCAGGCGGCCGCGCGCGATCGCCGCGCCGCTCGACTTGGCCTTGACCTCGCCCGTGATCCCGCCCGGGAACGGCACGGTCAGGTTCGCGAACTTCCCGGGCGTCACCAGCTGGACGCTGCGCGGGTAGTCGGGGTGCTGCACCTCGAGGCGCACGTCCCCCGCGGGCAGCTGCGCGATCGTGAAGTGACCGCCGACGTCGGCGACGCCGCTGCCGATCGGCGATCCACCCGGCGCCGCGCCGGCCGTCTCGTCGAACGCGCTCGCGGGCCAGACCGCCAGGCGCGCGCGCGCCAGCGGCCGGCCGCCGTCGTCGCGGATCAGCCCTTCCAGGGTCGCCTCGGCGCGCACCAGCTTGATCTCCAGCGGCGGCGGTGACGCCCCGGCCGTGACGTTGACCGCCACCTGGGTGGCGCCGCGCCCGGAGGCGCTGGCGGCCAGCCGGTACGCGCCCGCCGGCAGCGCCAGCGCGAAGTGGCCGCCCGCGTCGGACAGCGTGAACAGGCCCGCCGAGGCCGCCGAGGCGCCGCCCCCGGCGACCACCACGCGCGCGCCGTCGATCGGGCTGCCGCTGTCGTCGACGACGCGCCCGGTGACCGGGAATCCCGGCTGCAGGGCCAGCTTGCCGACGTCCCGGCGTTCGCCGGGCGCCACCACCAGCTCGTCGCTGCGCAGCGGTTCGGCGCCCGCGTGGGCCACCTCGATGCGGTACCGCCCCGGGATCAGATCGTCGACGGTGAACCGGCCGTCCCGGTCCGCGACCGTCGCGCGCGTGGTGCCGAGCGCGCGGCCGGCGCCCGACGGCAGCGCGGCCGCCTCGGCGGCGAGCGGCAGCGGTCCGGTCTGGACGGTCAGGTCCTCGACCGCGCTGGCCACGCAGCGCACCCGGGCGCCGGCGGCGGCGCCGCCGCGCGGATCGATCACCCGGCCGTACAGACGCGCGCCGCGCACCAGCTCGAGGACGGACGGGGCCGGCGCGGCCTTGGCGCCGGCGTTGACGTCGACATGGGGCGCCCGCCGCAAGAGGTAGCCGGCCCGCGACGCCGACAGCCGGTAGCTGCCCGGGTAGAGCTGCGCCGTGAAGCTGCCCGCGCCGTCGGACGCCATCAGCGTCGGCAGCGGATCCTCGCCGGGCGCGCCGGAATCGAGCTCGATGCGGACGGGGACGCCGGTGAGCGGCGCGCCCGCGTCGTCGATGACGCGCCCGCTGACGGCGCGCGCCGCGGACAGCTCGAGGACCAGCGGCACGTCGGACGGCTGCTCGTGCGCCTCGGCCTCCCGCCGGGGTGCGGAGGCGAGGCCGGTGCCGACGGCGCGGAGGGCGTAGAGCCCCTCGCCCAGGCCGCCGAACGCGAACCGGCCCCCCTCGCGCGTGGCGGTCTCCCGCAGCGGCCCGCCGCCGTCGGGAGCCAGCAGCACGCGCGCGCCGGCGACGGGCGCTCCGGCCGCGCGGACCAGGCCGACGATCGTCCGCCCTTCCCCGTCGACGCCGACAGAGACGTCGGCGATGGGCGCGGTGACGGCCGCGACTTCAGCCGTCGGAAAGCCGGCCGCCTCGACCAGGAGGCGATACGGGCCGGGCGGGATCTTCTCGAAGCGGAAGTGGCCGTCGAGATCGCTGGCGGTCTCGAGCGGGGCGCTGGTCGCGGGGGTGCCGCCGTCGCCCGCCGCGGGCACCGCCAGCACGCGCGCCGCCGGGACGGGGTGGTGGCGGCGGTCGAACACCTCGCCTCTCAGCCACGCCGTCGGCGCCGGCCGGGCGCCCGCGTCAGGGGCTGCCGTCTGGCGGGGCCGCTGGCACCGGCACCCGGGGTCGGTCGAGAACAGCGCGAGCAGCAAGACGAGGCCCGCCGTCGACCTTGCGCGTCCGGCGGCGCGCTCGCTTGCGATCTGCATCAGCCAGTGCTAAAGGTACCCGCCTTCCGGAGGGATTTGAAATGGCAGCGCACTGCGAAGTCTGCGGCAAGCAGCGCCGAGTGGCCAACAACGTCAGCCACTCGAACATCAAGACCAAGAGCATACAGCGCCCCAACCTGCGCCGTGTGCACGCCAAGCTTGCGAGCGGCGCTCACCGCCACATCCGCGTCTGCACGCGCTGCATCCGCTCGGGCCTCGTCGCCAAGGCGTAGCGGTCCCCGCGCGGACCCTGACCCCGCCCCTCTCCCGCAAGCGGGAGAGGGAGACGTGACGCGGACCAGGGCCGCTCTTTCTGGCGGCCCCTCGGGATTCCTGCAGCGGACCTGCTAGCGCTCGGGCTAGCGCACGACGTGCGCCTGGCCGTGACGCGCGCGCGGGACAGCGTGGTGCACGCGCGGCAGGCCTTCGGAGCGCTCGATCGCCAGGCGCAGCCGCACCTCGTCACCATCCGGCGTCGAGAAGTCGATGCCGTGGGTCAGCTTCTTCCAGCTTCGCTTCGCCCTGGCGACGTACATCGGCTGCTGGAAGTCGTAAGCGCTGAAGTCGGGCCGCGACGTGAAGATGTCGCGCAGGTCCGTCGCCGCCGCGTCGTACTGGTTGAGCGGCGGAAGGCCGAGGATGAGATCGACGGTCTTGAAGACGGACGCCAGGCTGAGGTGGTTCTTGGCGACGTTCTCCCGCTTCACCCACGGCGAGATGGCCAGGAAGATCGACCGGTAGCCGTCGACGTGGTCGAGCCCGTTCTGGGTGTCGTCCTCGACCACGAAGATGACGGTGTCCTTCCAGCACGGTGACTTCGAGATCAGCTCGACGGTCAGCCCGAGCGCGGCGTCGTTGTCCTGCACGAAGCGCGTGAAGTCCCAGGCCGGACCGTTCGGGTGGATGTCGTTCGCCCCGCCCCCGTGGTCGTTCGGGTAATAGAGGTCGACGTAGCTCGGCAGCTTGCAGACACCGCGCGCGCGGTCGACGTAGGTCGCCTCGAACACCTGCTTGAAGCGCCCGAACCGGTTGTAGCGATCGGGCGTCTCCGGCAGCGGCGCGTCCGGGATGTGCGTGTTGAACTCGGGGTACAGGTGATCGGTGCGGTCGCGGACGATCTTCTCCATCGGCACGTTGGCGTGCTCGCGGACGCCGGTCGGCTCGGTCGCGTTGTCCTCGTCGAGGAGCGCGAACTCGTAGCCGTTGCCGAAGTTCACGAAGTCGCGGCCCCCCCGCAGCAGGTGGGCGTAGATGCCGCCGTGCTGGTTGTAGTCGTGCGGCTCGGGCGAGGCGTTCGCGTCGGTGAAGCCGATGCGGCCGGGCCAGTTCGCGATCACCTCGGGATCGTCGCCCGAGTCGTTGCGGCGGCCGCCGTACGAGGCCGGCCAGTGCGTCTCCTCGAACTCGGTCGTGTACGTGTTGGTCAGCCAGCGGTGCCCGTCCGACGAGACCGCAGGCTCG
>DATBHU010000170.1:0-11062 GCA_036557265.1 Polyangia bacterium
GGTGACCGCGCCGCCGGCGCCGGCCGGCGCCCCCGCCCCTCCGGAGGAGACGCCGCCGGCGCCGGTCGCGGCGGCACCGCCCTGCCCGCCCGGAGTCGATTCGCTGCGCGCACACGCGGCCAGCGACGCCATCGCCAGCAGCGCGATCGCGACCGCCCATTGCCTTGCCCGCCGAACACCCTCGTTCTCGATGATCACCGGGCGACGCTAGCAACGCCGCCGGCGGCCGCTCTCGGGGAGATCGGAACGGCGTCGTTCGGGAAGATCGAACAAGCGCGCCGCGCGCCCGTGCCAATGTCGAACGCGTTTTGAACGGCGACGTCCTTCGTTCACTGGCGCTGGTTCTTCTCACGAGCGGGATCGGCTCGGCCGCGATCGGCTGCGGGCGCGCGGGCGGCGCGCCACCCGACGGCGGCGCCGGCGGCCCCGACGCGAGTGCGCCGATCGACGCCGCCGTCGACCGGCCGGCCGAGCCGCAACCGACGACGATCGCCGTGCTCGATCACGCCGGCATCGGCAGCACCGGCAGCACCGGCTGGGCGAACGTCGGCAGCGCGCGCGCCGACGTCGACTGGGGCGCGGGACCGTTCGCCGCCGCCACGCTGATCGTCGATCTCGAGAGCGCCTGCTTCCCGTTCGACAAGTGGTCGACCGATCCGCCCCCGAGCGGTCAGAGCTGGCCCGCCGACTGCGACGCCTTTGATCGCAACTTCAACGTGCTCGTCGACGACGGCGGGCCCACGCCGTTCGAGGTGATCCACGCGGTGACGCCGTTCGGCGGCCCCGAGCACGTGGAGGCCGACCTGACCGATCTCGCCAACGCCCTGCCCGGCAAGCACGCGCTGCGCGTCGACATCCCGAGCTACGCCGATCCGGCGGGGGCCGTCACCGGATCCAACGGCGGGTGGACGGTCAGCGCGCGCGTCGAGCTGCTGCCCGGCCCGGCGCCCCGCGACGTCATCGCGGCCGTGCCGCTCTACGCGGGGACCGTCGGCGCGGCCGATCCGGCGCCCGTCGTCGCCTGGGACGTGCCGGCCGGCGCCGTCGGCGGGCGGCTCGAATACCGCACCAGCGGGCACGGGCAAGGCGCGGTGGCGCCGAGGTGCGTGGGCCCGGCCGAGGAGTTCTGCGATCGCCGCCACCTGATCTTCATCGACGGCGCGCAGGTCGACAACATCGAGCCGTACCGCGAGGACTGCCAGACGCTGTGCACGGTGACGCACGCGGGCCCCGTCGACGGCGGGCTCGACTACTGCGCCGAGAACCCGTGCGGCGCGATCGCCAGCGTGCAGTCGCCGCGCGCCAACTGGTGCCCGGGCAGCATGACGCCGCCGTTCGCCTGGGAGCAGCTACCGGCGCTCGCGGCGCCCGGCACGCACAGCTTCTCGTTTCAGATCCTGGGGATCGCAGAGGGCGGGAGCTGGATGGCGTCGGCGATCTACTTCGCGTACGGGGCCTCGCCCTGACGTCCCTCGCCCTGGCCCTCTCCCAAGGGGAAAGGGGAAAGAACCAGGAAGCTGCGGAGATCTTCCTCGCGGACGGTCGGCTCGCCCGCGGCGACGTTGTCGAGGCGGCCGAAGTGGAGCCACTCCTCGAGCTCGCGCACCATCTGGTAGAGGTGATCGAACGACTCGATCGCGAACAGGATGGGCTGGTAGCGATCGATCTCGAAGGTCTGGTTCACCACCCACTCGAGCTGGAACGGAAAGCGCTGGACGTCGGGCGCCTCGATCGCGTGCTCGATCTCCCCGGGCGACGACAGCAAGCCGCTGCCGTAGGCCTTGAGGCCCCCGATCTCGCTGACCAGGCCGAACTCGATGCTGAACCAGAAGAAGCGCGCCAGCGCCCGGATGTTGCTGGTCAAGCGGCGGAGGCGTTCGCCCTCGCTCGCGATCGCCGCTGCCCGACGCGCCGCCGCCGCCGCGCAGTCGCCGAGCCTGACCAGCGCGCGGGCAAACGCGGCGTCGGTGTGCATCGGCACATGGCCCGCGAGGTCGTGGAAGATGTCGGGCTCGGGCAAGTAATCCAGCGCCGCGGCGTCGCGGATCGTGACGGTGGTCGGGAGCTCACGCCGGCGCAGGCAGTCGAAGAACAGGTACGAGGGCAGATAGCCGCTGACGGCGTGGGCCCGAAAGCCGGTCAGCGGTTCGAGGAAGCCGTTCACGTCCTCGAGGCGCGGGATGCGCAGCGGAGAGAACTGCAGCCGCTCGACGCCCGCGAGGAACGGCGCGCTCGCGTACCGCCGCCAGCGTCCCTCCATCTCTTCGAGCAACCTCCCCCACGTCGTGTGGTTCTGCGACGAGTAGAGCTCGTAGGGCTGGTGGATGAAGACGAGCCTCGAGGAGCGGGCCTCCTCGATGAAGGGCGCCTTCGTCGTCGTCAGGCCGCTGCCCGGGGCGGGCCGCGCGCCGCCGGGAGCGCCCTGTCTCATCATCATCTCGGCGCGCCGCCCGTCAGGCGGCGTTTGACCGCGTCGAGGTTGGCGGTGGCGGTGAGAAAGAAGCGGGCGGCGGGGCTCCAGAGCGGATCGCGGCGGGTGCCGTCGGGACCGAGCTGGTTGGTGAGGTTGTAGTAGCCGGCGGTGAGGGCGAGCTCCTCGCTCACGTCGTACGTCAGCGACGCGGTCAGCCAGGTGTTCACGCGGTAGGCCGTCGGGTCGGCGTTGGTCATCGGCGTCACGCAGCCCGTGACCGGCACGCAGTTCTGGTAGGTCGGCACGGGATAGAGCCAGTAGTTGATGACCACGTATGACAGCGCGAGGTCGAGCCGCCGCAGGACGCGCACGTCGCCCAGCACGGACACGCTGAGCGAGTCGCGGATCATCATCGCGCCGCTCAGCACGTCGGACGACACCGAGAGGCCGTTCAGATCCTCGCGCAGGCGGTGAAGGTCGCCGTCGGTCGGCGAGGTCGCGCGGTCGAGGAAGCGGTTGTAGGTGGTCGCGACGCCGAGGCGCGCCTCCGTGAAGGCGCGGGCGCGCGCCCCCGCCAGCGGGAACGTCTGGGTGGCGCCGCCGATCGCGCCGAGGCCCAGGAGCTGCCCGGCGTCGAAGGCCGCCTTGTCCGTCGGCAGCGTGACGCGCGGGCCGAGCGCGGCCGACGTCTTCCAGCCGCCCCGGTCGCGGAGGACGCGCGCGTAGCTGGCCCACAGGTACGTCGGCCCGAGCAGCAGCTCGTGCGCGCGCGTCGTCGTGTCGCTGTTGGTCAGCTCGAGGTAGGCGTTCATCCACAGGTTGACGGTCAGCGCGTCGCGCCCGCGGTCGACGATCGCGTAGCGCGGCTTGAACGCCAGCCACCACTCGTAGGTCGGGTCGTAGCTCTGGTAGTCGCCCCCCACGCCCACCGTCTGCGTCGTCAACGACTGATCGAAGAGCAGGATGCTGCCGCGCCAGCGGCTGCCCGTCGCCTCGGGCGCGCTCGCGCCCGCTGCCGCCGCCACCGCCGGGCCGCCCACCGGCGACGCGTCGGCGCCCGCCGGTGTGTCGTGGGCCGCCGCCGGCGCGCCGGTGAGGAGGAGCGCCGCGCCGGCGGCGGCCACGAACACGACGGCCCACCCGCGCATGGCTAGAACACGCCGCGCTCGCCGGCCGCGTTGATCCAGCCGTAGACCGCCTCGGTCGCCCACACGAAGTCCGGGACGGACTTGTACGCCTGCAGCTCGACCGCGAAGTGGTTCTGGTCGACGGTCAGCGGCGTGCAGCTCGGCGTGACGTTCTGATCGCAATCGACCGTCGACGACAGCCCGCCAGTCGCCGTGACGTCGCGGATGGCCGGGTCCGCCTTCACGACCGGGCTGCCGTCAGGCTGCCGCACGATCATCGCCCGCCCGTAGGCGTTGAACCCGGCCGGGCGCCCGTTCGCCGCCGGGTTGTTCACCGTGTCGAGCTTGTAGGCGGCGGCGGTCAGCTGGTTCGCGTATTCCAGGACGCGCGCCGCGATCCCCTTCTGCACGATCTTGCCGCCCGCGCAGCCGCTGGCGGCGTCGCCGTAGAAGCACTCCGTCCCGATCGTCCGCGCGTAGTAGGTCTCGCCCGAGGTCGGGTCCTGCCACTCGACGCGCGGCGTGAGATCGGGCGCGGGGTTCTGGCCGAGCCGCCAGATGCGCAGCATGTCCGTCCAGGTGGTCTTGTCGTTCGCCTTGATGAACGCCACCGTCCAGGCGATCAGAAACTTCTGCACCTCCCAGCCGATCTGCGGGTCGACGGCGACGGTGTTCGCGGGCGCGGCCGGTGCGAAGCCGCCGTCGCCCGCGAAGTTCGTGCAGGCGTTGCGCCCGTCGGTCGGGAAGCAGATCTCCGGACCGGTGGTCGGCCAGAAGCTGGTCCACCCGATCGGCACCTTCGGGTAGAGCCCCGCCATCGGGTCGGAGGGATCGCTGGCCCCTGAAAGCAGCGGCGAGCCGTTCGCGTCGGCGACCAGGCGCGGCGCCAGCAGCGATCGATCGCCGGTCAGCGCGTTGGCGATCAGGCGCCGGAAGCCGTCGGGCGCGACGTCGGCCATGCCGACGGAGCGGAAGCGCGCGTCGTAGAAGTCGCGGCGGCTCTGGCTGACGAAGCGGTCCTCCGACTCGGCCAGCAGGATCGCTGTGTTGATCTTGTCGTAGTACGACCCGGCGTTCTGGATGTACTCGACGTTGTAGTCGCCGTTGGTCGACGACAGCGCGTTCTCCAGCGGGTGGCCGCCGAAGCCGACGTCGCGCAGGTAGCCGGTGGTGCCGTTCGGGATCACGATCTGCGTCTGCCCGAGCATGCTGTTGACCGGCCCGAAGTCGTCGGGGTCGCTGGCCGAATGCAGGACCGGATCGTTGAACGTGCCGGGCCGCTTGTAGTGGCGCCCCGGCTCGGGGCGGGCCAGCTCGCGCGTGAAGTGATCGAACGCGACCGTCGCCGCGATGGCGTTGTCGTGCATCTGCAGGCTGGCGACGTAGGGCCACAGCGTGCCGAACGCGTAGCCCTGGTTGGTGCCGATGTCGCGGTAGATCGACGCCAGGAAGCCGACCCCGCTGGAGATCCCCTGCAGCTTCGAGTTGTAGCGGTCGAACGACCGCTGCGCCGCGGACAGCAGGCTGAACGTCGAGCGGTTGCGGCGGTAGTTGTCGAAGATGTGGCGGTTCTCCTGGGTGCTGATCAGGAACTCGACCTGCTCGTAGGGGTCGGCGCCGTTGTCGTGGCGGAAGACCGAGACGTTGCCGATGTCCGCCCAGTTGTCGCTGGCGAACGCGTACGGGACGCGCAGCCGCTTGGTCGCCGGATCGACGCTGGGGCCGCCCGAATAGGTGCCGTTGTTCAGCTCGGCGGTGGTCGGCTGGCGCAGGTCACCGTAGCCGACGTAGTCGACCGGCTGCTGGCGGCACTTGGTCTGCCGGCCGTCGACCGAGACGACGTGGCCGTCGAGCACCGGGTCCCAGACGCCGTCGACGGCGGCGTTCCAGTCGGCGGGCGGCTGCGGCTCGACGTCGTAGCAGCCCGAGATCACCTGGTAGTTGTTCTGGAGCTGCGCGTAGTGGAAGTCGTCGGCGCCGGTCCCGCTGACCGACCTCACTCCATAGCGGATCCCCAGCAGACCGCCGAACGTGTCGGTGGCCAGCGAGATCCCGGTGCCGACGCTCGTGCCCGCCTGGTAGCTCGGGTCCGTGTAGACCGAGACGTTGTCGCCGTAGAAGAAGCGCGCCGCTGCGAAGTCGGTGGCGCCGAGGCCCATCATGTCCTGTGACACGTCGCCCGGGTAGTCCATCACCGTCGACTGCATCCACATCCAGATCAGGTTCGACTGCTCCTCGGGCGTCTCGGGATCCCAGTAGCGCGGGCCGACGCAGGTCGCGCCGTCGTCGACGGCGTCGGTGCAGGCGGTCTTGACCGCGCCGTTCCGGGTGCGGAGCTGCCAGTACTGCGGGCGGTAGAACAGCGGCGCCGCGCTGGAGACGAAGTTGTGGCGCAGCCCGACCGAGTGCCCCATCTCGTGGGCGATGACGGCGTAGTGGTAGCGGCGCTGGACGTAGTGGAACATGTCGTCGTAGCGCTGCTGCTGCTGGGACGGCGTCTCGTCGGCGACGGGCGGGAACTTGCGGGCCAGGATGTCCGCCAGCCCCGTCAGCGACGACGGCTCGGGCGCCGCGTCGACCAGGCAGGCGCCGCGCGCCGCCAGCGCGTTCTCGCGCAGCTGGCCGAGCCGGTGGGTCGCCACCGGGTTGTTGAACGCGAGCGGCGACACGGCGTCGGCGATCGGCCCCGACGCCGACGCGCCCGCCGGCAGCCCCGCGAGCTGCAGGATCGCCGGGTTGATGAGCTGCCGCTCGACGTCGCTGCCGCGCGCGCTCGCCAGCGTCGTCGCGAGCTGCGCCTGGCCCGGCGAGGCGACGTCGTTCCGGCACTCGGCGTCGAGCGCGGCCGCCTTGCCCGCCGCCAGCACCGCCTGCAGCTCCGGCCCGGCCGGCGCCGCCGTCAGCGCGTCGAAGCTCTTGCGATCGATGTTCGCGATGCCGGCCAGCCGGCGTGAGATCTCGTCCTTGGTCAGCTTGGGCAGCCCGCCCGCGGCGCCCAGCCGCGCCGCGCCGGCCCAGTTCTGGATGTAGCTGCCGTTGGTGATCTGGGCGGTCCCGATCTCGCCGTTCATGTAGCGGACCATGTCGACCAGCTGCTGCGCCGCCAGATCCGTGGTCGCGGTCCAGATGTTGATCGACGCCGCCACCTTCTCGCCGGTCAGCGGATCGTCGGCGTCCGTCATGATCCCCCAGTAGCTCGGCAGCTCGGCGTCGGGGATGTCGAGGACGGTGTTGTAGCGGATGTCGCCGGTGCGCGGGGCCAGGCCCGCCCCGCCGCAGGCCGGGTGATCGCCGGCGACCACCGGGTTGTGGCAGAGGACGATCACGGGCGGCATCGCGGCGATCGCGCCGATCGCCATCGTGCTCGGGTCTTCCTCGCTGCCGCGCGCGTCGGCCACCTGGCCTGCCTCGCTCATCGCAAGGTCGCTACAGGCCTGGGCATCCCACCTGTCAGCGCGGCGGCACGCGTCGACGTCGCGCGCGATGCGCACCGCCTCGTCGTTGTCGTCCTGCTGCCCCTTCCACATCGGGAACTTCGTATCGCAGTCCTCGCCCCCCGTCTTGCGGCACTCGACCAGCCGCGCCACCTGCACCGCGGTCTTGAGCGCCAGATCCCATTCGATCGTCGCCCAGTTGGTCGGGTCGAACAGGCTGGTGTCGCCCGCGATGTACCAGGGGATGGTGCGCACCGGCCGCTGCGCGTAGGGCAGCGTGCACTTGTGCGTGAAGACGTCGCAGCGCGCGCCCGGCCCTGCCCCCTCGCACTCGTCGGCGGTGCCGTCGCCGTCGTCGTCGCGGTTCGGGTCGGCGTTCGGATCGCCGGTCGGCTCCTCCGTGGTCGCCTCGGTCGCGCACGCGATCGGGCCGCGCTGGGCCGGATCGGCGTTGGCCGGGTCGGCGTAGTAGTGGCTCTGCTGCCAGATGTTGTAGCGGGCGATGAACCGGCTCCACTCCTGGTCGATGAGGCCGTAGTTGCGGGTGTAGCCGCGGCGGAAATCGAAGTTGAACGCGCCCAGCGCCTGGAAGCGGATGCCGTCGAAGTTCTCCGGCTCGTAGTCCGTGTCGACCACCTTGCGGAACGACTCGCGGATGGTCAGCTCGACGGGGTTGCAGTCGGCGGCCGGGTAGCTGCCGCCAGAGACGTAGGCGCTGTTGAGGTAGCAGGCCGGGATGGTGCCGGTGCCGGCGCCCAGGCTGGCGAGATCGACCTGCTGCGGCTTGGCGTAGACCTTGTTCGTGACGTCGAAGTAGCCGGCGTCGGGCTCGAAGTGGGGCGCGTCCGGATCGGACGGATCCTTCACGGTGTACGCGAACGGCTCGTAGGTGACGCCGCCGACGACGCCGATCATCGACAGCGTGTCGTAGTCGTAGGCGTCGGAGACCAGGTTCTTCGACCAGTCGACGCGGAAGAACTGGCGCTGGTACCAGACCCGATCGGTCGTGTTCTCGACGACGACGTTCAGCGTCTCGCCGGTCTGCGGGTTGTAGTCGTTCTTGATGTCGAAGTGGCTGACGATCTTGTAGCTGGCGACGATCTGGCCGTCGTTGTTCGCCTTCAGCTCGACGCCGTCGTACTGGTTGCCCTTGCCGTCGGTGCCGCTGATCCGCTCGTACGACAGCCGGGCGTTCAGCGTCTCCTCGGTGATCTCCCAGCGGATGCGCGCCAGCGGCTCGCCGTAGCTGGACGTGAACAGGCCGTCCTGCGCCGCCCCGTAGGCGACGCTGACGACGGTCCCGCGCTTGTAGAACTCGGGATCGTCGGCGGTGCCCTGCAAGTCCGCCCCGACGAAGAACGACTTGTCGAGCGCGTCGGCCTGGACGCGGTTGATGGGCGGCCGCTCCGACGCGCAGCCCGCCACCAGCGCCGCCACGCCGAACATGAACGCACAGGCCGTCGCGGCGAGCGACGGCCGACGAGACGATCGCGTTGCTGCCTTAGCCGACATTTGGGCCGTCACATCCAGCTGCAGAACCCGTGACCGACCGCGGACATCGCGGAGGTGTCGCAGGTGACGCCCGGATCGGTCTTGTCGCTGCAGTCGGCGGCGGTGTCGCACTCCTGCGTGCAGAAGCCGACGTCGCCGACCTGGGCGGTGCCGCTGGCCAGCGCGCAGACGCCGTGCGCGCCGCCCGACATCAACGACGAGCCGGCCCCCACCCAGTTGCACGAGCTCAGGTTCCCGACCACGCAGTAGTTCGTGCAGATGCTGGCGACGGTGGTGGTTCCGCCCGCCGCCGATCCGATCGGCAGGCAGCCGCCCGCGCAGCTCGACGCGCCGCCGTCCGGATCGATCGTGCAGTGCGAGCCGACCGGATCGCCGGCCGGGGCGGTGTCCGCGCACAGCGCCGAGCCGAGATCGCACTTGCGCCCGGGGCAATCGCTGTCCTGCGAGCAGATCGGATAGCAGATGTCGATCTGGGGCGTGGCGGGCGTGGTGGTGGTGTCCGCGTCCTGGATGGTCAGGCAGCCGACGTCCATGCGGCCGTGGCACTTCGACGTGCTGTTCGCGTCGCCGAACGTGCAGGTCTGGAAGCAGTAGCCCGTCGGGGTGCCGCCCGACGCGGAGACGTCGAGGCAGATGCCGCCGCTCGAGCAGTCGGCGTTCGTCGTGCACGCCTTGCTGCAGTAGCCGTTGGCCGGGCCCTCCGACCCGTTGATGATCTTCGAGGCGGCGGTCAGGCAGGTGGTGCCGCCGGTGCACTCCGCGTTCGACGCGCAGGCCTTGCCGAGATCGGCGAGCGCTGCCGCGCCGCCGGTGCCGCCGGTGCTCGACGAGCCGGCCGCGCCGGTCGTGCCGCCGCGCCCGCCCGACGCCGTGGTCCCGCCCGTTCCGGACGCTCCCCCGCCCGCGCCGCCGTGGCCCGTCGATCCCGCGCTGCCGGCCGCGCTGGCGCCGGCCGCGCCCGTCGTGCCGCCCGACGCCGCGCCCGCGTGGCCGCCGCTTCCGCCTGCGCCCGTTCCGTTCGAACCGCCGCATCCATACGCCAGCGCCGCGAGCGCGACGACGGCGGCAACCGATGAGCCCTTGTGACCTGCACTGCGCTGCATGAATGTCCTCCGCAATTCGTTTCGTTGAGAAGCGATCGAAGTCGCGGGCGACGCTAACAAAGCGATCCGATCGCACTCGCGGGAAGATCCGAACGCCGCCGTTCGCAGCATTCGTACAAACGCGTCGCGCGTGCGTGCCACGCTGGCGGCATGAACACGCGGGGACACGGAACGGGGGCGCGCGCCGCGAGGTCGGCGCTGGCGGCGTCGCTGCTGGCGCTGTCCGGGTGCGCCAAGGTCCAGCCGACAACGCCCGGCGGCCCGACGGGCGCGGGCGGAACGGGCGCCGGCGCCGGCGTCGACGCGGCCCGCGACGCGCCCGCGAGCGCCGACAGCGGCGCCGATCGCGCGACCGCCGTCTCCGACCGCGATCTGACGCCCGACATCCGCGTCTCGGCGGACGGCGCGATGGGCGCGATGACCGACGCCGCCTGCGCGACCCAATCCGTCGTCGCCCAGACGCTGCCGCTCGACCTCTACATGATGATCGACAGCTCGGGCTCGATGACCGAGCCGACCGCGGCCGGTCCCACCAAGTGGATGGCGGTCCAGAGCGCGCTGCGCGCGTTCTTCAACGATCCGATGTCGGCCGGGATCTCCGTCGGCCTCCAGTACTTCCCCCAGATCCAGCCCAACGTCCCCACCACCTGCTCTGCGAACGCCGCCTGCGGCAGCTTCGGCCCCTGCGACCTCTACAAGACCTGCTTCGGCCTGACGACCACGCAGATCGTGCTGTGCAACGCGAACAGCGACTGCAACGCCAGCGAGACCTGCATCCAGCTCGGGCAGTGCCCGCTGTCGGGCGGCTCCTGCGCGCCGATCGGCGTCTACTGCCCGTACGGCGACACCTGCCTGCCGTACGACGGCTACTGCCACGGCCGCGATCGCTGCGACCTGCCGGCGTACACGACGCCGGCCGTCGCGTTCGCGGCGCTGCCGGGCGCCGCGGCGGCGCTGGGCGCGTCGCTGACCGCGCGCCAGCCCGACGGACGGACGCCGACCGGCCCGGCCCTGTCCGGCGCGCTGCAGGCGGCGCGCGCGCAGGCCGCCGCCGCGCCCGATCACCGCGTCGCCGCCGTGCTGGTGACCGACGGGCTGCCGACCGAGTGCACGCCCCTCGACATCCCGGCCATCGCGGCCGTCGCGGCGAGCGGCGCCGCCGGCACGCCCGCCATCCCGACCTTCGTGATCGGCGTCTTCGGCCCCGACGAGGCCACCACCGCGCGCCCGAACCTGGACGCGCTGGCGGCGGGCGGCGGCACCGGCGACGCGGTCGTCATCGACACCAGCCAGGACGTCACCAAGATGCTGCAGGCCGCGCTGAACCGGATCCGCACGACGGCGGTCGCCTGCACGTTCAAGATCCCGCCGCCCTCCATGGGCACGATCGACTTCAACAAGGTCAACGTCCAGGTTACCCCCGGCAGCGCCGCGGCCAGCACGATCGGCTACGTGAAGGGCAAGGCGAGCTGC
>DATBHU010000171.1:0-4725 GCA_036557265.1 Polyangia bacterium
TAGCACCCGACGCCGGCGTACTCGCCGTCGAGGCCGAGCTGCAGGTACAGCACGGCGTTGCCCGCCTCGGCGATGCGCCCGCCCGCCAGACGGATGATGCCCGCGATGTGCGTCTTGTAGGGCGTCTTGTCGCGCGAGAAGCGCAGGTCCCGGTAGATGCGCAGCACCCCGGGTTCGGCCAGCGCGAGCGGCTTGTACACGGGCGCGAGGCCGCGCGCGACCTCGCGCAGCAGGGAGAGCATCGGCTCGACCCAGACCGTCTGGTAGCGCTGCTTGTTGGCGGCGAACCATTCCTTCGTCATCTCCGCCGCCAGCTCGTGCCAGAACTGCATCGCGTCGCGATCGAAACCCCGAAATGCCCCGGCGGCCTTCATGTCAGCGGCCGCGATGATACCAGCGCCTCGACCGGGAACCGGGGCCGCGCCCGGTCGTGTAATGGGTTAGTGTACGGACCTCAGCGGGCGCCCATGATCGGCGAAAAGCGGCAGGGGGGGAGCGTCTCGCCCGGCGAAGAGGGGGAGGTCGACGACCTGATGCTGGCGCGCGCGCGCGCCGGCGATGAGCATGCCCAGGCCGGGCTGGTCGATCGCTACCACAGGCGGCTCTACGCGCTGGTGTCGCGCCTGATGGTGATCCGGCCCGAGCTGATCGACGACCTGGCGCAGGAGTCGTTCATGAAGGTGCTGCGCGCACTGCCGCAGTTCGACCCGGGCGGACCGGCGCGCCTGTCCACCTGGATCCTGACGATCGCCGCGCGCACCTGCCTGGACGCGCTGAAGGCGAAGCGGCCGCCCGCGGAGGAGCTGCCGGCGTCGCTGCCCGCGCCGTCCGACCCGGAGAACGAGGTGGCGCAGCGGCAGATCGGGCGGCGCGTGCAGGCCGCGATGGCCCGGCTGCCCGAGGAGATGCGGGCGGTGGTGATCCTGCGCGCGTATCACGACTTCGATTACGATGAGATCGCGTCGGCGCTGGGGCTGGAGATCGGGACGGTGAAGTCCCGGCTGAGCCGCGCGCGCGCCGCTCTCCGCGAAGCGCTAGGGGATTCGCCATGACCGAAGGCAAGCAACCGGACGACCCGCACGAGGGCTTCACCGACGAGGAGCTGCGGCGCCTCGACAGCTGGGCGGCGCCCGCGCCGCCCGCCGACTTCGCCGCGCGGGTGATGAGCCGCGTGCGCGCCCAGGCCGCGTCGGGCGCGGGGAGCGCGCGGGGGCCGCAGGGCACGCAGGGTTCGCGGGGCGCCGGCGGCGGCCGCCCGCCGATGTCGCGCGCCGAGCGCGAGCGGCGGCAGCGGCGGCGCGCGGTGCTGGCGACGGTGCTGGGGGCGGTCGCGCTGTCGAGCGGCGGCGGCTTCGTCGCCTCCCAGGCGGCGGCGACGGCCGGTCCCGCCGCGTTCGGCGCCATGACCGTCTACATCGCGGCCCTCGCCTTCGGCGGAATCCTGCTGGTCGCGTCGCTGATCGGCGGACACGACCACGCGGATCACCACGCCGGCGGCCACGACCAGGGCCAGGGCGACGCCCACGGGCACGGCCACGACGCGGACCTGGCGCCGCACGCGGCGCTGGTGCTGCCGTTCCTCAGCCTGCGCTTCTGGATCTTCGGCCTCGCGTTCTTCGGCCTGACGGGGGCGGTGCTCCACGGGCTCGGGCTCACCTCGCCGCTCGTCGCGGCGGTCATCGCCACCGTGCTCGGGATCGGGTTTGGCTACGGCGCGGCGCGCGTGTTCCAGGCGCTCGCCGCCGAGACCGTGGGCCAGGTGGCGCCCGACGGCGGCCACGTCGGGCGCGAGGGGAAGCTGCTCCTGCCGGCGGCGCGCGGCCAGCGCGGCAAGGTGCGGGTGATCAGCGGCGGCGTGGCCGTCGACCTGCTGGCCGAGTGCGACGACGAGCGCGAGCTGCCGGCGGGAACGACCGTGCTGGTCGTGGCGATGCGCGGCACCGTCGCCGTCGTCGAACGCAGCCCCGCCCCCAGCGATTCACCACCCGAACAAGGAGACCCCACATGAGCGAACTACCGAGCTTCAGCACGCCGCTGATCGCGGGCCTGGGTGGCGGCCTCGCGTTCATCATCCTGGTCATCTTCATCAGCCGCTTCCTCTACATCTGCCGGCCCAACGAGATCCTGATCTTCTCCGGCCGCAAGCACCGCAACGCCGACGGCAGCGAGAGCGGCTACCGGGTGATCTTCGGCGGGCGCGCCTGGCGGATGCCGCTCATCGAGCAGGTGAGCCGCATGGACATGCGCACCATCCCGATCGACGTGCAGGTGCAGGGCGCGTACACGCGGGTCGGCATCGCGCTGAAGGTGAAGGCGATCGCGGTGGTGAAGATCTCCTCGAACCCGCAGGTGGTGATGAACGCCGTCGAGCGCTTCCTGGGCCGCGACGTCGGCGCCATCCAGACGGTCGCCGCGGAGACGCTGGAGGGAAACCTGCGCGGCGTGCTGGCCACCCTGACGCCCGAGGAGGTGAACGAGGACCGCCTGAAGTTCGCGGACTCGCTGTCGCAGGAGGTGGAGCACGACCTGGTGAAGCTGGGGCTGCACCTCGACGTGCTGAAGATCCAGCACGTCACCGACGACGCGAACTACCTCAACTCGATCGGGCGCGAGCGCATCGCCCAGGTGATCAAGGAGGCGGAGATCGCCGAATCGAACGCGCAGAACGAGGCGGCCAAGGAGTCCGCCGCCGCCGAGATGCGCGCCAAGGTCGCCGAGGCGGAGGCCGAGCAGGCGATCGCGCAGCGGCGCAACGAGGTGCGCGCGCTGACCGCCGAGCTGGAGGCGAGCGTGCGGTCGATGGAGGAGCGGGGGCAGGCCGCCGCGCTGGGCGCGCAGGCCACCGCCATGCAGGCGCTGGAGGGCGTGCGCCGCGACCTGGAGGCGATCCGCCTGCAGGCCGACGTGGTCGTCCCCGCCGACGTCACCCGCGAGGCCGCCGCGCTGGACGCCGCCGGCACCGCCGCCACCATCGCCGAGGACGGCCGCGCCAGCGCCGAATCGCTCCGCCTGGTCGCCGAGTCCTGGAAGCAGGCCGGCGCCTCGGCGCAGGACATGTTCCTCATCAACAAGATCGAGGAGATCACCAACATCGTCGTGGAAGGCGTGCGCAAGATCGAGCTCGGCCCCGTGCACCTCGTCGACAACGGCGACGGGCAGGCCCTGCCCCGCTTCGCCGCCGCCTACCCGTCGGCGGTCGCCTCGGTCCTGCGCTCGCTGGTGGCCACCACCGGCGTCGACATCACCGCCATGCTGGCCGCCGGACACACCAGCAATGGTCAACCGGTTGTGAAAGGGGTGCGCTGATGCAGCTCATCGTTGCGCTGGTCGGGATCGGCGTTCTGTTCCTCATCGTGCTGTCCGTGATCCTCACGCGGCTGCTCTACATCTGCTCGCCCAACGAGGTGCTGATCTTCTCGGGCGGGCAGCGCGCGTCGGCCGGCAAGAAGGTCGGCTACCGCGTGATCAAGGGCGGGCGCGCCATCCGCGTCCCGATGCTGGAGGCGGTCGATCGCATGGACCTCACCAACATGCCGATCGAGGTGTCGGTGACGGGCGCGTACTCGAAGGGCGGCATCCCGCTCAACGTGCACGGCATCGCGAATCTCAAGATCGCCGGCGAGCCGCCGGTTCTCGACAACGCCGTCGAGCGTTTCCTGGGCGTCAACCGGAATGAGATCATGGCGGTGGCGAAGGAGGCGCTGGAGGGGAACCTGCGCGGCGTGCTGGCGACGCTGACGCCGGAGGAGGTGAACCAGGACAAGATCAAGTTCGCGCAGAGCCTGCTGTCCGAGGCGGAGGACGACCTGCGCCGCATCGGCATCGAGCTGGACACCCTGAAGATCCAGGACGTCTCCGACGAGGTCGGCTACCTGGACAGCATCGGGCGCAAGCAGTCGGCGGAGGTGCAGAAGACCGCGCTGATCGCCGAGGCGCGCTCCAAGGCCGACTCCGCCGTGCAGGCCTCGCGCAACCACCGCGAGACGGAGCTGTCACGCCTGGACGCGACGGCCAGCACCCTGAAGGCGGACAACGCCCGCCGCCTGACCGACGCCCAGACCCGCACCGCCGCGCTGGTGGCGGAGGCCAAGGGCCAGGTCGCCTCGAAGCTGGCGCGCGCCGAGGCCGACGTCGACGTGCAGAAGGCGCGCGTCGAGCAGGTGCGGCGGCAGCTGCAGGCCGACGTGCTCGAGCCGGCCCGCGCCCGCAAGGCCGCCGCCGAGGCCAGCGCGAAAGGCGCCGCGTCGCAGATCGTCGAGCAGGGGCGCGCGACCGCGACGGCAATGCAGGAGATCGCGGTGGCCTGGCGCGACGTCGGCGACAACGCGCGCAACGTCTTCCTGATGCAGAAGGTCGACGGCCTGATGAGGCAGGTGATGCAGACGGTGAGCGGCCTCAAGGTCGAGAAGCTGACGGTGCTGGGCGGCATCGGCGGGGGCGGCGCCGGGGGCGCCGGCGACCTGACCGGCAAGGTGATCGCGGCCTCCGAGCAGCTGAAGGCGGCCACCGGCGTCGACCTGCTGGGCGCGGTGCGGGATCGCATGGCCGGCCCCGCCACCCCGGAGCGGTGACGCGTGAGCGCGAACAGCATCCCCTTCGACGCGAGCCACCCCAAGGCGCTGGCCATGTATTGCTCCGACGGCCGCTTCACGCGCGCGGTCGAGGCGCTGCTGCGCGGGATCGGCCACCAGCGCCTCGACACCATGACGCTGCCGGGCGGGCCGG
>DATBHU010000172.1:0-41180 GCA_036557265.1 Polyangia bacterium
CGGGGAGCTTGGCGGCGATCTCGGGGTGCCGCCAGAGCGTGTTGAAGAGGTGGAAGGTGTCGATGTTGAGCAGGGCGGCGACAGCCAGGCCGATCAGGAACGTGAACAGCTGGGCCTGGCGCTTGTAGCCGCCCGACACGCGGTCCATCCCCGCGTCGAACCACGCGGCGACCTGCGCGCGCAGCTTCTCGACGCTGTTGTCGGCCCGTTCGTACATTCCGGCCAGCAGGTCGCGAATCTGCGTGTTGGAGATGTTGTCGATCTTTCCCTTGAGCTGGTCGAACGTCGTGGAGAGGCCGCCGACCGAGTCGATGAGGGCGACGGCGAAGGCGCGCGGCTCGATGTACGACGGCTTCATGGCCGGAGGGGTGCCGGGCTTCGCGACGCCGCCGTCGCGCGGGTTGACCATGGCGTGGTTGTAGACCTTCATCGCCAGGTCCGAGAAGCTCGGATCGTTCAGCAGCGACTTCACGCCCGACAGCAGCGACGCCGCGCGCAGCTTCAAGATCGAGGCGATCGCCTCGTAGAGCGAGCTGGCGACGAGGGCCACCGAGCCGAAGCAAAAGAGCATGCCGATCGACACTTCCAGTACGGTGCTGTTGAGCAAGCGAGTTCTCCTGGCGAGGGGCGAGACCCCTTCAGAACGGTGGCGCTCGCCGATCTTTCAAAACACGACGCCGTAGCCGAGCGCGACCTGTCTGGGCGGCGGCCCGAGCGCCCCGGCCCGGTAGGCCTGCAGGTCGCCGATGCTCGAGGTCGGCTGCGTGAGGATGATCGCCTCGCCGATCGCGGAGCCGAGGATGGCGTTGAAGGCGCCGGCGGCCCAGTGGTGGTAGCCGAGCGCGAGGAACAGGCCGACGCCCGTGTTGAGCGCGACGTTGCCGACGTGCAGCCACCAGCGCTGGCCGTCGGCCTGGTTCTTGGCGTCGCGCACCAGCCGGGCCTCGGCGTCCGCCAGCAGCACGCAGACGTCGTCGCTCGGGCCGCGCGCCGCGAGGCGGACGCGGAGAGCGCGCGCGTCGCCGACGACGTCGAGCGGGGCGATCAGCAGCGGCACGATCCCGACCACGGTCGTCGCGGCGCCGACGTACCAGTCGACGCGGTCCTCCGGCGCGACGAAGGCGAGCGGGATCAGGTTGCCGATGGTGGCGACGCCGATCCCGATCCCCCAGCCCCAGGTCCAGACCTGCGCCCGGTGCGCGGTGAGCGCCAGGCGCTCGTCGATGAAGCGGAGGCGCAGCTCGGGATCGATCTCGGCGAGGGCGGCGCCGCCGCCGGCGCCGGGCGGGCAGCGATCCGCGGCGCGCGCCAGCGACGACGACGCGGTCGCCAGCAGCAGCGCGAGGGCGGCCCATCGTCCGAGGCGGAGCAAGCGGGACCGATGGTCGCCGGAGCGCGGGGCCCGATCAAGCCAGCGGATCGCCCGCCGGGTCGAGATGCGCATTTCTGATAGGTTCGCTTGCTGGAGGCGGTCATCAAGCGCAGAGCCACCATCGTCGAGGTCGCCGAGCGGGCAAACGTCGCGTTCTCGACGGTCTCTCGCGTGCTCAACGGCGGCTACGCCAGCGCCGACGCGCGCGCGCGCGTCGAGAAGGCGGCGCGCGAGCTCGGGTACAGCCCGTCGCCGGCCGCCCGCAACCTCAAGATGGGCCGCCAGGGGTGCATCGGCGTGGTGGTCGAATCGAGCCAGGGCGCGTGGTTCACGCAGGTGCTGTCGGGCGTCGAGGACGCGCTGGAGGAGAAGGCGATCGGCCTGATGCTCGGCACCCTCGCGCTCCACGGCCGCTACGACGCCGCGGCGGTGCGACGCTGGATCGTCGAGCGGCGCGTGGACGGCATCATCTTCGCGCGCTGCACGCGCCGCGAACAGGAGCTGGTGCGCCTCGCCCGTCGCGAGCGCCTGCCGATGGTGTTCATCGCCCCCGACGAGCACTTCGGGGCCGGGCCGGTGTTCGGGACGCGCAACCGCGAATCGGCCCGCGAGCTGGCCGAGCACCTGCACGGGCTCGGCCACCGCCGCTTCGGTTTCCTGGGCGGGCCGCGCGACTCGGTCGACACGCTGGATCGCCTGCGCGGGTTGCGTGACGCGCTCGCGGCCCGCGACATCGAGCTCCGCAACGGGGACGTGAGTCATGCGTCGAGCTACGGCTCCGAGGGGGGCGGCCCGTTCGCCGCCGCCTGGCTGGCGCGGCCGCGCGCGCAGGCGCCCACCGCGATCGTGTGCGGCAACGACGCGCTCGCCCTCGGTTTTCTGCGCGCGATCCTGCAGAGCGGCGCGCGCGTCCCGGACGACGTCTCCGTCACCGGCTTCGACGGTTCGCCCGAGGGCGGCCTCTACTGGCCGGGCGTCACCACCGTCCGCCAGCCGTCGCAGGCGATGGGGGACGCCGCGTGCAAGGCGCTACTTCGTCTCGTCGACAACCCCGGCATCGTCGATACGACCCGTCTCGATCTGCCGGCCACGATGGTCGTCCGCGAGAGCACCGGCCCGGCCCCGCGCGCCCGGCGAAGCGCGTGATGCGCCGGCCGCGAACGGCAGCGGTTCTGACCTACGCGGGCGCGGCGCTCGCCGCCCTGGTAGCGGCGGTGCTGCTGCTGCGCCTCTGGCGCGCTGACCTGCGGGCGCCCTTCAACGATCGCGGCGACGCTTTGTTCTTCGGGATGATGGTGAAGGCCGTCGTCGATCACGGCTGGTACCTGACCAACCCGTCGCTGGGCGCGCCCGGCGTGCTGGCGCTGCACGACTTTCCCCAGGCGGACCTGCTCCACCTCCTGGTGTTCAAGGTCTGGTCGTGGCTGAGCGCCGACTGGGCGCTGCTGTTCAACCTCTATTTCCTGCTCGGCTTCCCGCTCATCACGCTGTCGGCGCTGGCGGTGTTCCGGCATTTTCGCGTCGCCGCCGGGCCGGCCGTCGCCGCCAGCCTGCTGTTCGCCTTCTTGCCGAGCCGCATCGTCACGGGCGAATCGCACCTGTTCCTGGCCGCCTTCTTTCAGGTGCCGCTCGCCATCCTGGTGGCGCTCTGGGTGGCGGGCGACGATCCGCCGCTGTTCGCGCCGGGCCCGCGCCCCTGGCGGCCCCGGCTGTCGCTGCGGCGCCGGCGCAGCGTCGCGGCGATCGCCATCGCGCTGCTGGTCTCTGGCACCGGCCTCTATTACGCGTTCTTCTCCGGGGTGCTGATCGCGCTCGCCGGCGTCTGGAGCGCCGCGGAGCGCCGCGCGCCGCGCCACGCCTTCGCGGGCGTCGCGCTGACGGCGCTGATCGTGGCCGGCCTCGCGGCGCAGGGCGTGCCGACCTTGCTCTACCGGCGCGCGATGGGGCCGAACCCGGCCGTCGCGACCCGGTCGGTCGGCGAGGCCGAGACCTACGCGCTCAAGATCGCGCCGATGCTGCTGCCGCTCCACAGCCACGCGCTGCCCGCGCTGGCCGCGCTCAAGCGCCGCTACGAGCGGGGAACCGCCACGGCACCGGAGGCCTCGTCCACCAGCCTCGGCTTCGTCGGCGCGGCGGGGTTCCTGGTCTTGCTCGCGCTGCTCCTCCGGCGTTCACGCCCGGACCGCGCAAGCCCGGACCGCGCAAGCGGCGACGACGATCGCCGGCCGCTGCTGTCGACGCTGGCGCGCCTCAACCTGTTCGCGCTGCTGCTGGCGACGACGGGTGGGTTCGGCGCGCTGTTCGCGCTGCTGGTGTCGCCGCAGATCCGCGGCTACGCGCGCCTGCACGTGTTCGTCGCGTTCCTCGCGCTGTTCTGCGTGGCCCTCCTGCTCGATCGCCTGTGGCGGACGAGGCGCCGCGCCGCCGCGCTGCTGACGGCCGCGGTCGCCGTCGTCGGCCTCCTCGACCAGGTCGGGCCCAGCGCGGTGCCGGCCTACGCCCGGCACGCCCGCGCCTATCGCGCCGACGCGACGTTCTTCCACGCGCTCGAGGCGGAGCTGCCGCCGGGCGCGCAGATCTTCCAGCTGCCTTACCTGCTGTTCCCCGAGGCGGGGGGACGCCCCGGCACGTTCCTGCTCGACTACGATCCGCTGCGCCCGTACCTGCACACGCACACCCTGCGCTGGAGCTACCCGACCATGTACGGCCGCCGCGTCGACGCGTGGACCAGCGCCGCCGCCGACCAGCCGATCCCGGAGGTGGTGCGCACCGTGGCCGAGGCCGGCTTTGACGGCATCCTGGTCGATCGCGACGGCTACGACGACGACGCGGCGGCGGTGCTGGCGGGGCTGGTGGCGGCGCTGGGCCGCGACGCGGCGACGCGGCGGACCGATCGCTACGTCTTCTTCGACCTCCGCGCGGAGGCCGAGCGCGTGTTCGCGGGCCTCGACCCCGACGAGCGCGCGCGCCGCCGGGCGGCCGCCCTCGACCGGCCGCTGCTCGGCTGGCGCGACGGCTTCTTCGCGCCGGAGCTGGGACCCGAGGGTGTCTTCCGCTGGTGCTCCGGCGATTGCACCCTCGAGCTCTCGAACACGTCGTCGCGCCCGCTCCCCGTCGACCTGTCCATGCGCATCTCGGCCGGCCTGCCGCCCGCCCAGCTGCAAGTGACCAGCGACCTGTGGACCGAGACCATCGTGCTGCCGCTCGACGGCGCGGCGGTCTCCCGCCCGCTCCTGGTCCCGCCGGGCAGCCACCCGATCCGCCTCCAGTGCGACAGCGCGCCCGTGATCGCCCCGCGCGATCCGCGGCAGCTGGTGTTCCGCATCGACGACGCCCACCTGCGCTAACCCGGCGGCAGCTCGGCCAGCGCGTTGCGATCGCCCGGCGCGCTGACGACGCGGCCGCCGTGGCGGTCGACCAGCGCGGTGAAGGACGCCAGATTGAAGCGCTGCAGGTGTCCGTCGCCGACGCCGGGGTTGGTCAGCGCCGCCGCCACGCGGCCGAGCGCCCCCGGCAGCTGCGACAGGTTGCGCACCGGCTCGGAGACGATCACGGCCCGCCCCGCCGCGCGGCGCAGCTTGCCGACCACGTCGTCGGCGCGCTCGGCGAACTGGTAGAGCGCCGAACAGATGACGACGTAGTCGGCGGCGGGGACCGGATCCGTCAACAGGTTGAACCAGCGCACGTCGGCGCCGCGCCGGCGCGCGTGCATCACGAAGTCGCCGTTGAAGTCGAGGCCCAGGTAGCGGCAGCCGCGGGCGCGCAGGAAGTCGCGGTACAGCTGCGCGGTCCCGCAGCAGACGTCGACCACGCTGGCGCCGTCGGCGATGCGCGCCGCCACGGCCGCCGCCGTGCGCTCGTATTCGTCGCCGTACAGCGCGCGCATCACCAGGTTGTAGCCGTGGCCGGTCCAGTAGACCGGCGACTTGGTCCGGCGCGACAGGCCGATCACGCCGCGGAACTCGTGCAGGGCGCGCAGGTAGCCCCACGAATCGCGCCAGAACCGAACCGTGCTGCTCTTGTCGGCGCGCCGCAGGAACTGCACCGGCACCTCCTCGATGCGCAGGCCGGCCAGGCGCGCGCGCGCCATCACCTCGGTGTCCCAGAACCAGCCGTCGTTCGCGCTGGCGAGGACGATCGGCCCCGCGGTCTCGCGGCGGAAGAACTTGCAGCCGGTCTCGCTGTCCTCCAGGTCCAGCGCCAGCAGCAGGTCGGACAGCCGCCGGTACCCCCACGACGCGGCGGCGCGGTGCAGGCCGCCGGTCTGGCGCAGCAGGTAGTGCCGTCGCCCGGTGGCGATGTCGGCGCCGTGGCGCTCGATCTCGGCGACCAGGCTGGGGATGTAGCGCGCGTGCACCTCGAGGTCGATGTCGAGGAAGCCGGTGACGCGCCCGGCGCTGGCCGCGAAGCCGGTCTTGAACGCGGCGCCGCGGCCCCGGTTGCGGTCGTGGAACACGGGCCGGCAGCGCGGGTCGGCGGCGCAGATGTCGCGGATCAGCGCCCGCGTCTCGTCCGCGCTGCCGTCGTCGACGAACACGAGGTCCCAGCGCCAGCCCGTCGCCTCCAGCACCTCCACGACGCTGCGCACGCTGGCGCGCAGGTGGCGCACCTCGTTGAAGCAGGGGACGACCAGGGAGAGGTCCGGGGTCATCCCAAGGTCATGCCAAGGTCATGCGAAGACGAGCCGCAGCGCGCGCACGACGTCCGCCGCGTCGTCGTCGGTCATCCCGGCCGTCAGCGGCAGCGAGAACGTCCGCGCGCTCACCCACTCCGCGCCGGGCAGCGTCCCGGTGCGCTCGCCGTAGCGGCGCTGGTACCAGGGGTGAAGGTGAACGCCGCGGTAGTGAACGCCGGCGCCGATGCGCAGCGCGCGCAGCCGCGCCAGCACCTCGTCGCGCGTGACCGACGTGCGCGCGTCGTCGACGAGGCAGGTGAACAGGTGAAACGCGTGCCGCGTCCCCGCCGCGGGCGGCGCCGGCAGGCGGAGCGGGAGGTCGGCCAGCTCCTCCTCGTAGCGCTGCCACAGCGCGCGCCGCCGCGCCCAGCGCGCCTCGACGCCGGCCAGCTGGTGCAGCCCGATCGCCGCCGCGAGATCGGTCAGGTTGTACTTGAAGCCCGGCTCCAGCACCTCGTAGTGCGAGGCCGCGTCGTCGCCGTGCCGGCGCCAGGCGTCCGCGCTCATGCCGTGCAGGGTGAGCCGGCGCAGGCGCTCGGCCACGCCCGGATCGCGCGCCACCAGCAGCCCGCCGTCCGCGGTGGTGACGCTCTTGGTGACGTAGAAGCTGAAGGCGCCGAAGTCACCGAACGTGCCGCAGTGCCGGCCGTCGACCGTCGCCTCGAGCGCGTGCGCGGCGTCCTCGACCAGGGCCAGGCCGTGCGCGCGCGCCAGCGCCGTGAGCGCGCCGACGTCGCACGGGCGTCCCGCGAAGTGCACGGGCAGGACGGCGCGCGTGCGCGGCGTCAGCTTGCGGTGCACGTCGTCGACGTCGATGTTCAGCGTGCGCGGATCGCAGTCCGCGAACACCGGCTCGCAGCCGGCGTGCACGATCGCGTTGGCGGTCGCGCAGAAGGTCATGCTGCTGGTGATCACCTCCGACCCGGGCGGCAGATCGAGGACCGCCAGCGCCAGGTGCAGCGCCGCCGAGCAGGAGCTGACCGCGACCGCGGTGGGCGCTTCGAGATAGGCGCCCAGGCGGCGCTCGAACTCGGCCACGCGCGGGCCGGTGCCGAGCCAGCCCGACTCGAGGCAGGCGATCACCTCGTCGCGCTCGTCGGCGCCCAGCGTCGGCGCGCCGAACACCAGGAACCGCTCGCGCCAGGGTCCGCCGTCGCCGCTCACGAGCGCTCCGGGAGCCGCAGGCGGCAGACCAGGCTCGCGCCCGCCGGCAGCGACAGACGTTCGTCTCCGACCAGGCGCGCCTCGGCGCCGGTGACGGCGCGCAGGACGCCGTCCAGCCAGCCCGGGTGCGCGTCGAGGTTCGTCTGCGAACGCCAGCGCTCGGAGACCAGCCGCCGGCCCCAGACGACCGCGGCCATGCCCGGCAGCACGCTGGCGAAGAAGTAGCTCGCGAACAGCGCCTCGAAGCCGGCGGCGCGCGCGGCGCCCAGCAGGCGCGCGCGCGTGTAGCGCCGGCGGTGCGCGCTGATCACGTCCTCGCCGCTCCACAACCAGTCGTAGGCCGGGACGGTGACGACGACCTGGCCGCCGGGCGACAGCAGGCCGGCGATCGCGCGCAGCCCCGCGACGTCGTCGTCGAGGTGTTCCAGCACGTCGAGGCAGGTGACGATGTCGAAGCGGCCGCGCAGCGCGGGCAGATCGTCCGGGAGGCGGTGGATCGGGAACGCTGCGGCTGGAGACGCGGCGGCCGGAGACGCGGCGGCTGGAAACGCTTCGCCGCGGTCGACCTCGCGGCCCGGCTCCGCCAGCGCGTCGATCTGTCCGGGGTCGAGGATGTCCGCGCCGTGCACGGCGCCGAAACGGGCGAGCGCCGGCAGATCGAAGCCGGCCGCGCAGCCGTAATCCAGCAGGGTCAGCGGTCGTTCGGCGCCGGCGCGCGCCGGACGCGCCAGCGCGCGCGCCGCGCGATCGACCTGCCGGAGCCAGAGCTCGCGCCGGGAGCGGTACCACCAGTGGACCGCCTGGTGTTCGAGCGTGACCCGATACCCCTGGGCCTGCATGAGAGCCGCAGCCTATCGCACCTTCATATAAAAGAGGGCTCCGTCGGTGACGCCGCGCACGGGACACGCGGCGCGATCGAGGTCGTGAAGAAAACGACAGGGGGTGCGCACAAACGCACGACTTCACCACCGGGCCGCCGAAGTCACGCCGGCCCTCCAGCGGGAATACATCGTCGGCATGACCAAGAGCTTAGCTTCGCTTATCTCCGTCTCCGGTCTCGCGCTCGCGGTCGCGGGAGCGCTCGGCTGCGGCCGCACCGAGCTCAATCTCTGCCAGGCCGGCGTCCCCTGCCACACCACGCCGACCACCTGCCCGGGCGGCTCGCGGATCACCCGGAGATAAAGCTGCTTCGCATCCAGACCCACTGGTCCGGGACGCCTGGAAAGACCGGGCCCGCGGCCGACGCGGTGAAGAAGCTGACCGACGACCAGGCCGGGACGATCAAGGCCTACCTGGTCGGCAAAGGTGTGACGCAGGACCGGCTCGACGCCGTGGGCCTGGGCTGCGAGGCGCCGCTGGTGCCGAACCTGACGGCCGGCAGCCGCACCAAGAACCGGCGGGTGGAGTTGCTGGTCGCGAACTGACATCATTAGGCGGGCAGATGTCGACCTCGCGCCCCCAGGACATCTCCGGCGACGACGATCTGATCGATCGTTGGCTCGACGAGGGCGATCGCCTGTCGGAGAGCGCTCGCGCCAGCGGGGCGGGCGCGCCGGCCCGCAAGCGGCGGCGGCTGGCGGAGGCGGTCGCCGACCTGCGCGCGAAGGCCGAGCGCCGTCGTTTCACCGTCGTGGTCGGGGCCGTCGCCGTCGCGACGGTCTGCGTCCTCGGCATGCGCGCCTGGTCGCACGCGGTGCTGAGGAGCGCCGCCGTCGTCGCGGAGGAGCCGCGCCCGGCGCCGGCCGCCGCGATCCCAGCCGTGCCGGCGCCCGCTGCCGAAGCAGCGCCCGTCGCTGTCGCGGCGCCGGCCCCGCAGGAGCCGCCCGTCGCTGTCGCGGCGCCCGTCCCGCAGGAGCCGCCCGTGGCGGCCGCGGGACCCGCCGGGGAGCCGCAGCCGGTCGCGACGCCCGCTCCGGCGCCAAGGCCGGTCGCCGTCGCGCCGCCCGTTCCTGCGCCCCGGCCCGTCGCCGTCGCGCCGCCCGCGCCGATGCCGGTTGCTGTCGCGACGTCCGCCCCGGCAGCGCGGCCGCTCGCCGCCGCGCAGCCGGCCGGTGAACCCGTGCCGGTCACCGCTGCGCCCAAATCGGCGGCGGGATCTCCGGATGCGCTGTCGTCTTGCCGGACCGCGCTGCGCCGCGAGCGCACGATGGAGGCGCTCGCCGCGTGTGACAAGGTGGTGCGCGAAAGGCCGGCCTCGGCGGACGCGCTGGTCCTGCTGGCGCGCGCCAACCTGCTGGGCGGCTGGGACGGCGAGACGCTGCGGCTGGCGCGCCGCGCGTCGTTCCTCGATCCGACGTGCGCGGACGCCTATCTGCTGATCGGCAGCGTCGAGCAGGGCGCGGGCCGGACGTCGGCCGCGCGCACGGCGTACGAATCGTACCTGCAGCTGGCCCCGCACGGCCCTCACGCCGACGAGCTGCGCGCGATCCTCCGCAAGTTGTAGTCGGACGCTCCCGACCCAGATTTCGATCGTGAGAGTCGTGGCGCGCGCGCTTCAGGTCGCGGTCTTGCTGGCCGTCGCCGGAGCTCCCGGGCTCGGCGGGGACGCGGTCGCGCTGGCGCAGGTCAGCCCGCCGCAGACCCAGCCGTCAGTCCCTTCGTCTGGTCCGGGACCCGGCGGCGTCACCGGTGGGGGCCTGGGAACGCCGCCCGTCAGCACCTCGCCGGCGACCTCGACCTCGCCGTCGCCCGTCGGCGCGGCCCCGGGCATCGGCGGCACGGACATCCTCGCGCCGGCGTCGATGCCGCCGTTCGGAGCGACGCCCTCGGGAACGACGCCGTCGGGAACGCCCGCCGCGAACGCGGTGCCGGCGTTCGGCGGCACCATCGCGCCGGCGCCGACCGGGACGCCCTCGGCCGACACCGTCAGTGTCACCGCGCCGTCGGCCGCGGCCCCGTCGGGCACGGCGCCGTCGGCCGCGCTTTCGGCGAGCCCCTCGGCCGTCCCCTCGGCAACTTCCGTCACGGCCTTCCCCACGACTGCCCCGGCCGTCCCCACGACCTCCACGCCGGCGTCGTCGACCGTGAGCGTCGGGCCGACCGCGCCGGCCGCCGGCGTCACCGCGATCGGCGATTCGCTGTCGCCGGGCGGCACGGCCGTGTCGCCGGCAAACCCGACCACCGTTTCACCGGCGCCGGCCTCCGGCGGGAGCGCGGTTGGCGCGGGACCCACCGCTCCCGCCGCGACGGCGCCGTCGCTGTACCCGTTCCAGGATTGAAGCCCAGGCGCGCCGAGCGGGCGCTCGCCCGGCGCGGGTGTGGCGAGGCCGCCACGGCATCCCGTCACGCAGGGTGAGGCGTCACGCCGGCGCGAGGCCCTGCGGCGTCAGCACGACCGCCTCGCCCGGCCAGAACGGCGAATAGCCCCGGTAGACGAACATGCCGGCGGTGCCGTCGTCGAAACGCACCTGGACCTGGTAGCTGCGCGTCTCGGCCGAGCCCTGACTGGCCGCGGCGCCGATGGCGGCGCCCGTGGCGGCGCCGAACAACCGGACCGGACCGCGGCCACCGGTCAGGAGGCCGCCGATCAGCGCGCCGGCGAGCGCGCCGCCGGCCGGGTTTCCCTGCACGCGCTGCACGACCTCCTGGACCGAGGCGACGCGGCCGGTTCGCGGCGGGCCGTAGCCGGCGGCGGCGGGATCGACCCACGTCGTCGACGACGTCGTGGTCGTGGCGCACGACGCGCAGAGGATCAGAAAGCACGCGACGAGCGATGTGGTCTTCATAATACCCTTCACGAAGTGCATCGCGCGTGCCGCGTCGTCGCGGATCGGGCGCCTCGCCGGATGAGGCGGCGGTTGGGGCGGCGCGCACGCTCGGCGTGCCGCCGCGCTCACGGCTTGGGGATGCGCAGCGTCTTGCTGATCATCGCGCTGCCGTGGAGGCCGAAGGCGATGCTGAGCGGGTGCAGCGTCAACCCGGCCAGCGACAGGCTGCCGAAGGGCAGGTGCTCCTGCCATCGACCGAGCGCCGCCAGCGCCGCCAGCAGGGTGACCAGCAGCAGGCTGGTCGGGATCGGAAGCCCTTCGTAGTGCGTGACCTTGCCGGTCGGGCCCGCCAGATTCGACGCCGTCACGTTGTAGCGCGCCAGCCGGCTGATGCCGCAGCCGACGAAGTAGATCAGCAGCAGCGCGTCCCAGCCGCCGCGCAACCCGGCCGCGAACGCCATCGCCGCCGGCGCGACGCCGAACGAGACGACGTCGGCCAGCGAGTCGAGCTCCTGCCCGAGCGGGGAGGCCATCCCGCGCCGGCGCGCGATGCGGCCGTCGAGGGCGTCCATGACCAGGGCGACCGGCAGCAGCGCCGCCCCCAGCCAGAAGAACGCGATCCGGTGGTCGACGACGAAGCGCATGAACGCCAGCACCGCGCCCGCGCCGAAGAACCCGTTCAGCAGCGTGACGACGTCGGCGGCGTGGAACGACCGGATCATCGAGAAGTGACGGGGCCCGTCCGCGTTGCGTGTCATGCGCGTCACTTCATTCTAGGGCGCGGCGGGCCGGCGCGCTGTTCGTCGATCGGAAAAGTCAGGGACGTTCCCGATTCGCCGTCGTTCGCGGTGTCATACGATGCTCGGCATGATGCTCGAGCACCGGCGCCCGCGGCGGTCACCTCCCGCCGTCTTGATCGTCGAGGATGATGCGCTGGTCGCAGAAGCCGCCGCGGAGGTGCTCGGGTCGGCCGGCTACCGCACGATCCGCGCGGGCGATGCGTGGCAGGCGCTCGACGCGCTGGAGCGCGAGCGGCCCGCGGTCATGCTGGTCGATCTCTTCCTGCCCGGCATGAGCGGGTCGGAGCTGCTGCGCATCGTGAAGGCCAGCCCGGCCTGGTCGCACGTGCCGCGCGTGATCATGACCGGCGCGAACGATCCGATGATCCGCGTGCGCGAGGACGCCGCGGTGCTCTACAAGCCGCTCGACCTGGACACGCTCCTCCAGGTGATCCGGCGCTACTGCGATCGATCGCGGCCGCAGCTGGCCGTCCTCGGCGACCAGCCGCGCTAGGCCGCCTGTCCGCCTGTCGCGCGCTCCGCGCGCCTGCCGCGGGCGCCGAATCTCTCATTTTTGGCGCGTTTCGATCATCTTTGGCGCCCACGGGGACGAGTGGGCGTTTGTGGGCCTTTTCATGAGCTGGATCTCGGCGGCCGTGTCTTCTGCGGAGACGGGCCGCCGCGTCGCTCCCCTCAGCCTGCCCCAAGGAGAAAGCCATGGCACGGACGCACCTCTCCCCGACCTCTCGCTCGCTCGCGGACTCGACGGCCACCGGCCGGCGATCGGCGGCGTTCGCGATGCGCGTCGTCGCGATCGCCGCGGCGCTGAGCGGCGCCTGCGCGCAGACTGAAGAAGGCGGCACGCCGGGCGCTGGCGGCTCCTCGGGCGCGACTGGCAGCGGTGGCTCGGGCAGCGGCGGCGCCATGGGGTCGGGCGGCACGATGGGGACGGGCGGTTCGGGGACGGGCGGCAGCAGCGCGGGCACTTCGGGAACGGGGACAGGCGGCGGCAGCGCGGGCACGTCGGGCCCCGGGACGGGCGGCAGCAGCGCGGGCACGTCGGGACCGGGGACAGGCGGCAGCAGCGCGGGCACCTCGGGACCGGGCACGGGCGGGCGGGGCGGCGCGGGTGGCGCGGTGGGCGCCGGCGGCACCGGGCCGGGTGGGCGCGGCGGCGCGGGCGGCGCCGTCGGGACCGGCGGGCGCGGCGGTGCGGGCGGCGCTGTCGGCACGGGCGGCAGCGGCACCGGCGGCAGCGGCACGGGCACCGGTGGCAGCGGCCCCGGCACGCCCTCCAAGGAAGACGACGGCGCCGACTGCGCGGTCGGCACGATCCCGGCCGCGAGCACGTCGATCACGAAGCTGCCCGACCCGTTCAAGAAGATCGACGGCACCGCCGTCGCCGCCAGGGCCGACTGGCGCTGCCGGCGCGAAGAGATCAAGAAGCTCGAGGAGAAGTACGTCTACGGGCCGAAGCCGGCGCCGCCCCAGTCGGTGACCGGGTCGGTGAGCAGCACCAGCATCTCCGTGATGGTGATGGACGGCGGCAAGAGCGCGTCCTTCACCGCCACCGTCTCGATCCCGAGCGGCGCCACCCAGCCGGTCCCCGCCATCATCAGCTACGGCGGGCTGGCGGGCCTCGACATGGCCTGGCTGAACAGCGAGGGCGTCGCCTTCATCAACTTCAACCCGACCTCGGTCGGCGCCGAAGGCCACGGTCACGGCACGAACCAGACGGGCGCGTTCTACACGCTCTACAGCGGCGGCAGCGCGACAGGTCTGCTCACGGCCTGGGGCTGGGGCGTCAGCCGCATCATCGACGTCATCGAGAAGTCGGGCAGCACGGTCATCAACCCGGCGGCCATCGGCGTGACCGGCTGCTCGCGCTACGGCAAGGGCGCGTTCATCGCCGGCGTCCTCGATCAGCGCGTCGCGCTCACGCTGCCGGTCGAATCCGGCACCGCGGGCGTCCCGATCTGGCGCGGCATCGCCAAGGCGGACAAGGGCGAGAACGGCAACCCGTCGCAGTCGCTGTCGAGCGCCTACAGCGAGCAGCCCTGGTTCGGCGATCCGTTCCAGCCGTTCCTCAGCAACCCGAACAACAACCCGATCGACACGCACGAGCTGGTGGCGATGATCGCGCCGCGCGGGCTGTTCATCATGGACAACCCGCATATCGGCGAGCTGTCGCCGAAGTACGGCCACGTCGCCGCGCTGGCGGGCGCCGAGGTCTACAAGGCGCTCGGGGCGGCCGACGCCATCGGCTACAACTCGAACGTGCAGAGCGGGACACACTGCTCGGTGCGGCCCGAGTGGCAGACGCCGTTCAAGAACGCGGTCGAGCGCTTCCTGAAGAAGACCGGGACCGCCGCCCAGACCATCAACGCGTTCTCGTCGCAGTCGGGCAACCTGGCCGACTGGCGCGACTGGACGACGCCGACGCTGAACTAGCCCGAGGACCAGCTAGGCGCGCGCGCCGACGCCGTTGCTGCGCGACGGCGTGCGGTGGCGGATGGAGTGCACCAGGCCGATGCCGACGGCCAGGCGCACCAGCTCGGCCCGATCGCGCAGGCCCAGCTTGCGGTTGATGCGATTGAGGTGCGTGTCGACGGTCTTGCGCGCGATGCACAGCTCGCGCGAGATCTCGGGCGAGGTGCGGCAGTCGGCCGCGAGCCGGAAGATCTCGCGCTCGCGCTCGGACAGGAGGTCCAGCAGGTCGCCGGTCTTGCCCGGCGGGCGCAGCGCCGAGACGCAGCCCTTCAGCACCGGCGACACGTAGCACTCACCGCGGACGGCGCGCTCGAGGGCGTGCTCCAGCGTCTCGGGCGGGTCTGCCTTCAGGACGTAGCCGACCGCGCCCGCGTCGATCGCGTCCACGACGTCGTGAGTCTGCTTGTGCGCGCTCAGGACGACGACGCGCGCGCGCGGCACGCGCCGCAGGATCTCGCGCGTCGCCACGATGCCGTCCATCCCCGGCAACGCGATGTCCATCAACACCACGTCGGGCTTGGTCGCCTCGATCATCCGGAAGGCGGCGCGGGCGCTGTCCGCCTCTCCGACGACTTCATAACCGGGCAACGACGACACGAAGTCGCGAACGCCGACCCTCAGCACATCGTGATCGTCCACGACGACGACCTTCACGTTTGCCATGCACGCCCATGTAATGCCTCCGCATATCGAAGGCGCCATGTAATTGTGAATCAGGAGATCAATTACGTGATGGCCCCGAGTGCCGTACCGAGGTCACCCGACGGTCGCGTGTTTCGGCGGGCTCGGCCAGCTCGCTCTTCTGCTGCGCCGCCAGCGCGCGGGCGAGCGTCTCCAGCACGTCGACGGCGAGCCCGGGTCCGAGCCAGAGCGACACCGGGCTGACCGACAGCACGAAGCCGACCTCGCGCTCGCAGATGTCGACCTCGACCACGCGCCCTTTCACCGTCGATCGTCTGGGATCCATTGGAGGGTCAGTGGCGGGCGGACGCCGGCAGGTTAGGTGATCGTGATCGACGCTACAGCGGCGCGAACGTGGCGCAGGCGCGGCCGCCGGTTTCCAGGTTGGAGCACGTCGTCCCCGCGCAGCAGCCGCCCGACATCGCGTCGCAGGGCGCGCCGGACGGCGCGCAGACCGGATCGGCGGGCGCGCCGGCCGGCGCGACGCAGACCGTGGCGCCCGGTGCGCCGACGCACGCGCCGGTGCAGCAGTCCTGGGGCGCCGTGCAGGCGGCGCCCGCGGGCGCGCAGGCGTCGCGGCAGGCGAACCCGCCGGAGCCGTCGGGGAGGCAGCGGCCGCCGCAGCACTGCTCGGCGACGGAGCAGGGGAAGCCCGCGGCGGAGCAGCCGCCGGTGGCGGGCAGGCAGCGCAGCGCGCCCGCCGCGTCGGCGCGGCAGCTGGCGCCGCCGCAGCAGTCGTCGGCCTTCATGCACAGCTCGCCCGGCACGCGGCAGCGATCCGTCATGGGCATGGGACGCGGCGCCTTCGCGCAGCGCCCGACACCCTCCGGTCCGGCGTTGCAGGCGCCCGAGCAGCAGCCGGCCCCGGTCGCGCAGCGCTCCTGCTCCGGCTGGCAGCCCGCCGCGCGCTGGCAGCGGTTCGGGCCGTCCGCCGACGGCGCGCAGCGGCCGGAGCAGCAGTCCTTGTCGGTCATGCACAGCTCGAGGGCCGGGTGACAGCCGGGCAGCGCCTGGCAGAGCATGCTGCCGCCCGGCATGCCGGTGCAGCGCCCGCTGCAGCAGGCGTCGCCGGTCGCGCAGGTCTCGCCGTCGACGCGGCACGAGGACAGCAGCTGGCAGGTGAGGGCGCCGCCCTCGTCGCGCGGCGCGCAGGAGCGGCCGCAGCAGTCGTCGGCCTTCGCGCACGGCTCGCCGGCGGGCCGGCAGTCCGGCGTGGGCGCGCACATGCCCGCCATGCAGGTCCCCCCGCAGCAGTCCGCCGCGACGGCGCACGGCGCGCCGGCGGCCGCGCAGCCCGCCCCGCCGCAGGCGCCGCCCGCGCACCCGACCGAGCAGCAGGCGCCGGCGGTGGCGCAGCTCTGCCCGTCGGACGCGCACCCCGCCGGGTTGGCGCAGACCAGGCGGCCGCTGCCGGCGGGATCGGGGGCGCAGACGAACGAGCAGCAGTCGGCGGCCGTCGCGCAGTCCGCGCCCTGGGTGCGGCAGGCGGGCGTGGCGCAGCGGCCGTCCGCGCACGCGCCCGAGCAGCAGTCGCCGTCGCCCGCGCAGTCGGCGCCGTTCGCCGCGCAGCGCGCGGTGGGCAGCGGGCGCGGGATGGTCAGCTCGACGTCGCGGCGGCAGCCGGCCGCCAGCGCCGCGAGCGACAGCCAGCCGATCGCGCGGGCGCGCGTCAAGGCGGACCGACGAGCTTGTGCGCCGCGGGCGCGCGCAGCCCGCGCGGGAACTCCTCGAGGTAGCGCCCGGCGGCCGTCCGCGCCCGCGCGCCGTCGCCGGCCGCCTGCGCGCTCTCCATGGCCCCGACCAGCGCGTCCTCGCGCAGCGCGCCGCGCGGCGCCGCCGCCGAGGCTCGCTCGAAGTCGGCCGCCGCGGCGGCCGGCCGGCCTTGCCGGCGCTCGATCTGGGCCGCCGCGTAGAGCGCGTTCTGCCGCATCGCCGACGGCGCGCCCCGGCGATCGAGCGCGCGGTACGCGGCGACGGCGTCGTCGAGGCGGCCGGCCTGGTTCAGCGCCTCGGCGTGCAGATAGCGGAGCTCGTCGTCGCAGGCGCCGGCCCCGCCCGGGCAGGCGGCGCGGGCGACGCGGCCCGCGTCGGCGATCATGCGCAGCGCCCGTTCGGAGTCACCGCCGCGCATCGTCGCGCGGATGGCGCGCGCCGCCGCCTGGCACGAGCGCGCGCTGTCGGCGCAGCCGCTCGACCGATCGGGCGCGGGCGCCTCGTCCAGCGGCTCGTCGACCGCCCGCGCGGGCGGCTCGGTCGCCGGCGGCTCGGCCCCCGGGGGAACCCAGTCGTAGCTGTCACCGGCCGAGACCAGGGTGGTGCGGCCGTCGTCGCGCGTGACCGCGACGCGACCCTCCGTCACCTCGACGTGCGCCGTCTCGCCCGCCGCCGCGACGGAGAACCGGGTGCCGCGAACCTCGACGCGCGCGTGCCGCGTGATGACCGCGAAGGTCTGGTTCGGTTGCCGGTGCGCCACCTGCGCGTCCACCTTGCCCGCGGTCAGGCGAACCGCGACGGCGCCGGCGCTGCCCTCCAGCGCCAGCCGTCCCGGGCCCGTCGCCCGCAGCGTCGCCCCGCTGTCGACCGCCAGCTCGACCACCGCCCCGGCGCCGAGCGCGATCGGCGCGCCGACCGGGACGCGCATCGCCGCGACCGGCGCGCGATCGCCGACGCTGGCGCCGCCCTCGACGCGCGTCACCGCCGCGTAGCCGACGGGCGCGGCGGGCTCGTGCCGGCCGACGCGCAGCCAGATCACGACGGCCGCGGCCACCGCGACCGCGCCGAACGCGGGCGCCCACCAGGCGCGCCAGCCGCGCCCCGGCGACGCCGCCGCGGCGCCCGCCAGACTGCGCTCGATCTCGACCTGCATGCGCCGGATCGCCATCGGCGCCGGCCCGGGCGGCACCGCGCCGCGCATCGCCGGCGTCAGCCCGCGCCAGAGCGCGGCCCGCTCGCGGCAAGCCGCGCAGCCCTCGATGTGGGCGTGGAAGCGGACGCTGTCGGCCGGATCCAGCCGGCCGTCGATCGCGTCGACCAGCCGCGCCTCGACGTCCGTGCAGCGCAGCCCGGTCACGACTCGCCTCCCGCCCGGTTGAACACGCCGAACATGGCCGGATTCTGCTTCAGCCGGCGCTCGATGTGGCGGCGGGCGTCGTGGACGCGGACCTTCACCGCGGCGGTCGACGCGCTCAGGATCGCCGCCACCTCGTCCACCGAGTAGCCCTCCAGCACGTGCAGCACGAACGCGGCCCGGCGCTTCGGGCGCAGCTCGGCGAGCAGCCTCTCCACCGTGGCCAGCGCCTCGCGCGCGGCGATCACCTGCTCGGGGCCGGGCGCCGGCGAGGCCGGCTCGAACGCCTCGTCCAGCGGGGTCGTCCGCGGATGGCGCCGGCGCGCCGCCCGCATCGTCACCCGCACCGCGATGCGCGTCAGCCAGGTCGAGAACAGCGCGTCGCCGCGGAAGTCGGGCAGCGAGCGAAACGCCTCGACGAACGCGGTCTGCACCAGGTCGTCGACGTCCGGGCGGGCGCCCACCATGCGCCGCACCACCCGGTGGACCGCGCCGACGTGGGTCTGGAACAGGTCGCGAAACGCGTCCGGATCGCGCCGGCGGGCCCGGTCGACCAGGGCCGCGACCTGCGGAGCGGGCGGACGTGACGGATCGGGCATCTCCCCCACGTCTTCCATAGTGGGCCGGCTGCCGCCCCCGGTTAGCAAGAAAATCGAGGTCACGGCAGCCCCAGGCCGGCGCCGATGGTTCCGGACACCTGGAGCCGCGACGTGTCGAGAAGGGGCGCTCCGGCCACGTCGTAGCGCTCGCCGTTGAGCACGCCGAGCGCCGCGATCCGCAGGAAAAGCCAGGCCGGCGCCACGATCGCGACGCGCCCCTCGGCCTCGGCGCCGAGGGCCACCATCACGTTGCGCGTCGATCGGACCGGGGTGGCGGTGGCGGTGGTCGTGGAGACGTGGATGTAGGTCGCGTCGAGGCAGGGGCCGAGATAGAGCTGCGTGCGCCCGGCCCCGAACGGCCGCCGCACGGTGGCGTGCAGCGGGACGATGGTCGCGCTGGCGTCGACCGCGCCGTTGGAGGCGTTGGCCGCGCCCATCGCGGCGGTGCCGAGGGCCAGCTCCAGCGTCCGCCGCGGCCGCCAGGACGCGCGCACCGCCAGGCCCCCGAAGGTCGGCCCGCCGTCGGGGAACGCCAGCACGCCGTATCCGGCGTCGAGGGTGAGCTGGGGCGGGGGCGCCGCCGGGGGCGGCGGTGGCGCCGCCGTCGGCGGCCGGGGGGGCGGCTCGGCGACCAGCCGGCCGAGCGACGAGCGCGGATCGAGATCGCCGCGCGCCTCCGACAGCGTCGCCCGCAGCACCGCCTGGATCTTGAGCGCCAGCGCGCGATACAGGTCCTCGTCTCGCTCGGGCCGCGGGACGCTGACGACCAGCGCCTTGTCGGTCGCGAGATCGACCAGCTCGATCTCGATCGAGCCGCGCGCGCCGTGCTCGGCGCGCACCACCGCCACCGCGCGCAGCGCCTCGCCCAGCTGGTGCGCGTCGTCGATCCGCTTGCGCAGATCGGCGGCCTCGCCCGCGGCGCGCGTCTCGACCTGGATGCCGAACTCGTCCAGGTAGACGCGCAGCGCGTCCGCCAGCCGCTGGGCGTCGAGCGAGGGCGCCGCCGTCACCACGATCTGATCGGCCGCTTGCGGCTCCAGGAGCGCGAGCGCCGCCAGCACAGTCGACGCGGCCGTCACCGGCCCATCATAACGAATGACGACGACGGACAGCGAGAGCCGGTCTCAGAAGTAGCCTCGCACGCCCAGCCCGCCTTCCATCGCGAAGAAGGCGCCGGGCACCAGGTAGAACGCGGGCGCGAGCTCGATGAACACCTCGAGGAAGCTCGGCTGGGTGAAGGTCAGGTCGAGGCCGATCGGCCCGCGCACGCCGACGTCCCAGCACCCGGACCCGCACGGATCGCCGATGAAGAGGGCGCGGGCCCCGGCGCCGATGTGCCAGTCGAGCTGGGCCTTGCTGCCCGCCACCAGCTTCGACTCCCACAGATAGTCCGCGTGGACGCTGGTGCTGCCGTAGCCGTAGCGGCGGTCGCACACCACCCGCCCGCCGCGATCGGTGAAGCAGCCGCCCCGGTATCCGTACCCGTAGAAGCCGACGCCCAGATCGATCGCGTTGGTCTGGCCGACCCAGATCTTGCCCGACAGGCCGGTCGGGTCGCCGACCACCGCGCCCACCCCGTACTGGCGGCTGTATCCGACCTCCGTCGCGCGCGCCACGCCGCTCGCGCACACGACGGCCGCGATCGCGGTCGCGATCGCGGCGGTTCGCCTCGATGTCGTCATGAAGGGTTCGTGACGTGCCGGCGCCAGAAAGTTAGCTCCGGCCGGAAAACGCGAGTGGGTTCAACATGTTCGCGCGCCCGGTTCGCGCGCCGCGGTAGAAGGAGGCGCGATGAACGCGGCCGTGGTGGTCATCTTCGCCCTCGTCTACCTCGGGATGTTCCTGGGCGAGCTTCCGGGCCTGGCCCTCGACCGGACAGGCGTGGCGCTGCTGGGCGCCATCGCCGTCGTCGCGCTGGGGCGGCACCCGATCGATCGCGCCTGGGCCGCCGTCGACATGCGGACCATCGCGCTGCTGTTCGCGATGATGGTGATCTCGGCCCAGTTCCGCCTGGCCGGCTTCTACACGCGCGTGGCGCGGCAGCTGGTGGTGGCGCAGGCGTCGCCGGCCAGCTTGCTGGCGCTGGTCGTCGGCGTCGCCGGCCTGCTGAGCGCGGTGCTGACCAACGACATCGTCTGCCTGGCGATGACGCCGGTGCTGGTGGAAGGGTGCGCGCAGCGCAAGCTGGATCCGCTGCCGTTCCTGCTGGCGCTGGCGTGCGCGGCCAACGTCGGCTCGGCGGGCACGCTGATCGGAAATCCGCAAAACATCCTGATCGGGCAGGCGCTCCACCTCTCGTTCCGGGGCTACCTGATCGACGCGGGGGTGCCGGCGCTGCTCGGGCTGGGCGTCACGTGGGCGGTGATCGCCTTTCAGTATCGAGGCCGCTGGCAGCGCGAGATCCCGCCGCCCCAGATCCACGCGCCGCCCTTCGACCGCTGGCAGAGCACGAAGGGCCTGATCGTCACGGTCGCGCTGATGGGCGCGTTCCTGTTCGCGCACCGGCTGCCGCGCGAGGGCATCGCCCTGGTCTGCGCGGGCATCCTGCTGCTGTCGCGGCGGATGGCGTCGCGCGAGATGATGTCGCTGGTCGACTGGCAGCTGCTGGTGCTGTTCGTCGGCCTGTTCATCGTCAACGACGCGTTCGAGCAGACGGGCATGCCGGAGCGGGCGGTCGAGCTGCTGCGCGCCCGGGGCGCGGACGCGCGGCACCCGGCGGCGCTGTTCGGCATCAGCGCGGTGCTGTCGAACATCGTCTCGAACGTGCCGGCCACCATGCTGCTGCTGCCGCGGGCGACGCACCCGATGGCGGGCGCGATCCTCGGCCTGGCCAGCACGTTCGCCGGCAACCTGATCATCGTCGGATCGATCGCGAACATCATCGTCGTCACGGCGGCGCGCCCGCTGGGCGTCGCCATCGACTTCAAGACCCACGCGCGCACGGGCGTGCCGGTGACCGTCGCGACGCTGGCCATCGCCGCCCTGTGGCTGGCGCTGCGGGCCTGAGGGCGGCCCCCGACCCCGGGTTGACCGCCGGATGTTCCGCCGTTACGTTGCCCGCCTCATCATGATGGGCCGCAAGCGGCTGGCACTCCTCGGGATCGGGATCATCGGCATGACGGCAGCGGCGGCGCTCGGCGCCACGGAGCGCAAGGACGTTCCCGACAAGTACAAGTGGAACCTGGGCGACCTCTATCCGTCGGAGGCGGCCTGGACCAAGGCGAAGGAGGCGCTCGCCAAGCGGGTGCCCGAGATGGCGAAGTTCAAGGGCCACCTCGGCAAGTCGCCCAAGGACCTGCTGGCGGGGCTGCAGACGATGTTCGACATCGACCTGGAGCTGACGCGGCTGTCGGTCTACGCGAGCGGCCTCTCCGACGAGGACGTGCGGGCGGCGCGGCCGCGCGAGATGAAGCAGTCGGCCGAGGAGCTGGCCACGGCGTTCGCGGCGGCGTCGTCCTGGGTGCGCCCGGAGATCCTGACCATCGACGCGGCCAAGCTCCGCAAGTGGATCGGGCAGGAGAAGAAGCTGGCGCCCTATCGCGTGTTCCTGGAGGAGACGCTGCGCCGCAAGCCGCACACGCTGGGCGTCGGCGAGGAGAAGGTGGTGGCCGAGGCGGGTGACATGGAGCGCGCCGGCGGCGAGGTGCACGGCGTGCTGTCCAACGCGGACCTGCCGTACCCGACCATCAAGCTGTCGACGGGCGAGTCGGTGCGGCTGGACGCGGCCGCCTACACGCTGCACCGGCAGGCGCGGTCGCGCGCCGATCGCGACAAGGTGTTCGCGGCGTTCTTCGGCGCGCTCAAGGTCTACGAGCGGACCATGGGCGCCACGCTGGCGGCGAACGTGAAGGCCCACCTGTTCGAGAAGCGGGTGCGCAAGTTCGACACCGCGCTGCAGGCGGCGCTGTTCCCGGACAACATCCCGACCACCGTCTACAAGCAGCTGCTCGCCGACGTGCACCGCAGCCTGCCGACGCTGCACCGGTACCTCGCCCTGCGCAAGCGGATGCTCGGCCTCGAGACGCTGCGCTACCAGGATCTGTACGTGCCGCTGGTGGCGAGCGTCGACATGCACTTCCAGCCCGACGAGGCGCGCCAGATCACGCTCGACGCGCTGGCGCCGCTCGGCAAGGACTACACCGACGTGCTGAAGAAGGGGTTCGAGAGCCGCTGGACCGACTACCTGCCGTCGCCGGGGAAGCGATCGGGGGCGTACTCGACGGGCGTCTACGGCGTGCACCCCTACCAGCTCCTGAACTTCAACGGGCGCTACGAGGACCTGACCACGCTGGCGCACGAGTCGGGCCACTCGATGCACACGTACCTGTCGTACGCGTCGCAGCCGTACCCGACCTCCGACTATCCGATCTTCGTCGCCGAGGTGGCCTCGACCTTCAACGAGAACCTGCTGATCCACTACATGCTCGATCGCGCCAAGGACGACGCGACCCGGCTGTTCCTGCTCGGCACGCTGCTGGACGGCTTGCGGACGACGCTGTTCCGGCAGACCCAGTTCGCGGAGTTCGAGCTTCAGTTCCACGAGCAGGCCGAGCGCGGCGAGCCGCTGACGGGCGAGAACCTGTCGCAGCTCTATCTGAAGATCGCGCGCGACTACTACGGCCACGACAAGCAAGGTCAAACTGTCTGCCAGGTGGACGACCTGCTGGCGATCGAGTGGGCGTACGTGCCGCACTTCTACTACGACTTCTACGTCTACCAGTACGCCACCAGCATGGTCGCCTCGACGTCGCTGGCGCGGGCGGTGCGCGAGGAGGCGGAGACCGCGAAGAAGACGGGCAAGACCCCGCGGCGCGACGCCTACCTGAAGATGCTGTCGTCGGGCAGCTCGAAGTACGCGATCGATCTGCTGAAAGACGCGGGCGTCGACATGACGACCTCGGCGCCGTTCGACGCGGCGATCGCCGAGATGAACGGCACGATGGACGAGATGGAGCGGATCCTGGCGCGCCAGGGCAAGCCCGGGGCGGCGCCGGCGGCGCCGAAGCACTAGGCGCAGGCGCCCGACCAGCGGTCATTCATCGAGCCGTGACCAAGAATTAACCTCCGCCAGACAAGACCTCCCTTACCGTGGATTCCGGGTTGACACAGGATCGGGGAGGCCAGACGGCACCGGGCGAAGCCAGCGTGGACGAGACGGGGAGCGAAGGCGTGGCTTCGCCCGGTGCGCGTTTCAATCTGGTCAAGGTGTTCACGGCGACGAAGGCGAAGGACCGCGAGGCGATCGGGGAGAAGGTGACGGCGTGGCTGGCCGCCAACGCCGCCGCCCAGGTGGTGAAGGCGACGGTGATGCAGTCGTCCGACGCCGAGTTCCACTGCCTCTCGATCATCCTCTTCTGCGCCTCATGATCATCACCTCTCCTGTGGGAGAGGTCGAGGGCCGAAGGCCCGAGGGTGAGGGGTTCAGCCGGCCCGGATCCGGGCGGCCAGCTCCGCGAGGCCGCAGGCCAGGGCGGCGAGCAGCTCCGGATCCGCGACCTCGCCGGCCGCGTCCAGCCGGGCGCGCGTGAACTGGTGCGCGCCGCCGTCGACGAGCGGCAGGCTCATCGTCCGGAGCACCTCGGCGAACTGGGCGTGCGCGTGGACCGCGCCGCCCGGCGACGCGCTCAGCAGCAGCACCGGCTTGCCGAGCGCCTCCAGCGCCGAGACCAGCCAGTCGAGGGCGTTCTTCAGCGCGCCCGGCATGCCGTGCGCGTACTCGGGGCTGGAGACGAACAGGCCGGCGGCGGCCGCGATTCGCGCGCGCAGATCGCGCACCGGTTCGGGCAGCGGCTCGACGTCCAGATCGGGGCTGAAGTGGGGGAGGGTGGCGAGCCCCTCGTAGAGGACCACCTCCATGCCGGGGGGCGCGACGCGGGCGGCGGCGCGGATGATCGCCGTGTTCGACGACGTCGCGCGCAGGCTGCCGCAGATGGCGAGGATGGTCATCGGCCCCGGAAGCATCATTGGTGTAAAGGTGTCGGGCGGGCGAGATATTTCAGCGCGCCCGGCGGTGACGTCGTGACCGCACTTTCCGGCGCCGCCTTCTGGGCGCCGGCACTGGTCGTGCTTAGACATCGCCTGTGAGCGACGCGACGACCTACCCGCTGCGCGGCCTGATTGCCGTCGGTCAGGGATTGTCCGCGGCCGAGGCGCGCCAGCGGCTCGAGTCCGTGGGCGCCAACGAGATCCAGCACGGCGTCCGCCCGTCGCGGCTCCGCATGCTGCTCGCCCAGTTCGCCAGCCCGCTGATCTGGCTGCTGCTGGCGGCCGCCGTGGTCTCGGCCGTGCTGGGCGAGATCGCGGACGCGATCGCCATCGCTGTCATCGTGATCGTGAACGCCGTGGTCGGGTTCTTCCAGGAGCAGCGCGCCGAGAACGCCCTGGAGGCGCTGCGCACGCTGACCGCGCCGCGCGCGCGCGTCCGCCGCGACGGCCGCCAGGCGGTCATCCCGGCGGCCGAGGTGGTCCCGGGCGATCTGCTGCTGCTGGAGGCGGGCGACGTCGTCGCCGCCGACGCCCACCTGCTGGAGGCGAACCGGCTGTCGACCAACGAGGCGCCGCTGACGGGTGAGAGCGCGCCGGTCGAGAAGGACGCCAAGGCCGCCCCCGCGGACGTGCCGCTCGCCGAGCGTCACGATTCGATCTTCCTGGCGACGTCGGTGGCGACCGGGACCGGGGTGGCCGAGGTGACCGCGACCGGGATGGCGACCGAGCTCGGCAAGGTGGCGAACCTGCTGGCCACCGCCGAGGAGTCGACCACGCCTTTGCAGCGGCGGCTGGCCGGCGTCAGCCGGACGCTGCTGATCATCTGCCTCGGCATCGTCACGGTGACGGCGGTGGTCGGCCTGCTGCGCGGCCGGGCGCTGCTGGAGGTGTTCATGTCGGCCGTGTCGCTGGCGGTCGCCGCCGTGCCGGAAGGGCTGCCGGCGATCGTCACCATCGCACTGGCGATCGGCGTGCAGCGGATGTCGCAGCGCAACGTGCTGATCCGCCGCCTGCCCGCCGTCGAGACGCTGGGCAGCGCGACGGTGATCTGCACCGACAAGACCGGCACGCTGACCACCGGCGTGATGACCGTGCGCGAGCTGTGGGGCGGCGACCACCACGCGCTGCTCGCCGCAGCCGCCGCCTGCTGCGACGCCGAGCTGGGCGACGACCGCCGGACCGGCACCGGCGATCCGACCGAGATCGCGCTGCTGGCGGCCGCCGCCGAGCGCGGGATCGATCGCGCCGCCATCGAGCGCGAGCTGCCGCGCCGCCAGGTGAACCCGTTCGACAGCGAGCGCAAGCGCATGTCGATCGCCCGCGCCGACGGCGTCCTGTACGTCAAGGGCGCGCCGGAGATGCTGCTGCCGCTGTGCGCGGCGGGGACGGCGGGCGCGGCCGAGGCCAACCGCGAGATGGCGGAGCGTGGGCTGCGGGTCCTCGGCGTGGCGGTCGGCGCCGGGGTCGAGGAGCGGGACCTGCGCTTCCTCGGGCTGGCCGCCATCGCCGATCCGCCCCGCAGCGAGGCGATCACCGCGGTGGCGGCGGCGCGGGCGGCCGGCATCCGCACCGTCATGATCACGGGCGATCACCCGGTGACGGCGAACGCGATCGCGCGCGAGCTCGGCATCCTGCGCGCCGGCGAGGACGCGGCCGAGCGCGTGCACGCGCGGGCCACGCCGGAGGAGAAGCTGGCGATCGTGCGCGATTGGAAAGCGCGCGGGGCGGTCGTCGCGATGACGGGCGACGGTGTGAACGACGCGCCGGCGCTGCGCGAGGCGCACATCGGCATCGCCATGGGGAGGACCGGGACCGAGGTGACGCGCGAGGCGTCGGACATGGTGCTGGCCGACGACAACTTCGCCAGCATCGTGGCGGCGGTGCGTGAGGGGCGCGGCATCTTCGACAACATCCGCAAGACGCTGGTCTACCTGCTGACCGGGAACGCCGCCGAGCTGGCGGTCATGCTCGTCGCGGCCATCACCGGGCTGCCGCTGCCGCTGCTGCCGCTGCAGCTGCTCTGGATCAACCTCGTCACCGACGGGCTGCCGGCGCTGGCGCTGGTGATGGACCCGCCGATCCGGACGCCCTGCGCCGACCCCCGCGCTCGCCGGCGGAGGCGATGCTGGGCCGGCGCGAGTGGACCGGCATCGTCGCGACCGGCGCGCTGGAGGCGGCGCTGGTGCTGGGCGTCTTCGCCTGGACGCTGCGGCACGAGAGCGTCGGCGCGGCGCGCGCGGTGGCCTTCGACACGCTGGTGATCAGCGAGCTGCTGCGCGCGTTCGCGGCGCGCAGCCCGACGCGCGTGTTCGCGCAGGTCGGCGTGTTCACGAACCTTCGCTTGGTGGCGGTGGTGCTGCTGTCGGTGCTGTTCCAGATCGGGCTGCACGAGGTGCCGGGGCTGACGCGGCTGTTCCAGCTGCCGAGCTTGCCGCTCGTCGACCGCGTGCTGCCGCTGCTGCTCGGGCTGATCCCGGTCACGGTGCTGGAGGTGCGCAAGCTGGTCCGTCGCGCTCGCTGAACCGAGGTCGCCGGACGCGTCCGCGACGCGTGTGGCACGCTTCGTGATCAGCTTCGAGACATGACCAGGCCCCTTCGATTCCTGCGGCTCTCGCTGCTCGCCGGCGCGCTGGCGAGCGGGGCGTCGTCGTGCGCCACCGCGCCCAAGCGCGCCGAATCGACGCCGCGCATGCAGGATTCGGCGCCGGAGAAGGTCGCCGCGCAGCGCGCCGCCGCCGCCCACGAGCTGCAGCTGGAACAGGACGACGAGCGCTGGGGCATCGACGCCGCGCGGGAGCGAAAGCAGCAGCAGGAAGAGGCGAAGGAGTGGGAAAACGAGAAGGCGCGCGAAGGCAAGAAGGGCGTCCAGGTCACGCCCGGGCGCTAGCTCTTTCCCCTCTCGGATGCGAGCTCGGTCGAGGACCGGCCGGCCTGCGCGCGCGCTGCCTGAGGTGTCGCGCGGCGCGCGCGGCCCCATCGTTGGAGTGAGGGGCCATGGCGATCACCGACGATCTGCTGAGACCTGACGCGTACCCGCAGGCGACGCGGCGGGTGTCGTTGCGGACGACGCACGCCTCGTGGGTGTTTCTGACCGACGGCGAGGCGTGGAAGGTGAAGCGTCCCGTCGATCTCGGCTTCCTCGACTTTCGCACCGTCGAGGGGCGCCGCCGCGCCTGCGAGGACGAGGTGCGCCTCAACCGCCGGCTCGCGCCCGGCGTCAGCGTCTACCTGGGCGTCCAGCCGGTCCACGCCACGCCCGGCGGGCTCTCTCTCCGCGACGGCGGGCCCGTCGTCGACTGGGCGGTGCGGATGCGCCGCCTCCCGGACGAGGCGAGCGCGGCCGCGCTGCTGCAGGGCGGTCGGCTCGGGCCCGCGCAGCTGGCGGCCCTGGCCGGCAAGCTCGCCGACTTCCTGCGGGCGGCCCGGCCCGCGCCGGCGCTCGGCGCGCCCGAGGTGCTGCGCGGCAACGTCGACGAGAACTTCGCGCAGGTCGAGCCGTTCGTCGGCGGCGTCGTGGCGCGCGCGACCGCCGCCGACGTGCGCGCGTTCCAGCTGGACGCGCTGGTTGCGCGGCGCGATCGATTCGCCGCGCGCGTCGCGGAGGGCCGCATCCGCGAGGGCCACGGCGATCTGCGCCTCGAGCACGTCTACTTCTTGCCGCCGCCCGACGGCGTCGTCGCGATCGACTGCATCGAGTTCAACGAGCGGTTCCGCTGCGGCGACGCGGCCGGGGAGGCCGCCTTCCTCGCGATGGAGCTGGAGGCGGCCCGGCGGCCCGACCTGGCGGCCGGCTTCCTGGCCCGGTTCGCCGAGGCGAGCGACGACTTCGGTCTCTACGGCGTCGTCGACTTCTATCTCTCCTACCGCGCCTGGGTTCGCGGCAAGGTGGCGGCGTTCCTGGCCGCCGATCCGGCGGCGGACGCGGCGCTGCGCGCGCGTAAGCGCGACGAGGCGCGCCGCCGGTTTGCGCTCGCCCGCGCGTTTCTGGGCGTCCCCACCGACACCCCCTTCGTGATCGCGGTGGGTGGGACGATCGGCAGCGGCAAGTCGACCATCGCGGCGGCACTCGGCGAGGCGCTGGCCGCGCCGGTGGTCGGCTCCGACCGGACCCGGAAGGCGATCGCCGGCCTCGCGCCGACGGAGCGGGGCGGCCCCGCCCTCTACTCCGGCGCGGCGATCGAACGGAACTACGCCGAGGTGCTGCGGCGCGCGCGGCAGGTGGTCGGATCCGGGCGCGGCGTCATCCTGGACGCCACGTTCTCGGAGCGGCGCCGGCGCGAGGAGGCGGCCGAGATGGCGGAGGCCGCCGGCGCGCGTTTCGTGCACGTCGAGACCGTCTGCCGGGATCGCGGGGTGCTGCGGGCGCGCCTGGCCGCACGCCGCGGGACGGCGTCGGTCTCGGACGCGACCGACGCCGAGCTGGACGAGGTCCTGCTTCGCCACGAGCCGGTGCGGCCGGACGAGCGGGGGACGCACGTCGCGATCGACACCGGCGGCGAGCCGCAGGCGGCACGCGCCGCCGCCCTGCAGGCGCTCGCGCGGGCGGGCGTGGTCGCGGCCGAGGCGCGGCGCGCGTCCTGACGGTGTGGGGACAGGAGCCGTCAGGGGCGCTCGAGCAGATCGTGCAGCGCGCGCAGGGCGTCGGTCGTCGTGAAGACGCCGAGCACGCGCTCGCCTTCGCAGACGATCGTCGATCCCAGCTTCCGCTCGAGCATCGTCTCGACCACCTCACCCACGGGCGTCTCGGGGGTGGCCGTGAACACATCGCGCACCATCGCCTCGTCGACGCGAACCTCGGTCGGGTTGACGCCCGGCAGGGACTCCATGATCAGGATGTCCCGGTGGGAGAGCACCCCGACGACGTGCTCCTCATCGACCACCGGCAGGTGGCGCACCTGATGCTCGCGCATGGTCCGCATGGCCTTCGACAGCGAGCTGGTCGGCGCGATCGTGTGCACGGCCGGGCTCATGTACTCCTGGACCTCGGGGTACTGGCGAACGGGCGGGGCGGTCTTGCGCTGACTCATGCCCCGGGGAGACAGCAAACCCGATACCAGCGCCGCTCTGGCTCGGCGGCTCGACCGGTGGGGCGCTGCTGCGGGGGGCGGAATCCGGGCCGTTTGCCTTAGAATCATCCGTCGCATGAACCAGCCGTCCCGGCTGACGTCGGCCGCCTGCCTCGTCTTCGCTTGCCTGCTCGGGGCGGCGTGCAAGCAGCGGCCGCTCGCGACGTGCCGCGGCGCCAGCGGCTGCGACGCCGGCATCGGTCTGGACATCGGCCCCGCCGGCGACGCGGCCGGCGCCGATCTGGCCGGCGGCGAGACCGGCGCGATCGACGCGAACGGCGAGGCCGGCGCGATCGACGCGATCGGCGCTGACGCGGGCGACGCGGGGCCGACGGGCCCGCTGAGCGCGGTGTGCGTCCCCGACCCGCGGTCGCCGGGCTACGCGTACGTCGGCGTTCCGATCGACTACGACGCGGACGGCGTCCCCGATTCGTTCGACGATTGTCCCGGACAGAAGGATCCGGCGCAGGTGGACGGCGACGGTGACGGTCTGGGCGACGCGTGCGACATGTGCCCGGGCGGCGCCGACGGCGACCGCGACGGCCTCTGCGACGCCGCCGACAATTGCCCGCAGGTCTGGAACCCCGCGCAGCGCGACAGCGACGGCGACGGCCTGGGCGACGCGTGCGACACGCAGTCGTGCATCGCCGCCGGCGGCATCGACGAGCAGCAGCGCTGGCTGGCGCTGCTGCTCGCTCATCCGGAGATCGCCGACAAGCTCGCCGGCCATCGCTGGCGGCTGGCCGGCGTGCAACCCTACTGCGCGCCCGGCGACGCCCACGGCGTCATGCTGACGATCTACGACTACGACGGCCACCGAACCATCACCGCCAAGCTGGTGATCGACACGGACACGCTCGTCTCGCTGCAGATGGCGGCGTTCGACATGACCGGTCCGCAGGCGAGCATCGCCGAGATCTACGACGCCGTGGCGGTCGCCCGCGCCGACGCCGCCGTCATGCAGCGGGTGGCGTCGTTCGGCCCGCTCCACGACACGGTGTTCTTCTTCGAATACGCGAACGACGGCCGCTTCGCCGCCTGCGCCACGGGGCGCTGCGTGGACGTGCTGTTCGAGGCCCCCGCCCAGAACCCGACGCGGCTCCTGTTCACGGCGGTGGTCGACCTGCGGTCGTGCCGCGTGATCGGAATCGTCGACCACCCATGACGACCGGTCCGCCCCAGACGCCGCGCTCGCGCCTGTCGCGCCTGCTGCACGAGCCGCTGGTGCACTTCTTCGCCCTCGGCCTGCTCCTCTTCTTCGCCCACCGCCTGTTCGTCGGAGCGCCGCGGACGGTGGTGGTCACGCCGCAGGTGAAGGCGGAGCTGTCGCGCCTCTACCAGGAGATGAACGGCCGCCCGCCCAGCGCCGCGGAGCTGGCCACCGAGGTTCGCAAGTGGGAGGTCGACGAGGCGCTGTCGCGCGAGGCGCTGCGCGATCACCTCGACCGTGATGACCCGGGTATTCGCACGATCCTCGCCGACAAGATGCGCCTGCGCGCCGCGTTCGAGGCGCCGAAGCGCGAGCCGACCGACGCCGAGCAGGACGCGTGGCTGGCCGCTCACCGCTCCCTCTACGCGACGGCGCCCCTCTACGACTTCGAGTTCGTCACCTTTCCGAGGAGCGACCCGCGCGCGCAGGCCGCGCGGGAGGAGTTCGAGCGCGCGCTCGCGCAGGGGAAGGACGCGGCCAGCCTGGGGCGGCCGGTCATCGGCGGCAACCTCTCCGCCGAGGACTTGCTCGGCATGAAGGATCGCGTCGAGCCAGAGCTGGCGGCGCGCATCCCCGGGCTCGCGCCGGGCAGCTGGCAGCGCGTCGAGACGACCAGGAGCCTCGTCCTCGCCCGCGTGAAGGGCGTGGGCGGCGGGATGCCGACGCGGCAGCAGCTGGGCGCGCGGCTGGTCGCCGACTGGAAGCGGATCACGCAGCAGGAGGCCGTCGACGCGCTCCTCGAGCGCACGGTCCTCGAGCGCTACCGGTTCGAGGAGCAGCCGTGAGGCGCGCGCTCCCGTCGGCGGTCATCGTCGTCGCCGCGTCGCTGGCCGGCGCACGCGGCGCGCGCGCGCACCCGATCGACGCCGCGTCGCTGACGCTGCAGGAGGTCGCGCCCGGGCGCTTCACCGTTCACTTCCAGACCGGCGCGGGGACGCTGGCGCGGAAGGTCGGGGCGTCGCCCGCCGTGTTCCCGGCCTCCTGCCGTCTCGAAGGCGCGTCGCTCGACTGCGGCCCGTCGGGCCTGGTGGGGACGATCGCGTTTCCGTGGCTCGAGGGGACGATGACGCGCTTGATGGTGGAGATCGAGTGGCGCGACGGCGCGCGCCTCCTGCGCATCGCCACCGCCGGCGCGCGCACGCTCACGGTCTACGGCGGCGCGGGCGGCGTCGGCTCGCTGCGCCCGGTGGTCGTCGACTACACGCGGCTCGGCGTCGAGCACATCCTGACCGGCTTCGATCACCTGCTGTTCGTGGTCGCCCTGACGCTGCTCGTGCGGCGGCGCCGCGCGCTGCTCATGACCATCACCGCCTTCACGGTCGCGCACAGCCTGACGCTGGCCGCCACCGTGCTGGGCCTGGTGAGCGTCCCGACCGCGCCCGTCGAGGCGGCCATCGCCCTGTCGATCGTGCTGGTCTGCGCCGAGTGCCTCCGCCCGGGTGACTCGTTCACGCGGCGCGCGCCTTGGCTGGTGGCGTTCGCGTTCGGCCTGCTGCACGGGATGGGGTTCGCGTCCGCGCTGATGGAGATCGGCCTGCCCGAGAAGCACATCCCGGCCGCGCTGGTCTGCTTCAACCTCGGCGTCGAGCTGGGACAGCTGGCGGTGATCGCCGCCGTGCTCGCCGTGCGCGCGCTGGCGGCGCGCCTCCGCCTCGCGCGCCCCGGGCTGACCCGCGCTGCGCTCTACGCGATGGGCGCCACCGCCGCCTTCTGGTCGATCGATCGCGTGGCGGCGGTGTTCGCGCGCTGAGCGCCCGCGGTCGCCCTCTCCCGCTTGCGGGCGAGGGTTGCGGGAGGGTCAGGGCCCGAGCGTGACCGAGCCCGGGTCGAGCGCGACCTCGTAGTAGCCGTGCGGATCCCAGGCCAGCGCCGTCCCGTTCTGCGTCAGCGTGCCGCCGTCCACCTTGACGCGCACGTAGTGACCGGTCGGGAAGTGCGCCGGAAGCGTCCACGTATAGGTCTTGTTGCTGCCCGACGTGGTCGTCATCCCCTTCGTCACGGCCTTCTGCCCCGCCCAGTAGGCGCCGACGTTGACCATCGACCCGACCCACATGTCCGTCATCGCCTTCGCGTACTTGATCGCCGTCGTCATCTGGCCGATGTCGACCGGCTGGTACGACCCGTCGCTGGTGCTGAAGCCGTGCACGACGTAGATCACCCAACCGCCAACGCTGTGCGCGTTGTCGATGTTGCCGTTGAACACGCTCGCCTGCTGTCCCTGGGCCGGGATGTAGCAGTTCAGGTTCAGCGGATCGCTGTTGTCGTTCGGCATGACCGGCGTCGCCGGCGAGACGCCGCGGTCGATGAAGTACAGCTGCTGCGCGTACTGCTTGTAACAGGTCGAGCCGTTCGGCGCAGCGAAGGTGAGGGCGGGCTTGTTGAAGGTCGTCATGATGAACTGCCCGCCCGCCTGGACGTCGGCGAGCGTGCAGGCGCCGTTCGAGTCGTGGCTCTTGGTGTGGTTGCCGATCTCGTGGCCGTCGTTCAGCGCGGTCTTCCAGATCGCGTTCTGGGCCTGCGTCCGGTTGGTCCACATGAAGAACGTGTACTGGCCGCCCGCCGCCTGCAGCATCGAGTAGTTCGAGATCTGCGAGTCGTTGTCGTCGTCGAACGAGTAGGTGACGGCGGCCTTGAAGCCGGCCCAGTTGATGACGGTCAGGTTGCCGGGCGTGCCGCTCGGCTTCGCGACGTTGGACGGGCCGGGCGGGATGGGCAGGCCGGACGGGCCGGGCGGCGTGCCCGTGCCGCCGGTGCCGCTGCCGCCGGTGCCGGTGCCGCTGCCACCCGTGCCGCTGCCGCCCGTGCCGCTGCCGCCGGTGCCCGCGCTGCCGCTGCCCGCGCTGCCGCCGCGCCCGCCCGACGAGTTGCCGGTGCCGCCGCGTCCGCCGTTGCTGCCGCCGCTGCCGGTGGCGCCGGCCGTGCCGCCGCCCGCGCCGGTCACGCCGCCCGCGCCGTCGCCGCCCGTACCGGCCGAGGTACCGCCGCGTCCGCCGCTGCCGCTGCCGGCCGCGCCCGACGCGCCGCCGCTGTTCCCGGCGGTGCCGGTCGCGCTCGATCCGGCGGCGCCGGCGGAGGTGCCGCCCGTCCCCGTCGTGCCGCCGACGCCGGTCGTGCCGCCGGAGCCGCTCGAAGTGCCGCCGGCCCCGGTCGCGCCCGCGGCGCCGCCGCCCGTTCCGCCGTCCGGTGCCGTGGACTCGCCGGTCCCGCAACCGAACACGAAGATGAGGGCCGACAATCCGAACCGGGCGAAGAGTCTAGGACGCAAGTGAGCCTCCGTTGTCTACGTGGGAGGGAGCGACAGGTCTGGCAGCGGGCTCCCGACGGCAAAATTCCCGGGCGCGTTCCCGATGATCGTCCACATATCGCCCTCCGCCCCGCTCACGCCTCTCATTTGTGTCGGGCGCCCTCTCATTTGTGGCGATGCTCCTCATCTTAAAGGTTCGGGAAGCGGCGCGCGATGTGAGGCCAGGTGCGCCAGATTGGCGCGGCGCGAGGCCGCGCGCGCGATCGCCTGGCGGCGGCGCGCGGGCCGGCCCCGCCGCGCGCCTTGCCGGCGGCGTGCCCTGGGGCTGGTTTGCTTCGTGCAGTCTGCGCGCGTTCATGCGCGCCGCACGTGGCCTCCGGTCGATCGGCTGCGCCGGCGCGTTGCTGATCTCGTGCGCTCACGGCGCCGGCGGTCCGGCGACGGTGCACGACGACCTCCTCGGCACGCTTCGCCGCTGCGCGACGACCGTCGTCGCCGTGGAGCCGGACCGCGTCGCCGCCGGCGCGGTCGGTGAGACGTTGCCGGTGCGGGGCGTCCTGGTGCCCGACGCAGCGCTGGCCACGTGCACGGAGAGGGCGTGCCGCGAGGTGGATCGCGTCCGACATCTCAGCCGCAGCGCCGCCTGCTGCAACTGGTGCGGCGTCGAGTTGACGCTGCGGTCGCCGCGCGACGCAGCCGCGCGCACCGCCGCCACGACGAAGGTCCGCGTGCAGCTGCGCGGGCAGGTGAGGCCGCTCAGCCAGGCGATCCAGGACTGCGAGCTCGGCGCGAGCGACGCGCGCGCGCGCCCGGAGGTCGTCGTGACGGGCGTCGTGAGATCCGCGCTGACCGAGAGCGGCGTCCCGACCCGCGTGCTCGACGACGCCGAGCTGTGCGCCACCGGCAGCTGGTCAGCCGCTGGGCCCGCGCCCGCGCGCCCGCCCGACGGCCCGTGGCGCCCCGATCGTTCGAACCCGATCGAGCTCGGCCCGATCGAGCCGCCGCCCGCCGCGCCGCCCGCGCGGTGAAGCTCTGCCGCCGCCGGCGTCACCGTTTTGGTTCATCCCGGCGTGCGCGTCCTCACCGAACCGAAACGACGGCCGGCATCCGGCTTCGATGATCGTCGGCATTCGCCTTGCTGGGTATGTCGCTGGTTGCGGCGGGGGACGGAGATGGCGATGGGGCGAGGGCGAGTCGGTTGGGTGGTCGGCGCGGCGATCGCCGCGCTGGTGGGCCTGGGCGCGTGCGGCGGCGGCGACGGCCACGGGCAGCAGACGGGCGAGGGCGGCGCTGGCGGCGGCGGACCGGGGGGCCCCCTGAGCCAGCGGCCGTCGCCCGCCTTCGCGCTGTTCGACGACACGCGGGTTCACGACATCTCGCTGACGATGAGCGCGTCGGACTGGCAGTCGATCATCGACAACTCGCAGGGCGACACCTGGCTGCACGCCTCCGTGTCGTACGACGGCGTGGTCGTCGACGACGTCGGCGTGCACCCGACCGGCGAGAGCTCGCGCTTCGCCGGCAACGTCAAGCAGTCGTTCCGCATCAAGTTCAACGCCTTCGACGGCAAGGGGAAGTTCGGCGGCTACGAGGACGTCAACGTCAAGGGCGAGTACGACGACGACTCGATGATGCGCGAGCGGCTGGCGATGTTCGTGTTCGGCACGCTGATGCCGGCGCCGAAGCTCGCCCACGCGCGCGTGGTGGTCAACGGCGACCTGCGCGGTCTGTTCACGCTGCGCGAGGACTGGGACAGCACCTCGATCGCGGAGCACTTCAGCGAGCCGGTCGGGCCGCTCTACCGGATCCGGCCGCTGGCGTGGACCGACGATCCCTACAAGTACGCGGGCGACAACCAGATGACCTACGTCCCCGTGCCGTGGGAGCGGCACATCACCATGGCGGCGCGGGGCGACGAGGTCGTCGCGCCGTTCCTGCAGGCGCTGTCGATGAACCCGGCGCCGCTGGACAGCGTCGCCGACGTCGACGATCTGCTCGCCTACCTGGCGGGCGACGCCATCTGCATGCTGACCGACGGCTTCACGGGCGACACCGGCGTCGCCGACCATTTCCAGTACTTCGATCCCCAGTCGGGCAAGTTCTTCATCCTGCCCTGGGATCCGGACAACTCGTTCGCCTCGCACGGCGAGACGCCGGACCGCTACCTCTACGCGCGCTTCAGCCGCAGCACGCTGGCGACGGTCGTGCGCGATCAGGGCGACTGGCGGACGCGCTACAAGCAGAAGATCGCCGACGCGATGGCCAAGATCCCCGCCGCCACGCTGCAGGCGCAGGCGGACGCGATCTACGCGCAGATCAAGGACGCCGCCCACGAGGACCCGATCAAGGCGTTCTCGAACGACACCTTCGACTGGAACCTCGGCTACGTGAAGGACTTCATCACCGCGCGCTACGCCTACCTGCAGACGCAGGTCGGCAACTGACTCAGCCGATGATGCAGCGGAACGTCACGTCCATCGAGCCCGACTTGTCGCTGACGCGCGCGCCGTCAAGCGATCGACCGCGTCGGCGATCGCGCCGATCGTCAGCGGCCGGCGCAACGTGGCGGCGAGCGGCCCGGACGGCGCGGCGTCGACCGCGGCGGCGCCGGCGCCGGTGACGGACAGGATCGGCACGCGCGCCGCCGCCAGCGCCGCCCGCTGGCGCTCGTCGACGACCGTTCCGTCGAGGTCGAGGATCAGCAGCGCGGGCCGCAGCGCGCGCGCCAGCACCAGGCGCGCCAGCGCATCCTTCAGCGTCTCGAACCCGATCGCGTCGTAGCCGCGTTCGATCAGCTCGGCCCGCAGGTAGGCGCGCGGCCAGTGGTCGGCGTTCACGATCCAGACGCGCGGCCCGCTGGCCGGCGGCTCCGGCGCGGCGGTCATGGACCGCGCTACTCGGGCGTGACGGTGATGAATCGCGTCCCGGAGGCGCTGGTCACGCGCAGGAGGTGCGCCTTCTTGCCCGAGCGCAGCGCCGCGGCCGCGTCTTCCACGGTCGCGATCGGCTTCTTGTCGATCTCCCGGATCACGTCGCCGACCGCCAGGCCCGCCTTGTCGGCCGGCGAGCCTTCCTCGACCTCGGCCACCACCGCGCCCTTGGTGCTCGCCGGCAGCCCCAGCGACTGCGCGATCGGCGCGGTGAGCGTCTGCAAGGCGACGCCGATGTGCGCGCCGCCGCCCGCTTCGGACTGGCCCGGGTACTCGCCGATCTTCACCTGCACCGAGCGCGACGCGCCGTCGCGGACGTAATCGATGCCGGTGGTGCCGCCGATGGGTTGCTCGGAGACGTTCGCCACCACGTCGCCGCCGACCTTGACCGGGCGTCCGCCCACCTTCGTGATCACGTCGCCCGGCCTGATCCCGGCGGTGGCGGCCGGACCGCCCGGTGTCACGGCGGCCACCAGCGCGCCCTGCTTGGGCAGGTTCTTGCCCACCTTGTCGAGCAGCTCCTTCGGCGCGTCCTCCATGCCGATGACGCTGACGCCGAGGAACGGATAGCGGACGCGGCCTTCCTTGATCAGGGTGCCGGCCACCTGCGACGCCTGATTGATCGGAATCGCGAAGCCGTAGCTGCCGCCCGGCCCGACGTTGATCAGCGTGTTGAGGCCGAGCACCTCGCCCTCGAGGTTCACCAGCGGGCCGCCCGAGTTGCCGGGGTTGATCTCGGCGTCGGTCTGGATGTACTTGCGGACGCGTTCGCCCGACTGGAAGCGGAAGCGGGTGCCGGTCTCGCCGGTGCCGCTGACGATGCCGGCGGTCACGGTCTGGTCCATGCCCAGCGGGCTCCCGACCGCGATCACCCATTCGCCGATGCGCAGCTTGTCGGAGTCGCCGATGCGCGCGGCCACCAGGTCGGAGGGCGGCTTCTCGAACTTCACCACGCCGACGTCCGTCAGCAGATCGGTCCCGACGACGCGGCCCGGGAACGATCGTTGATCGGGCAGCTTGATCGTCACCTTGCTGACGCCGTGGACGACGTGCCCGTTCGTCAGGATGTCCCCGGCGGCGTCGATGATGATCCCGGAGCCGGTTCCCTGCATCTTCGGCGCCGGCAACTCCTGATCGGGCATGCCGAAGAACCGGCGCAGGAAGTCCGGCGCGTCCTCCGGTTCCGCACGGCCTCCCCGGGTGCGCCCCGCGGCGTGCGGCGCCGCGCCCTCGACGTCCAGCCGGACGACGCTGGGACGGATGGCCTGGGCGGCGCTCGCGAACGCGTCCGACAGCGCTTGCGCCGCGGCGGACGGTTCGACCTTCGGCGTCACCGTGTTCGACCCGGGCGGGGAGCCGCCGGGCGCCGGCTGCGTGGCTGTCGCGGCGTGCGCCTCTGGTTTCTTGAACAGCGAACGCCGGTCGCAGGCGCCGGCGCCGAGCGCCGCCGTTGCGAGCAGCGCGACACCGGCTGCCGATCGGAGTGAGAGCATGATCGCACGATAAGCAGAGCCTTGCCGCGGACCAGATTGGGGCGCACCCCGGCTGGCCGCCGGATGAGCTCTGAAATCCACGGTCGCGGAGGAATAGGGCGCCGACCCGCACAGGTTCCCGATGCGCGATGGAAGACAGCGACACCGTTTCGCCGATCGAGCTCCTGTCGGTTGCCTCGCACGAGCTGCGAACGCCGCTCGCGGTGCTGAAGCTCAGGTTGGATTCGGTGCTCCGCCAGGCGCGGCGCCTCGGACCAGGAACCGAGAAGCTGACGGCCGGCGTCGAGACGGCCATCCGCCAGACCGGGCGCCTGTCGCAGCTGATCGACGAGCTGCTCGACGTCTCGCGGATCGCCAGCGGTCACCTGACGATCGAACGCCAGGAGGTCGATCTGGCGCGCGTCGTGGACGACGTCCTGACGCGGCTGCGCGACTTCGTCGGGCGCGGCGGCTGCGCCGTCGACCTGCGCGCCGAGCCGTCGGTGTGGGGCCTGTGGGACCGCCTGCGCCTCGAGCAGGTGCTGGTCAACCTGCTGACCAACGCCGTGAAGTACGGCGGCGCGGGCCGGATCGAGGTGTCGCTGTCGGCCACCGAGGGCGAGGCGCGCCTCGCCGTCACCGACCACGGTCCGGGGATCCCCGCCGAGCAGCAGGCCCGCATCTTCAACCGCTTCGTGCGCGTCGCGCCGCGCGACGTGGGCGGCCTCGGCCTCGGCCTCTACATCACGCGCGAGATCGTCGAGGGCCACGGCGGCCGCATCCACGTCGAGAGCCGCCCGGGCCAGGGGGCGGCGTTCGTCATCGACCTCCCGCGCCGCTGATCTTGATCCCCTCTCCCCGCCAATGTGGATAGCGGGGAGAGGGATAGGGAGAGGGGCCCTCGTCGATCGAACCTACGGGCTGCAGCCCTTCTTCTTCGGGTTCTTGCAGCAGTCGAGGGCGGTCTTCGCCTCCTTGGCCTTGTCCTTGGCGGCCTTGGCGTCGGTCTTGGCCTTGTCCTTCAGCGGCGTCTCGCAGTCCGTCTTCTCCTTGCCCTTCTTCTCCTTGCAGGTCGACAGGTCGGGCTTGGCGGCGGTCTTGGCGGCGGCGTTCGCGTCGTCGACTGCCTTCTGCTTCTCGGCGCAGTCAGGCTTGGCGGCGGGCGCGTCCGCGGCGCGCGCGACGGTGGCGGTGCCGCCCAGGAACGCCGCGCAGACGATGGCCAGTAGGGTCCGTTTCATCTCTCTTCTCCTTTGTGGTCGTGGGTCGTGGTCGTGGGTCTGGTGGGTCAGTACGTCAGGGTGAATTCGTTGTCGGGGTCGGTCTTGAAGCGGTCCGCGTAGGGGGAGTACGTCTGCACCACCACCCGCTGCTCCGCGGGGAAGAAGCGCATCAGGCGCAGGAAGCCTTCGCCGCCCAGGGCCCCTGTCTGGTAGTTGGCGAGCAGCTGGTGGACCTTGCTGCCGTCGCGCCGGACGCTGGTCAGCCGGCCGACGCCGTCGCTCAGATCGTGGCCGCACAGAACGAACCGGATGTTGTCGTTTCGCGCCACCAGCTTCTGCCAGATCTCCTCGCCGTCGTTGACGTCGCCGGCGCGGGTGTCGGCCAGGTAGCGATGCGGATTCCAGGGCTGATCCGCGCGCGCGACGTGGTCGTAGCGGGTGCCGTCCGAGTCGAGGTAGGCGTGGGTCACCACGATCGCGGGCAGCGTCGCGTGGCGCTTCGCGATCCCGTCCGCCCAGGCCAGCACGGCGTCGCGCGCGCCGAACTCGAGCGACAGGACCAGCCAGGGGCCTCCGGGCGCGTCGACGATCTCGTAGCTGTCCTCGATGCGGCCGGGCTCGAAGGTGCCGCGGAACCAGGGGTGGGCCGCGAACCCGGCCGGCGGGAAGTACAGGCTCATCGAGCCGTCGCGGCTGACCACCGGACCGGCGCGCCGGTAGTCGTGGTTGCCGGCGGAGAGCACGTAGGGGACGACGCCGTCCAGCTCGTGCAGGCTGCGCGCCGCCGCCTCCCACTGCCGCGGCTCGTCGGCGTCGACGACGTCGCCTTCGTGGACGACGAACGCGATCCGTTCGGCGGCGCGGCGGCGCACGATCCATTCCGCCTGCGCCTGCAGGATCTCCGGATGCTCGGCGGCGTAGTACTGGGTGTCGGGCAGCACCACGATCGTGAAGGAGGGACCGGAGGGCACGGCCGCGGCGTTCCGCGTGGAGACGTCGCACACGGTGGCGAGCACGGCGCACGCCGACAACGAAATTAACGATCGGGACCGAGGCGTTGAAAATTTGAACATCAGGGGTGGGGCGGGGGAGGGCTGGGGGCCGCTGCGCCTCGTCCGAACGGCGCCCGCGCAGGGCCGCGCGACGGCGTGAGCAAGCGACGCGCCAGATCACCGACATGTCGGCCGCGATAGCACGCGGAATGCATCGCTCGCGGTGCATGCGTCTGGCCTGCGTCGCATCGTTGTTGCTCGGATCACTGGCCGCGCTGCCGGCTCGTGGCGCGCCGCCGCCCGCGGGGCCGTTCTGCTCCGGCGCCTACGCCGACGAGCTGATCACGCTGTCGGCGGACGCGCGGGCGTTCGATCGCGGGCCGGAGGCGGTGTTCTCGGATTGCGCGCGCAACACCGCGACCTACGAGTGCCTGTCCTACGGCGTCGACGGCGCGGTACGGCGGGAGCGGCGCAAGGCCGTGCTGCACGGCACCGCGTTCGCGTACAAGAAGCAGGGCGGCGAC
>DATBHU010000173.1:0-2014 GCA_036557265.1 Polyangia bacterium
GGCGCCTTCACCGAGTACCTGCGCATCGGCACCAGCGAGCCGCCCGAGGACCTGCAGCGCGCCCAGGGCTTCATCAAGGAGATCGACGACGCGCTGGCGCGCCAGCGCGCCAGCCAGCCCGCCCCGATCCTGGTCGCGCCCGTGCAGTCGAACGAGGGCCGCGCGCGGACGCTGCGCACGACCAGCGTCGTGCTGGCGGCGGTCGGCGTCGCCGCCATCGGCGTGGGCGCCTTCCTGAGCTACAAGGTCAAGTCGACCAACGACGCGATCAACAACGAGTTCGCGAACCAGCCCTACGTCACCGACGAAGCGCGCCTCGAGCAGCAGATCTCCGACGGCAAGAGCTACGAGACCTGGCAGTGGGTCGGCTACGGCATCGGCGTCGCGGCGCTGGCCGGGGCGGTGACGACCTTCGTGCTGGCCGGGTTCTCCGGGTCGGCTCCGGCGGCGGCGCCGGAGCACGGGGCGGTCGCGTTCACGCCCACGTTATCGACGGACGGCGCCGGCGGCGTGTTGCGGGTGAGATTCTGATCGGGGCCGGCGTGGAGCGGGGGGCGGCGCGGGGAATCAGGATCTTCTCACCGGTGGCCGCCGCGGCGGCGCTGGTCCTCGCGCTGGCGGCGGCCGGCTGCACGCTCAGCCCCAACATCCCGAGCGCGCGCGTGCTGTGCGATCCGGACGCGCCCAAGTGTCCCTCCGGCTACAGCTGCGAGCAGGTGAACGCCGCCTCCGTGAACATCGGCGTCTGCTGCCGGACGCCCGGCTGCACCGACAGCCTGTCGCCCGACCAGGTGGCCGGCATCGTCGACGCCGCGGTCAGCTCCGGCAACTTCGACGCCGGCCCGCACGACACGGCCGGGTGCTCGTCGGCGCAGATCTGCGACACCAACAAGGGCGCGCCCTGCAAGGTCGGCCGCATCGTCTGCGGCGCCGACGGCCCGAGCTGCGAGGACGGCGTGAACGCCAAGGACGGCACGTCGTGCGGCACCAGCATGCTCTGCTTCAACGGCGTCTGCAGCGCCTGCATGGCGGGGCTCGCCTGCGAGACGAACAGCGACGGGTGCCGGCACGGCATCACCGTTTGCGATCCCGTCGGGTGCATGAACGCGGCCGCGAAGAACCCGGGCGAGACCTGCGGCACCGGTCAGGTCTGCAGCGCCGCCGGCACTTGCATCCCCTGCGCCGAGGGCGCCGCGTGCTCCACCAACCCCGGCAACCCGTGCAAGAAGGGGACGATCGCCTGCAGCTCGGGATCGCCGCAGTGTAACGACGACGCCAGCGCGCCCGACGGCCTGTCGTGCGGCACCGACAAGGTCTGCAAGGCCGGCGCGTGCACGACCTGCGCGGCGGGAACCGTCTGCACCACCAACCCGGGCGGCGCGTGCAAGCTCGGCGTCGTGACCTGCGGGATGGGGACGGCGACCTCGGGCTGCGCCGACGGCGACAACGTCGGGGCCGGCGCCGCCTGCGGCTCGAACATGGTCTGCAACGGCAACGGGCAGTGCGTGGCGTGCGAGGCGGGCAAGGCCTGCAGCATGAACCCGGGCGCGCCGTGCAAGACCGGCGTCGTCGACTGCACGATGGGCGCGCCCCGCTGCCTCGACTCGGGCAGCACCGCGGCCGGAACGACCTGCGGCAGCAACCAGGTCTGCAACGGCAGCGGCACCTGCGTTTCGTGCACCGCGGGGACCGCCTGCACCACCAACCCGTCGATTTGCAAGAACGGCATCACCGCCTGCACGACCGGCGCCCAGGCGTGCATCGACGGCACGCCCAAGTCGAACACCACCATGTGCACGGGCGGTCAGCTGTGCGACGGCAACGGGTTCTGCGGCGCCTGCGTGGCGAACCAGACCTGCACCGGCAACCCGGGCGTCTGCAAGCAGGGGAAGACGATGTGCAACGGCGCGCAGACCAGCTGCGTCGACGGCGCGAACACCGCGGCGGGCACGAGCTGCGGCGTGGGCATGGTCTGCGACGGGAACGGCGGCTGCGTCGCCTGCGCCTCCGGGCA
>DATBHU010000174.1:0-12437 GCA_036557265.1 Polyangia bacterium
GTAGCGTCCGGATCTCCTCGACGGCGCCGATGTCCGGGTGGCGCGCGACGACCTCGCGGATCCGATCCATGAGGATGGGGCGGACCGCCTCGCCCGTGATCAGGCCCTGCGTCTCGATGCCGAGCAGGCCGGCTTCGAACACCAGGATCGCCCCGATGACGATGGAGGCGATGGCGTCGAAGCGGGGTGCGTCGAGCAGGTGGTCGAGCGTCAGCCCGATCGCCGCCACCGCCAGCCCCGCCAGCGCCGCCAGATCTTCCAGGACGGTCACGAAGATCGCCGGGTTCTTGCTCTCGCGCATCACCGCCAGCGTCGAACCGACGAAGTGCTTCTCGCGGCGGTAGGCGGCGAACTCGCGCCAGCCGATCACCAGCGACGAGCCCTCGAACACGGCGGCCGCGCCGATCACGGCGTAGTTGGGCCACAGGTGGGTGGTCGTGCGCGGGTGGAACAGCGCGACGACCCCCTGGTAGATGGACAGGCAGGCGCCGCCGCCGAAGATCACCATCGCGACCAGGAAGCTCCAGAAGTAGAGCTCCATGCCGTGGCCGAACGGATGCTCCGGGTCGGGGCCGCGGCGGCTGCGAGCGCGGCCGATCAGCATCAGCCCGGAGTTGCCGGTGTCGACCAGCGAGTGGATCGCCTCCGCGATCATGACGGTGCTGTGGGTGAGCGCGCCGACGATGAACTTGGTCGCGGCGATGCCGACGTTCGCCGCCATCGCGCCGAACAGCGCCCGCTTCGATGAGGCGGCCATGCGGCCAAGCTGGGACCGGGCCGCAGCGATGGTTGCGCAATCCCGATGGGTGGTCGATTGCGGCGTCGTTGTGACGCGCATTTGACGGCGCCAGGGAGAACCCCGAAGGCGGCGTTGGGAGCGCCGGCGTACCGTCGACGCTGTACGCGCGCGCCGGCGTTTCGCATCCATTTGTTTGGCGGAATGTCGAAAACCAGGAGTGCCCCGCATTTCCGGCATTCGTAAATCGAGCTAACGAACAATGGCGCCCGGATGTCGGGCGTCACCGTAGCGCGGTGTCTCTAGGTCCCTTCAGCGCGGAGGTCCCCCCATGAGATGGATACGAGTGGTGTGCCCGTGTGTCCTGGCGGCGGCGGTCGTCGCAACGGGTTGCGGTCAGATGGATGACGACGTGACGACGGCGAACTTCGCGGCGCTCGGCGCCACGCTGCCCGGCACCAACCAGGCGTTGTTCGCGGAGGCGAGCGCGGCGTTCCGGAACGTCGAGCAGATCACCGACGGCGTCGGCCCGATCTTCAACGAGCACGCCTGCGGCAACTGCCACTCGAACGGCGCCACCGGCGGCGCGGGCGAGAACATCGAACGGCGCTTCGGCCGTTTCGTCAACGGCATCTTCGATCCCCTGGCCCAGCTGGGCGGAACGTTGCGGCAGCTGTTCACGGTTGCGAACTTCAACAACCCGAACCTGCCGGCCGGCAGCCGCGGTCGTTGTCAGCCCGGCAATCCGACCCTCTGCTGCGTTCCGCAGGAGGTCGATCCGCCGCAGGCGACCATTCGCAACGTCGGCCGCCTGACCACGCCGGTGTTCGGCGCCGGCCTGGTGGAGACGATCCAGGACGCGACGATCCAGGCGATCGCCGCCGCGCAGCCGGCCGCGATCCGCGGGCGGGCCCTGCAGGTCCCGACGATCCTGCCCAACCCGGGCGATCCGACCGAGCCGCTGGGCGGCACGCGCGTCGGCAAGTTCGGGTGGAAGGCCGGCATCGCCTCGCTGATGCAGTTCTCGGGCGACGCCTACTCGAACGAGATGGGCATCACCACCCAGCACTGCATCCACGGCACCAGCGTGAACGCGTTCGCGATCGAGAACGCGCCCAACGCGCCCAACGGCAGCGTCGTCGACGGCTGCGACGACCTGGCGCCGCGCCAGCCCGACTCGTTCGGGCCGTCGGTCGGCCTGTCGGTGACGCTGGGCCACCAGGTCGACGACGTCGTCGGCGCCTGCACCGGCGGCCGCACCGAGATCCAGGACGACGTCTTCCTGTTCACGGCGTTCATGACGGCGCTGGCGCCGGCGCCCCGCGACTTCAGCGATCAGATCTCTGTCACCCGCGGCGAGCCTGTCTTCCGTCAGGCGGGCTGCGCCGGCTGCCACGTGCAGACCACCTTCCGGACGCCGGCCAACCCGGCGCCCATCAGCATCGACGCGGCCGGGACGGAGACGATGCGCGTGCCCGGCAACTTCGCCTTCAACCCGTTCTCGGACTTCTTGAAGCACGACATGGGCTCGCTGGGCGATCTGATCGGCAACGCGCCGCCCGACGATCCGGCGCAGGGCCCGGGCGACACCGTCGCCGACACGCGCTTCATGCGCACGGCGCCGCTGTGGGGGCTGCGCTTCCGCAACCACCTGCTGCACGACGGCCGCTGCGGCGACGTGCCGTGCGCGGTGCGCGCCCACGACGGTCAGGCGGCGGCCTCGCGGAACGCGTTCAACGCGTTGAGCGGCGCCGACCAGCACAACCTCGTGCAGTACGTCCGGTCCTTGTGACGGGATCCGCCGCCCGGGGCCGGTCGAGCCGGCCTCGGGCAGGCGCGACGCCGTTGCTTTGCGGCGGCAAGGTGTGTGAGCTTCGGGGGCATTGAAGGCCCCCTTCGGGATAGCCCTGTCGCTCGCCGCGGCTGCCTGCGTTCCGCCCCCGCCGTCCGCCGGCGCGCCCGCCGACGCGGGACCGCCCGCGGACACCGGGACGTCAGACGCGGGCGGGCCGGCCGGCAGCTACGCGATCGTCGTGCTGCCCGACACCCAGTACTACGCCTCGAGCTGGCCGGAGATCTTCGACGCGCAGACGCAGTGGATCGCCGAAAACCGCGAGGCGCTCCGGATCGCCTTCGTCCTGCACACCGGCGACATCGTCGACGCCGACGTCCCCGAACAGTGGGAGGCGGCGCGCCGGAGCCTGTCGACGCTGGAGGGGCGGGTGCCGTTCGCGCTCGCGGCCGGCAACCACGACTACGCCAACATCGCGGACCGCATGGGGATGATCAACGCGTTCTTCCCGCCGTCGCGCTTCGCGGCCCACCCCTGGTTCGGCGGCACGTTCGAGCCCGAGCACGTCGAGAACAGCTACTACCGCTTCGACGCCGGGGCGGGCCAATGGCTGGTCCTGGCGCTCGAGTTCGGCCCGCGCGACGAGGTGCTGGCGTGGGCGGACGGCGTCTTGAAGGCGTTCAGCGACACGCCCGCCATCGTGATCACGCACGCGTACCTCACGCACGACGGCACGCGCTACGATCGGAACGCGTCACCGCACCAGGCGTACAACCCGCACGACTACGTGATGATGGGGCAGCCCCGGACGACCATCAACGACGGCGAGGAGATGTGGCGGAAGCTCATCCTGCCGAACGGCAACGTGAGGCTGGTCTTCTCGGGCCACGACGTCAGCGGCGACGGCCTGCCGCCCGGGACGGCGGCCCACCTGACCAGCACCCGCACCGACGGCAGCGTCGTTCACGAGGTGCTGGCCAACTATCAGACCTGCGTCGCGCCGCCGTGCGAGACGTTCGACGGCAACACGGTCCGGGGCGGCAGCGGCTACCTGCGCATCCTGCGCGTATCGCCCGCGGACAGGACCGTGTCGATATCGACGTACTCTCCGTACCTGCATCGCTACCTGGAAGATCCGTCGAACGCGTTCACGCTGCCGATGAATTGATCCGGGCCCGCGCGCCTGGACCGTTACGCCGCCTGCGCGCTCCGTAACGATCTCGTGACTCGACGGTGGGGGAAACGCCGCCGGCGGGCGGCACCGTCCTTGCTGTTCCAAGATGCCGGTCGGAGGGGAGGACGTGGCAGGCATGGCGCAGAAGGAGCGGGGTGGGGGGTGGGGGCGTCGCGGTCTGGCGGGGAGTCTCGCCGCCGCGGGCCTCCTGTTGGTGAACGGTCTCGGCTGCGGCAGCGGCTCGACCCACGGAGGCGGTGAGTCGAAGACCGGACCCGACGGCGGCGTGGGAGGTGACGTCAACACCCCCGCGCTGAACGTGCAGGGTGGCTCGGCGTCGTCGCCGGGCGGCCAGGGGCAGAACGGCGGCGTCGTTCACCTGGTGGCCCAGGGTGACGTGGTGTTCGACTCGAGCCAGGCGGCGGCGCAGATGCCCGACCCGCCGGCGTCGGCCATGGCGGTCGACGCCGCGGCGCTGGCCGCGGACGTCTCGATCACGGGCGACGCCGTGGTGAACGGCGACGTGGCGAGCGGCGGCGCCGATGTCGTCCGCAAGATCGTGGTCAGCGGCGATCTCTACGTGCACGGCAAGCTCCGCAGCGCCGATCTGGGCGCCGCGCGCCAGGCGCTCGATCTGCAGGCCGGGGGCACGATCTACGTCAGCGGCACGGTCGACACGAGCGGCGCGGCCGGCGCGGGCCAGGCCGGCGGAAACGTCACCCTGAAGGCGGGCGGCGGCGTCGCCCTCGCGGGGACGGTTCGTTTCGGGGGCGGCGCGGCGAACGGCAGCGGCGGCGGCGGCGCGGGCGCGACGCTGACCATCGACGCCGACGGCGCGGTCCAGCTGGGCGGGATCATCGACGGGCGCGGGGGCGCCGCCACGGGCGGAGCCGTCGCCGGCGGCGCGGCGGGTGCGGTCCACGTGGGCGAGAGCGCCGCGCCGATGGCGATCGCGGTGGTGGTGCCGGTGGTGGCCACGGGCGGCGACGGCGACGCGTCGGCCGGCGTGGGCGGGACGGTGACGCCGGAGCCGGCGACGGGGACCGTCACGATCGCGGGCGCGCGCGAGATCGACGTGAGCGGCGGCAGCTCGCTGGCCGCGCCCGGCGCGGGCGGCCTGGTCACCGGCGGTCCCCGCACCGATCCGGGCAGCGGCGGCCTCCACATCACCGGCGAGATCATCGCGAACGGCGGCTCGGTCCGCGCGGGCGGCAGCGGCAACGGCGCCGAGGGCGGGCGCGTCGACTTCCAGCTCGTCCCCACCGACGGCGCGGTGACGATCGACCAGGGCGCGACCATCACCGTCGAGGGCGGCGCTTCGGGCGGCGCCGGCACCGCGGGCGGCGGCGGGCATGTCTGGTTCTTCACCAAGGACGGCGACGCCAACATCGGCGGGACGATCTCGGTCAAGGGCGGCAACGCGCCCGATCCCGGCGGCGTGGGCGGCCTGGGCGGGATGATCTACTTCTTCACCGACAACAACCACGACGCCATCCACAACGACAAGGGGAACCTGCACGTCCTGACGACGGGCCTGCTCGACGCGTCGGGCGGGATGGGGGCGACCGGCGGCGCCGGCCGCAGCGACGGCATCCCCGGCCTGGTGCCGTCGTTCCCCGACAACCAGGAACAGATCGCGATCTTCTTGAACTGCGACGGCGCCCACGGCAACACGCTCAACTGGATGGTGAACGACGGACACCTGATCGCGCGCGGCGGCGCGCACAACGGCGCGGGCGGCGACATCGTCTACCACGGCATCCCGCCGGGCGTTTACGGCACGGGCGGAGCGGGCAGCGGCGACTACCCGGTGCCGCCGGGGAACGTCGACATGGCCGGCGACGGCACCGGCCCGTCCGGGGACTTCGACGGCGAATGAAGACGCTCGGCGCGGCCGCGGTCCTGATTGCCGCCGTCGCGGCGGGCGGCTGCGGCGGGTCAGGCGCGGGGGGCGGCTCGCTCGGAAACGGGAGCGGGACCGCGGGTGCCGCCGGCACGCCGGGTGACGGGGGCGCCGGCGGCGGTGGTGGCGTCGGCCCGGCCGCGACCGGGACCGCCGGCGCGGGCGGGGGCGGCTCCGTGGCGGTCGGCGGCTGCTCCGATCTGTTCGACCAGGCGACGCTGGCGACGTACGCGATCGAGATCAGCGCTGACGAGTGGGCCAAGATGGACGCCGAGTTTCGCGACATCGCGGCCATCCAGACGGGCGTGGACTTCGCGACGTACCACCCGATCGTCTTCCACCTCGGCGGCGAGACGGTCAACGACGCCGCCATCAAGCTGCACGGGCAGTCGTCCTGGCTGCAGGCCGTCATGTACGACGGCGCCGGCGCCAAGATGCAGTTCTCGATCTCGTTCGACGAGACGAACCCGTCCGGCAGCTTCCACGGCGTCAGCCGCCTGGTGTTCGACATGCCCCGCTCGGACTACACGTTCCTGCACGATCGCCTGGCGCACAACTGGCTGCGTGAGGCCGGCATCCTCGCGCCGTGCACCTCCAGCGCGCAGTTGACGATCAACGGCGCCAACTACGGTCTCTACGCGCTGGAGGAGGGCGTCGGACATCGGGTGGTCAAGCAGTTCTTCCCCGGCAACCCGGACGGGGATCTCTGGAAGGGCGGCCAGCAGGCCCTCACCAACGAGGCGACCGCCACCGAGGCGCGCCTCGACATCTTTCACGAGGCGCGCGACCTGGCGTCGCTGGCCGCCATCACCGACGTGGCCGGCTCGCTCACGTCGTGGGCCGCCGAGGCGCTGCTGAACGACGCCGACGGGTATTACGGCGGCGGCCACAACTTCTACCTCTACGATCAGGGGGCGGCGGGCTTCCTGTTCCTGCCGCAGGACACCGACTCGACCTTCGACTGGCTGGCCGTCTACGACGATCTCCCCTACGCCGATCACCCGGTCTACTGGTGGACGGCGCGCGGGCCGACCGCGCCGCGCCCCGGCGACAAGTGGATGATCGTCCTCGGCGACGCGGACCAGCGCGTCGCGTACGCCCAGGCGATCGCGGGCCTGCTGGCGAAGTGGAACGTCGCCGAGATCCAGGGCTGGATCGACGCGTGGTCGCAGCAGATCGCGGCCGCGGCGGCCGGCGATCCGCACCTGCGCATCACGCCCGGCGACATCGCGGAGGCGACGCGCCAGGCGCGCGACGTGGTGGCAGGCCGGCCCACCTACCTGCAGACGTTCGTCGATTGCGAGAACCGCGTCGCCGGCGCCGCCAGCGACGGCGACGGCGACGGCGACGCCTGGTGCGACGAGTGCGACGACACGAACGCGGCCGTCCACCCGGGCGGCGCCGAGATCTGCGGCAACGGCGTCGACGACGACTGCAACGGTCTCATCGACGACGGCTGCTGAGCGGGCGGCTCATTCGCCCGTCGTCATTCGCCCGTCGTCATTCGCCTGTCGTCATTCGCCCGTGGTGGCGACGCAGTTGTAGGCCCCTTCGCTGTCGACGCGCACCGTGGTGCCGGTCGGGCAGACCATGCAGCTGCCGGCGTCACCGCTCGTGACCGGCACGCTGCCCGCGGGGCAGAGCGAGCAGACCTTCATCGTGCCCGTGCTGGTCTCGACCTCGATCTGGTACGTCCCGGTCGGACAGTCCGGCACGCAGCTCGTCCCCGTCGACGTCTCGACGCGCATGGTGCCGCCCGGGCAGCCGCCGCCGCCGCACGGGCGCGGCGTCACGCTGACGGTGTTGCTGCTCGCCTTCGACGGCGACGCGTGGACGAAGGTGATGCTGGCGCCGCCGAAGCCCCTGGACGCGAACACCGCCGCGTCGACCCAGACCTCGTAGATGACGCGGAAGTCCCAGTTCGGCGCCGCCGCGTTGGGCGTGTACAGGGCGTCGGTGGCCGGCGAGTCGACCGTGCAGTCGCCGCCGCACGCGGCGTTCTTGCAGTAGCCGCAGCCGTTGAGGTCGCGATCCAGCGACGTCGTCGAGGCCAGGATGTACTTGGCGTCGCCGACCAGCATCTTGCCCTCGCCGCCGCTGACGCCCAGGGCGCCGTAGGCGCACGACGCGCTCGTGTCGGCGGTGATGTAGTCGAGGTCGAACATCGACACCAGCGTGGACGTGCTGTCGAACAGCGACAGCTCGGCGTGATCGCTGCCGACCAGGTCCTTGAACGTGTGCCCCTTGGTGCCCCAGCCGATGGCGTTGACGCCGTAGGTGTTGTCGACGAACGTCGGATCGAAGGTGATGCGGAAGCGGTAGTACTCCTGGCCGCCCGCCGTCTCGTGAAGGTATTCGATCGTCGCGGCCAGCGGCGCCGGCGTGGTCGTGGTGGTGGTCGTCGTCGTGATCGGCCCGTAGAAGCAGATTGAGCCGCCGGTGGTGCCGGTCGGCTTGCTGGTGCTGCTGGTGGCGCACGCGCCCGACGCCGACGGACATTCGTGGGCGCTCGCGGGGGTGCAGCCGGGCGCGAGCGGCGTCGAGCCGTTCGGGCCGCCGCCGGGGAAGGTGGTGCCCGGCGACCCGGGCGTCGGAATACCGACGACGATCACGCCCGCGGCCCCCGACATGCCCATGCCCATCATGCCGGCGTGCCCCATCGGCCCCGTCATCATCATTCCACCGGTTCCGCCCGCCCCGCCGGCGCCCGGGCCGGCCGCGCCGCCGCCCCCGGGCATTCCCGGCACTCCGCGTCCCGCGCCGCCCGGCATGTCCTTGCCGGGGCCGCCGGGCTTGGCGGTTCCTCCCCCGCAGCCGAGGAGCGCGCCGGCGAGCAGCGCAAGCGACGACAGGATCGAGGAGCGGAGGTGTGGCGTCATGGGCGTTCCTTTCCTCCATTCGGTGGCCGCCAGGCGGGGCGAGGTTAGGAAAAAAATGCGCCGTCCTTTCGCGACCCAGCGCAGAGCCGCGCCGGCCTTTCAAAGTTGATCTTGATTTTCATATTCATTTTGATCAATGAATGCTCATCCGAAAGGAGATGAGCGATGAGGTCAGGATCCGGAACGTCACGGAATTCGAATGAGCGACTGTGCGCGGCGGTGGCCGTCGCCTGGCTGGTGGCCGGGTGCGGCTCCTCGGGCGGCGCGCCCGCCCCGGGCCGGGGCGGGGCAGGCGGAGGGGGCGGCGTGGCGGGCGTTGCGGGGACGACGGGGGCGGGCGGTTCGGGCGGCGCCGGGGGAGGGGGTGGCGCCGCGGGGAGCGTCGGCGGCGCGGGAGGCGCGGGCGGGGGCGGTTCCGGCGGCGGCGACCTCGCGCCGCTGCAGTTCGCGATCTCGCCGACCGGGCCGGATCGCTTCTACGGCGTCACGTACGACGCCCAGGGCAGCATCTACGCCGTCGGGCAGGTCGCGACCTCCACCGACGCGAACGCGGACGTGGCGACGCTGGTCGCGAAGTTCTCGGCCGCGGGCGTCCCCGACCCGAGCTTCGGCAGCGCCGGCTTCGCCGTCCGCAACCTGGCGAGCGGCACCAGCGGCGAGCTCTGCCGCGGGATCGTCGTCCAGTCGACGGGCAAGGTCGTCGTGGCCGGCGCCGTCGAGCACGCGGGCGCCGCCGACGCGCGCGATCGCGACATCGCGGTGGCCCGCTTCAACCCGGACGGCACCAAGGACGCGAGCTTCGGCGCGGACGGGATCGTGATCCTCGATCTCAGCACCGGCGTCGTGAACGGCACCGCCTTCTCGACGGACAGCGCCTGGGGCCTGGCGGTCTATCCCGACGATCGCCTGGTCGTCAGCGGCGGCCAGGCGCGCGCCGGCGGCACCGACACCGACTTCGCGCTGATCCGCCTGAACGCGGACGGGACGCGGGACGCCACCTTCGCCGGCAACGGCGTGTTCACGCTGGATACGCTGGCCGACGGCGCCAGCAACAACGCCAGCCCCCGCAACGTCACGATCCTGCCGGGCAGCGACGGCATCCTGGGCGCCGGCTACCAGCCGGTCCCGGGCGCCGACACCCGGCCCGTCGTCTACAAGGTGACCGACGCCGGTCTGCTCGACACCAGCTTCGGCACCAGCGGCGTCTTCAGCCAGTCGCTGCTCGCCGAGCAGACCGAGACCTACCAGGTGGCGATCCAGCCGGCGCCCGACGGCGGCTACAAGATCGTCACCACCGGCTACGGGCGGCAGGCCGCGACCGAGACGACCGATCTCGTCTCGCTGCGGTTGACCGCGGCCGGCGCCCTCGACACGACCTACGGCGCCGGCGGGCTGGCGCGCGTCGACGTCGGCGGCTTCGCCGACAACTCGCGCCGCCTGGCGGTGCTGCCCGATCGGCGCATCATGCTGGTGGGCGGCGGCCGGGCGACCTCGGCCAACGTCGACGGCCTGGTCGCCCTGCTGACGCCCGACGGCCAGCCGGACCGCGCCTTCTCACCGACCGGGTGGAGGACGTTCGACCTCGGCGGGCCGGCCGACTTCCTCTGGTCGGTCGCGCTGTCGCCCGACGGCCGCACCGCGGCGCTGGTCGGCATCGACGGGGTGGGGACGGCCCCGTCGCCCGCCACCGCCAACGACGACGCGGTCCTGCTGCTGCTGCCGGTCCCGCAATGAGATCGGTGGGCGCCGCGCTGGCGCTGGCCGTCGCCGCCTGTGGCTCGGCGGCGGAGCCGGCGCCCGATCCGTTCGCGGCGCCCGCCGCTTGCTCGAGCGGCGCGACGAGGGACGTCAACGAATCCGAAGGGCCGGAGATGATGCCCGGCCGCGCCTGCAACGCCTGCCACGAGGACGTCAACGCCAGCACCGGCGAGGCGGCGCCGATCTTCCGGTTCGCCGGCACGCTCTACCCGTCCGGTCACGAGCCCGACGACTGTGTCGGCTCCGATGCCGAGGGGGCGGAGGTGCTGGTCACGGACACGGCCGGCGCGACGCTCTCGGCGGTGGCGAACCGGTCGGGCAACTTCATGCTGGAGGCCGAGCAGCCGTTCGTGCCGCCGTTCTCGGTCCGGGTCCGGCTGGCCGGGCGGGAGCGGCGCATGCTCAGCCTGCAGCGCGACGGCGACTGCAACGGGTGCCACACGCGGGACGGCGCGATGGGCGCGCCCGGGCGCATCGTGCTGCCATGACGCGCGCGGGCCGGCGGCCGCGATTGACATCACCGGTGCGCCATCTCAAAGTCCTGCCGTGGCGCCCGCCGGCCGCGAGAAGCAGCAAGAGAAGAGCCACGATCCCCACCGCCTGTGGCGCGATTTCGTCAGCGAGCGCGGGCTGCACGTGTCGAAGACGCGCGACGCCGTGGTCGACGTGTTCCTGAAGACGAAGGAGCACGTCGATCTGCAGACCCTGTTCGAGCTGGCCCGCAAGTCGCACCCCGGGGTCGGCTTCGCGACGGTGTACCGCACGATGAAGCTGCTCGAGGAGGCGGGGATCGCTCATCCGCGGCGCTTCGGCGACGCCAAGGAGACGCGCTACGAGGTGGCGGCCGGCCGCTCGCACCACGACCACCTGATCTGCGAGGGCTGCGGCCAGATCATCGAGTTCGTCAGCCCCGAGGTGGAGCGGATCCAGGACCGGATCGCGAGCCGCCACGGCTTCACGCTTTCGCGCCACCGGCACGAGCTCTATGGGCTGTGCCCCGATTGCCGCGCGGGCGACAAGCGGGCCACGTAGCGCGCGTCAGACGTGCTCCACGCCGTGCTGTCCGACGACGCGGTGCCGCTCGCCGCCCACCAGCGACAGGATGAACACCGCCAGGCCGATCATCGCGTGGTTCCAGAAGGTGACCGCGTTGTCGGGGCTGATGAACGCGGTGAACGCGAACAGCCAGAGCCCGAGGGCGAGCGTCACGTAGCGCGCCCACTCGTGCTGCATCGAGAGCGCACCGAAGTACAGCAGGCCCGCTCCCACGGCCGCGCTGTTGATCTGGTTGGGTCGGCTATGGGCCCAGGCAGTTCCAGTGAACAGCACCCAGACCGACAGCACGACCACTGCGACGCGCTTCCACATCGCTGTTGGCCTCTACCGTCAACCTACTTGCTCTCCCGCAGATGACAAGGGTCGATTCTCCGTCGCGAGTGCTCACAGTTACGAACAGGGAGGGCGAGGCTGGCGATGCTGAACAGGAACGTCCGTCTCATCAACGTGGTGCTGGGCGTGTGGGTGGTGGTGTCGTCGCTGCTGCTGTGGCGCCGCAACACCGCCAACTCCGTGAACGGGTGGATCACGGGCGCCGTGGTCGTCATCAGCGCGTTGCTGGCGATGCGCTTGCCCAGCATGCGCTACGTCAGCGCGGCGGCCGGGGTCTGGTTGATCGCGTCGCTGTTCGCGTGGCCGGACTACTCGTCGCCGCTGGTGTGGAACAACGCCTTCGTCGGCGCCGGCATCGCGCTCACCTCGCTGGTCGGTCCGGCGCAGGCCGACATGATCTCGTCGTGAAGGGCCGGCCGACCGCCGGCCGATCTCGTGGGCAGTCCTCATTGACCCCGTGAGGCGTAGCCTCACGTTGCGCGCCGACGATGGCGCCTCTGTTCCCTGCCTGGAGCGACACGGCACTCCGGCTCGGGTTGTGTGTGCTGGCGGTGGTTGCCGCCGGGGCCGTCGCGTTCCCGATGGTCTACGTGCGGACGCCCTACAACCAGGATCGTCTGTTCCCCGTCGACCAGCCGGTGCAGTTCGATCACCGGCACCACGTGGCGGACGACGGCATCGACTGCCGCTACTGCCACGACGGCGCCGAGAAGGGGCCCTACGCCGGCATCCCGGCGACCTCCGTCTGCATGGGCTGCCACGCCAGATCTGGAACGACAGCCCGATGCTGGAGCCGGTCCGTCGCA
>DATBHU010000175.1:0-20242 GCA_036557265.1 Polyangia bacterium
GCTTCGGCCTCGGCTACACGTTCAACTTCGGCAACCCCTGGTCGTGGGTGATCCTGGCGGCGCTGCTGATCGTCCCGATCGCGATCGGGTGGCTGGTCCGCGCGGCGTCGTGAGCGGTTAGCATCGCCGCGTGCCCGGGACTCTAGCTAGCCGCCTTCTTCGATTCGGCCGCGCCCGCGCCCGCGCCGCGCACGCGGGCCAGCGGCAATTCCAGCGCGTCGGCCAGCGCCTTGGCGCTCGCCTCGATGATGTTGGGCGACACGCCGATGGTGCTCCAGCGCTCCTCGGTACCGTGCCGCGCGGCCTCGATCAGCACGCGCGTCTTGGCGCCGGTCGCCGCCTCCGGATCGAGGATGCGCACCTTGTAATCGACCAGGTGGATGTCGCGCGCGATCGGGAAGTGCGGGTTCAGCGCCTTGTGGAACGCGCCGTCGAGCGCGTGCACCGGACCGTCGCCCTCGGCGACGGTGTGGACGACCTCGTCGCCGACGCGCAGCTTGATGGTCGCCTCGGCGAACATCGAGTTGCCGCGGCGCTGCTCGGAGATCACGACCACGTCCAGCACCTCGAACGGCGGCTGATAGCCGGGCGCGCTGCGCCGCCCGAGCAGCTCGAACGAGCCCTCCGCCGCCTCGAACTGGTAGCCCTGGCTCTCCAGCTCCTTGACCCGCTCGAGCAGCACGCGCTCGTTGCCCTGCACGTCGACGCCGAGCTCGTTCGAGCGCATGCGAACGTTGCCGCGGCCGGCCAGCTCGGAGACGACGATGTGGCGCCGGTTGCCCACCCGCTCGGGCGCGACGTGCTCGTAGCTGTGGGTCACCTTCTCGACGGCGGCGACGTGCATGCCGCCCTTGTGCGCGAACGCGGACCGCCCGACGTAGGGCGCGTGCGCGCGCGGCCGGATGTTGGCGATCTCGCTGACCGCGCGCGACAGCTCGGTCAGCTTGGCCAGGTGATCGTCGGGGACGCAGCGCCGCCCCATCTTCAATTGCAGCGCCGGGATGATCGAGATCAGGTTGGCGTTGCCGCAGCGCTCGCCCCACCCGTTCATCGTCCCCTGCACCTGCATGACGCCGGCCTCGACGGCAGCCAGCGCGTTCGCCACCGCCAGGTCGCTGTCGTTGTGCGTGTGGATGCCGAGCCGGGTCGGGACCGCCTTCTTCACGGCGCCGACCACCTCGGCGATGTACGACGGCAGGCTGCCGCCGTTGGTGTCGCACAGGCAGATCCAGTCGGCGCCCGCGTCGGCGGCCGCCTTGATCGCCGCCAGCGCGTAAGCGCGGTCGGCGCGGAAGCCGTCGAAGAAGTGCTCGGCGTCGTAGACGACCTCTTTCCCCTCCGCCTTCAGCAGCGCCACGCTGTCGGCGATCATCGCCAGGTTCTCTTCCAGCGTCGTGCCGAGCACCTCGGTCACGTGCAGCGTCCACGACTTGCCGACGATGCAGACCACGGGCGTGCGCGCGTCGATCAGCGCGCGCAGCACCGGATCGGCGGCGGCCTGGCCGCCCGCCTTGCGGGTCATGCCGAACGCGGTCAGCTTCGCGTGCTTCAGCGACAGCGATTTCGCGCGCTGGAAGAACTCGACGTCTTTCGGGTTCGACCCCGGATAGCCGCCCTCGATGAAGTGAATCCCGAAGCCGTCCAGCAGGCGCGCAATCTTCAGCTTGTCCTCGACCGACAGCGAGAGGCCCTCGCTCTGGGTTCCGTCGCGCAGGGTGGTGTCGAACAGTTGGACGTCCATGGGTATTTCAGCTCCGGATGAGCCGGCAAGACTAGCAGAGACAGGGCCGCCTGAGCTACGCAAGCCCACAGCGTCAACTCAGGGAGGCGAGATGGCAGACGATCTGTCGCGCAGGGACTTCGCGAAGGCATCGGCGGGCGCCCTGCTCGCGGCCACGGCCAGGCCGGTGGGGGCGGCGGCCGTTCTGGAAAAGCCTGCCGGAAAGAAGCGGTACGCGGTCGTTGGCGTCGGTTCGCGCGCTTACCTCTACCTGGACGCGATCCAGACGACGCACGCCGACAAGGCGGAGCTGGTCGGCGTCTGCGACGTCAACGCCGGGCGGCTCGAGCTCGCGCGCGCGCACGCGCGCAAGGCCGGCCGCCCCGAGCCGCGCGCCTACCCGGCGGCGGCGTTCGACAGGATGATCGCCGAGTGCAGGCCGGACGCCGTCATCGTGACGACGGTCGACGCCACGCACGCAGACTACATCTGCCGCGCCATGGAGCTCGGCTGCGACGTCATCACCGAGAAGCCGATGACGACCGAGGCGCCGATGTGCCAGCGCATCGTCGACACGCGCGCGAAGACCAAGCGGCACTGCCGGGTGGCGTTCAACTATCGTTACATGCCGGCGCGCAGCCAGCTGAAGGAGCTGCTGGTCGGCGGCGTCATCGGCGACGTGCTGTCGGTCGACTTTCACTGGATGCTCGACACCCACCACGGCGCCGACTATTTCCGGCGCTGGCACAGCCAGAAGCGGAACTCGGGCGGGCTGATGGTGCACAAGGCGACGCACCACTTCGACCTGGTGAACTGGTGGCTGTCGGCGATCCCGGTCAGCGTGCGCGCGTCGGGGCGGCGCGGCTTTTACACGCCGGCGATGGCGAAGCGTTTCGGCCTCGCCGGCCCGCACGAACGCTGCCACGGCTGCCCGGAGCGGCAGAAGTGCGCGTTCGAGCTGGATCTCGCGAAGGACCCGAACCTGAAGGCGCTCTACCTCGATCAGGAGAAGCACGACGGCTACCTGCGCGACCGCTGCGTGTTCCGGCCCGACATCGACATCGAGGACAGCATGAACGTCGTGGTCACCTACGACAGCGACGCGATCCTCTGTTACTCGGTGAACGCGTTCGCGGCGTGGGAGGGATACGAGATCACCTTCAACGGCACGAAGGGCCGCATCGAACACAAGGTGATCGAGTCGGTCGCCGCGCCGTTCGGGAGCGCCAACGTCCCCGGCCAGGCGAAGGACTACGACGTCTCGCTGCGCGTGTTCCCGCTGCGCAAGCCGCCCACCACCGTCGCGCTGCGCGCCGGAACGGGCGGCCACGGCGGCGGCGACGCGGTGATGCTGGCCGACCTGTTCGCGCCCGCGCCCGGCGCCGATCCGCTGCTGCGCGCCGCCGACGAGCGCAGCGGCGCCTACGCGATGCTGGTCGGCGCGGCGGCCAACCGCTGCTTCGCGACCGGCGAGGCCGTGCGCATCGCCGACCTCGTCCACGGCCTCGCCGCCCCCAACTACCCCCGCATGCCGTCGCGGACCGCGCCCCTGCCGATGCCCGCCAAGGTGTAGGCACAGTTTCGGGAATCTAGACGGACGGACGGGCCGGGTCCGGATCCGGTCCCCTCGCCCGCGAAGCGGGGAGAGGGTCAGGGAGAGGGGCGGCGGGATAGGGAGAGGGCCGGCTTTTTCTGAGCCGCCCCGTCGGCGAGTCGTCACCGCTAACCGTGGCGATGCGGAGACTATCTGCGATTGCGCGCTTGGCGGCGCTCGCGTTGCTCCTGGCCGCGCCGGCCTGTGGCCAGCGCGCGCTGGGGCACGACGCGGGCTCACCGATCGGGACGCTGGAGGCGGGGGTCGACACCGCGGCCGGCGGATCCGGCGGTCACGACGGCGGCGGCGTGGATACGAGCGCACCCGGCGACGCGGTGATCGCGCCTGACGCTCCAGTCAGCACCCCCGACGCCTCCGATGCGCCGATCGACCGGGCGACCCCCGACCTGGGCCGCGACAGCGCAATCGACGAAGCGCCGCGCGACGTCGCGGTGGATCTCCCGGGCGACGTCGTCCCCGACGCGACGCCCGACGGGACGCCCGACGGAATCTGCGGCTCTGCCACCGATCGGCGCAACTGCGGCCGCTGCGGCCACGACTGCACGGCGCTGCCGCAGGTCCTGTTCGACAAGGTCCAGTGTCGCGACGGCGCCTGCGTGATCCCCGCCGACGGATGCCTGCCCGGGTTCGGTCACTGCGCCACCGACGTGGAGCGGGGTTGCGAGTCTGACATCACGCAGCGCGGCCGCTGCGGCGCGTGCGGCGTCAGCTGCTCGTCCGCCACGCCGCTGTGTACGGCGGCGACCGCCGGCCCGCCGGTCTGCGTGGCGAGCTGCGCCGGCACGGGCCTGGCCGACTGCGGCGGTTCTCAGTGCGTCGACCTGAAGACGAACAACAGTCACTGCGGCGCTTGCAACGCCCGCTGCGGTCTCTCCAACGCCTACGCGTCCTGCGTCGCCGGCGTCTGCACGCTGTCCCACTGCCAGGCCGGCTACGCCGACTGCGACCCCGCCAACGAGGGGTGCGAGACGATCCTCGGCCGCTTCTTCGACTGCGGCGCGTGCGGTGAGACCTGCAGGGGGGCGCACGCGAACGGGATCTGCGCCGCCTACGGCTGCGAGCTGCACTGCCAGCCCGGCTACGGCAACTGCGATCCGTCGAACCCCGACTGCGAGGCGACGCTCGACACGGCCGCGAACTGCGGCGCCTGCGGCGCCGCCTGCCCGAACGATCGCCCGTTGTGCGCTGGTGCGCGCGGCGCCGAGGCGTGCGTCGCGGCCTGCGGCGGGGCGACGCCCGACGCGTGCGGCACCTCGTGCACGAACCTGCAGTCCGATCCGCGCCACTGCGGCGCCTGCGGGACCGCCTGCGAGAGCTACCAGGCGTGCGAAGCGGGACGCTGCACGCCCCGGTACGTGAAGACCGACGTCCTGGCGGCGTCCAGCGGCGGCGCGACGGCCGGGGACGTCCTGATCGGCCCGGACGGATCGGTCTACGTGAACGGAACCTTCAGCGCGCCCACCGACTTCAATCCGGGGACGGCGCAGGACCTGCGCACGCCCATCACCGCGCTCGACGCGTTCATCACGAAGTTCAACGCCGACGGCAGCTACGCCTGGACGCGCACCTGGGCAACGCCGGGCACCCTGGGCGCGGGCGCGATCGCGAGCGACGGGTCGATCTACGCGAGCGGCTCGTTCACCGGAACGGTGGACTTCGATCCGGGCGCGGGCGTCACGCAGATGACGGCGCCGGCCGCCGTCGGGGAGGCCGTCATCTTGAAGCTGAACGCGAGCGGCCAGCTGCAGTGGGTCCGCGTCTTCACGATGACCGTCGAGGACGCGGCCGGCGCGGAGAGCTACAGCCTGACGCTGGGCCCGGACGGCAGCCTGTATGCCGCCGGCAGCTTCCGCGGTCAGATCGATCTCGATCCGGGCGCGGGCACCAACCTGCACCGCACGCCCAGCAACGACATGATGAACGGCTACGTCGTGAAGCTGACCTCGGCGGGCAACTTCACCTGGGGCCGGACGATCACCAGCACGGCCGACGGCTGGGTGGGTCCGCTCGCCGTCGACGCCTCGGGCGCGCTCTGGGTCGGCGGCTCCTTCGGCGGAATGGTCGACCTCGATCCGGGCGCCGGCACGGACATGTACATGGCCTCCGGATACACGGACGGATTCCTGGCCCGCTGGGACGCCAACGGCAACTATCAGACGGGCCAGATCTACAGCGGCGGCGCGTACGACTCGGTCGACTCGGTCTCCTTCGACGCCGACGGATCGATCTACGTCGGCGCCGAGAGCAACGACAACACCGGGCCGCCCTACGTCTCGATCGGGTTGGTGCAGAAGCTGGGCGCCGACGGCTCGTTGCTCTGGGAACAGCGCGCCCCGTCGATGTTCCTCCCGGTGGCCGCGCCGGGCGGCGGCGTGATTTACAAGGGCGGCGGCGAAGACCCCAGCGTCGAACCGACGCTGATCGGGAAGCTGGATCGCGACGGCAAGACGGCCTGGATCATCCCGGCCCGCAACCCGCTCGAGTCCTTCGGCACCTGGTTCGCCGCCGACGCGACGAAGCTGATCGTCGTCGGCAGGATCGACAAGGCCGGCAGCGATCTCGATCCCGGCGCGGGGACCGACATCATCGCGACGCCGGGCGGCGCCGTCTCGCGCTACGCGTTCTGAGGTCCGGCCTTCTTCTTCACCGTGATGTCGGGCGGGCGGCCGTAGTTCGGCGCGGCGCTGGCCAGGTTGGCGGCCTCGCCGCGCGCGCGCTGCAGGAGCGCCAGTCGGCCGATCGAGACGGCGGTCGGCCCGGCCACGGCGAGCCGCCCGGCGACCTGATGGCGCTCGGCGCCGTTGCCGGCGACGGCGGCGGGCGGCCCGGCCAGCGCCGCCAGCCAGTCGCCGAGCGCGCCGGCGGCCAGCCGGCAGTCCGCGCCCGTCTCGCGCACCAGCGCCGCGCCGGCGGCGACGTAGGCGCCGACGTAGACCTCGCCCTTGCCGGCGTCGAGGCACGGCACGGCGGTGATGGCCGCGCCGTCGCCGCGGTCCGCGAGGATGTCGAGCGCCAGCGCCTGCAGCGACGAGACGACGTGAAGCGGCACGCCGGTCGGCAGCGCCAGCCCCTTGACCACCGCCAGCCCGACGCGCAGGCCGGTGAAGCTGCCGGGGCCGCCGCCGCAGGCGATGCCGGCCAGGCCGGCGGGCGCGAGCGAGACCGCGCGCAGCGCCTCCGCGCACAGCGGCAGCACGTGGCTCGAATGCCGCTCGGCGGTCGCTTCCGCGGCGAAGCGCACGGCGCCGGCGCCGTCGAGCACCGCCACCCGCGCGGTCGGCGTCGCCGTGTCGAGGCAGAGGAACAGGTCGCTCATCGTGTTGAAGCCCGCGCGGCTGTCTACCGCAGCAGCAAGAAGCGCACAACGTCGTTGCGCAGCGCCAGCACGGTCAGCGTCACGACCACCACCAGGCCGACGCGCGTCGCGATGGCGCGCGCGCGCGGCGACGGCGGGCGGCGCTTGAACAGCTCCAGCGTGAAGAACACCAGCAGGCCCCCGTCGAGGATCGGAACCGGCAGGAAGTTCAGCAGGCCGAGGTTGATGCTGATGACGGCCATCAACCACAGGTACTGGTCCAGCCCCTGCTCGGCGGCGACGCCGGCCGCGTAGCCGATCGTGATCGGGCCGGCCAGCCCGGTCAGCGGCACGTGCCCGCGCAGGATCTCGCCGAAGCCGTAGACCATCGTCACGATCGTCTCGCCCGTGTGCTTGAACGCGTGGCCGAGCGCGTAGCCGAAGCGGTTGGTGATCGGCACCGGCACCTCGGTCTTCCAGGCCAGGCGGTTGAGCGCCCCGAACACCGTCTGCTGCTCCTCCTGGCGATTGATGTCCAGCTGGGAGCGGACCTCGGGGCGGAAGGTCGCCTCGCGCGGCAGGCCCGCCGACGAGATCCAGCCGATGCGAAAGTCGTGCTCGGGGTGGCTCTTGATCCGCTCGTGCAGCAGGTCCCAGTGCTGCAGCGGCGCGCCGTCGAGCGACTGGATCTGATCGCCGCGCCGCAGGCCGATGCGATCGGCCGGGCTCCCCGGCTCGATCGAGAATACGAACATCGCCGCGGACAGGATGCCGGTCTCGTAGTGGCGGCGGCCGGCGGCGTCGAACTGCGCCACCGGGATCACCACCGCCGAACCGGGCTCCTCGATCTCGATGTGCGCGAACGGCACCGCCGAGTAGCCGCCGCGCACGTAGTTGAGGCGCAGGGGCGACGCGCCGGCGCGCTCGACCGCCTTGGCGAACTCCGTCCAGGTGGCGACGGGGACGCCGTTGACGGCGGTGATGAAATCAAACGTCTTCAGGCCCGCCTGCGCGGCCGGCGACGACGGATCCAGCACGCCGATCTCGGGCAGGTGAAAGCGCGGCCCCCAGCCGACGAAGCCGACGCGCTCCTTGCGCCGCAGCGGTCCGCTGCGCTCGATCTGGACGGGCGTCAGGTCGCGCTCCTCGGCGTCGGGCCCGCGCCGGATCGCGATGCGGAGGGTCTTGCCGGCCGACCTCGACACCGTCTGCTCCAGCTCCTCCCAGTAGCGGACCGGGCGCCCGTCGATGCTTTCGACCCGATCACCGGGCATGAGGCCCGCGCTCGCCGCGGGCATGTCGGGCAGCACGGTGCCGATGGTGGGCGGCAACATCGTGCGCTGGCCGGCGTAATGGACGAAGTAGATGAACAGCGGCAGCAGCAAGTTGAACACCGGGCCCGCGACGACGACGACGTAGCGCTGCCAGAGCGGCTTGGCGGCCAGCGCGCGCGGCCGGTCGATGGGCGGGATCGGCTCACCCGGATCCTCGCCCAGGAGCCGGACGTAACCGCCCAGCGGGAACGCCGACAGCCGGTACTCGGTCTCGCCGTAGGTGAAGCCGACGATGCGCGGGCCGAACCCGAGCGAGAAGCGCAGCACCTTCACGCCGAACACCTTGGCGAACACGAAGTGGCCGAGCTCGTGGATCAGGATCAGGCCGCCCAGCAGGATCAGGACGGCCGCGGCGATGGCGAACGGACTCATGACGGCAAGCTCACGCTCTCCGGCCCGGCGACCTGCGCGAACCCTTCGCTGGCGAGCGCCCCCTCGACCGCCTCCAGCAGCCCGCCGGTGGTGGCGCCGTCGCGCGCCGAGATCGCGACCACCGGCAGCTCGGCGCTGCCGCGCGGGAGCTGGGCCCGCTCCTCGGCGGGCAGCAGATCGACCTTGTTCATCACCAGGATCCGGCGCGTCTCCGCCAGGCCCAGGTCGGCCAGGATCGCCTCGACCGCCGCGATCTGCTGGTCGCGCGCCGGGTCGGCCGCGTCGACCACGTGCAGCAGCAGGTCCGCCTCGTCCAGCTCCTCCAGCGTCGCGCGAAACGCCCGCGCCAGGTCGCGGGGCAGATCGCGGATGAAGCCGACCGTGTCGGCGATGATGATCTCGCGCTCGCGCGGCAGCCGCAGCCGGCGCGTGGTCGGGTCCAGCGTCGCGAACAACCGATCCTCCGCCAGCACGTCGCTGCGCGTGAGCGTGTTCAGCAGCGTCGACTTGCCGGCGTTGGTGTAGCCGACGATGGCGACGATGGGCAGGCCGCGCCGCACCCGCTCGGCGCGCCGCCCCGCCCGCTGCTCGCCGAAGCGGTCGATCTCCTTCTCGAGGCGGTGGATGCGCTCGCGCGCGCGCCGCCGGTTCTCTTCCAGCTTCGTCTCGCCCGGCCCGCGCCCGCCGATGCCGCCGGTCAGCCGGCTCATCATGGTGTTCTTCTCGTGCAGGCGCGGCAGCCGGTAGCGGAGCTGCGCCAGCTCGACCTGCAGCTTGCCGTCCCGGCTCTTCGCCCGCTGCGCGAAGATGTCCAGGATCAGCATGGTCCGATCGATGACTCGGAGATCGGTGAAGTCGGCGATGGCGTGCGCCTGGATCGGCGTCAGATCGGGATCGAAGATCAGCACGTTGGCGTCCAGCTGCATGGCGCGGATCAGGACCTCCTCCAGCTTTCCGCGCCCGATCAGGCTCTTCGGATCCGCCTCCGGGCGGCGCTGCTCGATGACGCCCATGACGCCCACGCCCGCCGTCCGGCACAGCTCCTTCAGCTCGTTCACGCGGCTCTCCGAGCTGGTGGCGGGCGGGCGCGGCGCCCCGGGCACGCGCGGCGGCCGCCGGATGTCGACGACCACCAGCAGCGCGCGATCGCGCGCGTCGGTCGCGATCGCCGCCGGCGCGACGCGATCGAACTCCTCCTCGAGCGCGTCGATCAGCGCCGCGGGGTCCAGGGTGCTCCGGAAGAACGGCTCGGTCGGCAGCAGGCGCCAGGGCGGCCCGCCCTCGATCGGAGGCAGCAGGTGGGCGACGTGCAGATCGGCGGGCCGGCCGTCGGGCCAGACGCCGATGGCGGCCACCAGGTCGAGGCGCAGCAGCGCCAGGTCGACGAGATCGTCGCGCGTCAGCGGCTCGTTGCGCAGGTGGGTGTGGACCAGGCGCAGGCCCCGGAAGCGGCCGCGGCCGGCGCGGATGCGGCCGATCTCGGGCAGGTTGATGCGCGAGGCGTCGCCGACGAAGACGTGCTCGATCTCGCCGCGCCGGCCGACCAGGATGCCGACCTGGCGCTCGATCTCGCGCGAAATGCCGCACAGGTAGGCCGCCAGCTCGGCCGACGCGACCTCGGCCGGACGAAGGCGGCGCCGATAGACGCGCTCCAGCGCGTGCTTCTGGCTCGGCTTGAGGCCGGTGGTATTGCCGCTGACGACGTGCAGGGGGGCGAGGTTAGCACCGCCGGGTTCGCTTGCCGAAGGTTCAGTTGCCAAAGCTTCACACGTTGTAAAGACCTGCCCGTCTGGCGCTCGGCTGTTACGTTGTTCAGGGGGAGGCGGCGGATCAGGTTGCGGCGGTGGGGACGGCCGGGGCGGATATCGGGAGCGCTGCTCGCGCTGGCGATCAGCACCTGCGCGCTGCGGGCGGCCTGCGGTGGCAGTGAAGCATCCCCGCCGGGCGGTGGTAGCGCCGACGCCGGCCAGGCCGCGCCCTCGTCTGTCCCGGACGCCGCCGCGGCCGCCGGCCAGGCTCCCTTTCGTCCGGGCGCGATCCCCCACGTCTTCGTGGTCGCGATGGAGAACCAGGACGCCGCGCGCATCTACGGCAACGCGAAGGACGCGCCGTACATCAACGGCACGCTGCTGCCGCGCTACGCGCGCGCCACGGCGTTCAGCGACGAGCTGCCGCAGCTGCCGAGCGAGCCGCACTACCTCTGGATGGAGGCGGGCACGAACGCCTTCCCCGATCACACGTTCACGACCGACGGGGTGCCGTCGGCGTCGAACAGCACGACCAGCACCGACCACCTCGCCTCTCAGATCGCCGCCGCGGGCGGCGGCCTCGACTGGAGGGCGTATCAGGAAGGCATCGGCGACGCGACCGGCCGCTGTCCGATCCTGGCCGCCGGGCTCTACGTCCCGCGCCACAATCCGTTCGTCTTCTTCCATGACGTCGCCGGCGCTCCACCCGCCAAGGACGACGCGCGCTGCGCCGCCCATCACCGCGAGCTCGCGGCGCTGGCCGCCGATCTCGCGAGCGGCGACGTCGCCGGCTACAGCTTCATCACGCCCAACCTGTGCCACGACATGCACGGCGCGCACGGATGCCCGAACGCGAACCGGACGCGGGCCGGCGACGACTGGCTGGCCGCCAGCCTGCCGGCGCTGATCGACTTCGTGAGCGCGCGCGGCGGCGTCATCTTCATCACCTGGGAGGAGGGCGACAAGTCCAGCACGCTGCCGTTCCTGGCAGTCGGACCGGGCGTCAAGCCGGGCTATGCGGGCGGCGTGGCGTACACGCACAGCTCGTTGCTCAAGACGGTGGAGGAGATGCTCGGCCTGCCCGTGCTTCCGGCGGTGGCCGGCGCGAATGATCTGGGGGACCTGTTCTCGCGGTGACGGCTGAAGCTGACGGTCAGCCTCGCCCGCGCAGCTTCGCGAACCACCAGCGCAGGCCGACGAACAGGAACCGCCAGTCCTTGAGGAACTCGGGCGGCTTGCGCTCGAAGGCGTGCCCGACGAACTGGAACACCCAGCCGACGACGAACCCGACGGCGGCGACGAGCCGGAGCGGCGCCACCCAGATCGAGGCGACGCCCACGACGACCGACAGCGCGATCAGCGGAATGCCGAGCGTGTGGCAGGCGCGGTTCACGGGGTGGTGGTGGCTCTCCGCGTAGGCCGCGATCCACTCGTCCCATCCCCGCTGGCTGAACAGCGCCATCCTTCAGTCAGTCTACGCCTGCGGACCCGGCTTGCTACCCTTTGCGGCGTGGGCGCCGCGCTGCCATCTCAACCGACGCTGTTCGATCGCGGCGGACCGGCGATCGAGGCGGCCGACTTGTCCCACGCGCGGCGCGTGGACCTCGACGGGGCGTCGTGGGTCGAGCACCTCCCCGACTGGGTGCGCGGCCAGGACGCGCTGATGGCCGAGCTGGCGCGCACGACGAACTGGCGCAGCGAGCGGCGCTGGATGTACGACCGCGCCGTCGACGTCCCGCGGCTGGTCGCCGGCCTGCCCGACGACGGCCCCGGGCACCCGCTGCTGGAGCGGATCCGCGACGCGCTGTCCGCGCACTACGCGACGGCGTTCGTGCGCGTCAGCATGGGCCTCTACCGCGACGGTTCGGACAGCGTCGCGTGGCACGGCGACACCACCGCGCGCGACATGGACCAGCCCACGCTGGTCGCCACCGTGTCGCTGGGCGCGCCGCGCCGGTTCCTGCTGCGCCCGCGCGGCGGCGGCCGCTCGGTCGCGTTCGCGCTGGGACGCGGCGATCTGTTCGTGATGGGCGGGCTCTGCCAGCGCGCCTGGCAGCACACCGTGCCGAAGACGGCCCGCGCGCTGCCGCGCCTCGCCGTCATGTTCCGCCCGATCTGGAAGGCGGCCTGACGGCCGGCGGGGGCTGTCCGGCGGGCATCTCGACGTCACCTGGCGCGCGCCCGCGGCGTGCTATGCCAGCCGCATGGCGAACCTGGACGCGTTACAGAAGGAACACGAGGAGCGGCTGACGGCGCTGCTCGCCGACCGGATCGGGCGCGGCGCCGAATCCGATCTGGCGCTGGTGCGCGCCCTCGTTCACCGCGCGATGCACCTCGCCGCCGAGACGAAGTCCGCCGAGTTCTGCGCGCTGGCGACGTTCCTGGGCGAGATGATCGGCCACGCTCACCAGCTGCTTCACGGCGGCGACAAGAGCGCCGCCGCCCACCGCGACGTCGTTCATTGAACGCGGCCCGGCGCCGCGGTCAGAACTCGCCGCGCACGCCGATCGACGGCAGCACCAGGCGAAAGCTCTTCTCGTCCACCTGGCCGGCCGGGTCCAGCGTGACCGCGTAGACCTGGCGGCTGAGCGACGCGTTCACCAGCTCGAGGTAGACGTTGAGCAGGAACTTGTCGAAGTACACGCGGTGATCGACGCGCAGGTCGACCTGATAGAAGGCCGGCAGGCGCTGGAAGTGGCCGCCCTCGACGTCGTAGGTGATGTACGGCCGTCCCGTGTTGAAGTGGGCGCGGCCGCCGAACGTATTGCGGCCGGCGCGGTAGCCGACGACCAGGTTGAGGATGTGGCGCTGGTCCCAGTCCGACGGCCCGACCGCGCCGCCGCCGAACGAGCGCAGGTTGTTCGACAGCGTGTACGAGAGCCAGCCGTGCAGGCGGTTCGACAGCGGCCGGCGGGCGAGCAGCTCGACGCCGTATGACAGCGCGTCGCGCTTGATCAGGAAATCGTCGGCGAGCGGATCCGGGTTGCTGGGCCGCGGATCGCGCAGATCGGTCAGCGCGTAGCGCTGCACGTAGCCGGTGACACCCAGCTCGAGCGCCGCGAAGTGAGTCGTCTCGACGCCGAGCGATCCCTGCCAGGCGGTCTGCAATCCGAGCAGCCGCAGGCCGAACGCCTCCGCGCCCGGGATCTGCAGGGGGAGGCTGGGCAGCTGCGTGAAGCGGCCGCCCGCCACCTTGATCGTCGCGTCGTCGCGCACCACGATGCGCGCCGCCAGCCGCGGGGCGAGATCGCGCGCGGTCGCGCCGCTCACCTCGTAGCTGTCGTAGCGCAGCTCCGGCGTCAGCGTCAGCCGGCCGCCGGCGCGCACCGTCGCCGACGCGTAGCCGGCGAGCAGGATGGCGTCCCGGCGCTCGCCGAAGTCCCACGCGCTGAGCGGGTGCAGGTTGCCGGTGATGATCGGGTCGTAGCGGGCCAGCTCGCCGTCGAAGCCGACCGCGACGTCGACGGGGGCGAACGAACGCAGGTAGGCGAGGCGTGGCGCCGCGCTGATCGCGTCGACGGTGATCGGATAGACGTCCTCGATGGGCGCGCGGCTGTGATCGGCGCCGACCGCCAGCGATCCCTGCAGGCGCCCGCCCAGCAGCGGCGCGACCGCGCGCAGGCTGACGCGATGGAAGCCGAGCTCGACCTCGCGCGGGGAATCGTTGCGCTTGGGGATCAGCGCGTCGTGCGAGCCGAACGCGAGCAGCGTCAGCTGGAACGGCCCGGCCCGGCGATCGGCGCGCAGCTGGTAATCCCAGTAGTCGATGCTGACGTCCTCGTTCAGCAGCGACACCAGCTCGGCGGTGTAGGAATAGCGACCCGCCACGACGACGCTCCCGTTTCCCGGCAGCGGCGCCGAGATCAGCGCGCCCGCGTCGTAGAGGCGCACGTCGACGGACGCGTGGACCCGGTCGGTGGGGGGCGCGCGCGTGTCGGCGCTGACGATGCCGGCGGCGTAGCGGCCGAAGCGGGCCGGGTAGCCGCCCGGGTAGAACTCCAGGTTGTCGAAGAAGTACGGGTGAATGACGGACGGCCCGAGCGCGAAGTGGAACAGCGCCGGCACGCGGATGCCGTCCAGGAAGAAGCCGGTGTTGCCGGGGTTGGAGCCGCGCACGGCGTAGATGGGCGCCGGCCAGGCGATCGTCGCGACGCCGGGCAGTGACTCGAGCGCGCGGAACGGATCGCCGAAGGTGCCGGGGGTCTGCGTCAGCTCCTCGCCGGCCAGCCGCACCTCGGGCTGGACGGGCTTCGAGCGCACGACGGTCTCGAACACCGGTCCCGCCGTTGACGGAGCGAGGCGAAACGTCATGGGCGCGGGCGCCGCGCAGGCGTCGACGTCGGCCGTCAGCCGCTCGAACCCCGGCGCCTGGATGGTGAGACGCCGGCGACCGCAGGGGACGTCGAGGGCGAAGTCGCCGGTCGCGCCGGTGGCGCCGAGCTCGCTGACGTCGACGGTCAACGACGCCCCCGCGACGGGCGCGCGCGTCCCCTTCGCAAGCACGCGCCCGACCAGGTGGCCGACGGGCGGCGGCGGCGTTGCGTCCGGGATCGTATCCGCGGCGCCGCCGTCGGACCGCGCCGCGTCCGTCGCGCCGTCGAGGGCGCCGTCGCGCGGGCCGGCGTCCGCCCCCGCGTCCGCGACGGCGACCGCGCCGTCGAACAGCAGCAATACTCCGATGAGCGCGGCCGGGACGATCACGGCACCGTCGCGACCCAGATGCCGTCATAAGGCGACGCAAACCGTGCCTGGAACTGGTAGGCGACGTGCGCGCCGGGAGCGACGCGGTCCCCGTCCTGCGGCGCCACGAACGCCGACAGCGTGAACTCCGGCGCGAGCACCGTCGAGCGGCTGCTGGCGAGATCGATCGCGTTCAGATCGCCGGCCTGGTCGATGACGTGCAGGATCGCGAGCAGGCGGGTCTGCCCGACCGCGGTCACCCCGCCCGCCTCGCCGAGCAGGCGCGCGTCGCCAGTCGCGGGATCGAACGCATAGATGTCGCTGCGGGTCGCCACTTTCTTGTAGGTCGGCATCAGGATCCGCCCGTCGGCCAGCTGCCAGTAGTTGAGCAGGATCTCGTTCAACGGCGCGAGATCGAAGCGCGGCCCCGCTGGATCGTCGGCCGAGCCCACGCTGATATCCAGAAAGGCACCGGTGGAACCGACGGTCGCGTCGAACCAGTAGGCGCCGTCGGGCGTGAAGAACCCGCTCGTCGGCTGCGACGGGTTCGAGGCCTCATACAGCCCGAACGGCGAACCAGAGATCGCGATCGCCGCGCCGCCTGGCGTCTTGATCCAGATCGTCGGGTCATCGGTCTGAGCACTCCCGATCCAGAGCTCGGCGCGTCGCGGCCGCCACTGGAAATTGACGAAGGAGAAGGGCCGCTGGAACACCTCCTCCGCGCCCGTCACGCGGTCGACGAGCGTGAAGTTGGCGGCGGTGAAGTCGGAGCTGGCAGCGACGTCGAGCAGCCAGCGTCCGTCCGGCGACGCGGTGACCTCCGAGCCGACGAAGGGCGTGACGCCGCCGAAGGGATACGGCGTCTCCTGCCGCGTCGCCGAATCGAAGACCGAGAGCGTGCTGACGGTGGGATCCGCCGCCGTCGGCCTGCCCAGAACCAGCACCGTATTCGCCGGCCCGAGCATACTGAAGGCGCTCACGCCGGTCGCCAGCACCTCGGGCGTACCGCCGGGCGGAATCCGCGCCAGCTCCTGCTGCGCCGTCACGTAGTAGACGTCTTCGTCCTCGCCGATGAACACGCCGGAGCTCGTGCCGTCGACGACGGTGGCGCGATCATCGATCTCGTAGAGCGTGAAGCCGGCGACGCTGCCCAGGCGGTCCGAGGCCTTGTAGACGATCAGCCGCCGCCCGCTGGGCGAGAGGTAGTAGCCGCCGTTGTTGGCGTCGAGCCGATCGCCGGTCACCGGGTCGATCCGCTCGACGACGTTCTGGCCGGTGCTCGGATCGAGGGCGGTGGTGACGAACACGCGTCCGCGCGCGTCGCTCTGGAAGCAGATGCTCTGCCCCTGCGCGCAGGGAAAGGCGATGACCCCCGGCATGGCCGCCGCCAGCAGCCGCTCCGACGGCGGTCCGCCGTTCGCGCCCACGGAAACGACGTAGAGATCGCTGGTCCGCGCGTTGGGGTTGTCGGGCTGCGGATTCGGGCCGGGGCGGGTGAACAGGACGCGCGTCAGCCCGTCGCCCGTCGGGGGCAGGATTCCAGCGAGCATGGCGGTGCGATCGGCGACCAGCTGTTGCCCCGCGGGCGGCGCGCCGGCCGGCAGGCACCCGGCCGCGGCCGCCGCGGCGAGCAGGCACACCAGCGGGCGAGACCTACACGGTCGGGCGCGAAGAAGCACGGGCGCGGGCGAGAGCCCCACGATTCCTAGTGCCTCGGATCGGGACGAAGTTACACAGAAAAGATGCGTCCCTCACCCTCTCCCTCCGGGAGAGGGGATCTGAGCTCCCTCTCCCGCTTGCGGGAGAGGGTGGGGGTGAGGGGCGCCCAGGAGCTCAGGCGGCGAAGACGCGCCGTTTGAGCTCGCCCTGGACGTCGAGCTGCGTGAGCTCGTGGAAGCCGCCCACAGCCGTGCCGGCGATGACGACGATCGGGAACTCTTCGGACTTCGCGGCGGTGACGACCCACGACCGCTCCGCCTCGTCGTTGCCGACGTCGAGGACGGAGAAGACGATGTCGCGCCCGCGCAGCAGCTCCTCGATCTTCGTCTTCGTCCGGTGATCCTTGCCGTCGAAGTAGACGACCACGGGCGCTTGCACGGGCGCCGCCGGCGTCGCCGCGGCGGGGACGACGGTCAGGCCGCCGCCCTCGTCGTGCGCGCCGTGGATCGGCTTGCCGAGCAGATCGTTGACGGTGTTGGCCACCTCGCGCACGCGCTTCAGGAGCGGGCCTTCACTCCCGGTCTCCTGCAGCCCGCGGTGAGCGATCCCCCGCAATTTGTCGGTCAGCGCTTGCAACATGACGACGTCGACTAGTTCGCAGTCGCCGCCGCGGGCGCTTCCGTCACCTGCGGGGCCGCGTGCTCGGCGCGGGCCGACCGGCGCGCCAGCACGCGCTTGGTGAAGTCGATGATCTTCGCCGTGCGCGTCTTCTTGATGTCGTCGGACAGGTGCTGCGCCAGGTTGGCGGCCGTGCTGGCCACCGTCCCGTGGCGCGGATAGAACAGCGACGATCCGCGCCAGCGCTTCTTCGCCAGGTAGGCGCGCAGGTCGTCGACCGTCAGGCCGGTCTCCTCGAGCACGGCCTTGTACTCGGCCTTCGCCGCCAGCCGCGCCTTGAACAGCATCATCTGCACGCGCGAGTAGACGTTCACGGCGCCGTCGCCGTTGGTCTCGATCGCGCAGTAGATGCCCTGCGGGTACTTCTCGGTGATCATCGACTGGACGCCGTCGGAGACGCCCGCCGACGGCATGCAGCCGAACGGCTTGACCGACAGGGTCATGGTCGCCTTGGCCTTGGCGATGTTGAGGATCAGCTTGCCGACCTCCATGTGGCCTTCGCCGCCGCGCAGGTGGTTGTTGTAGAACGGCGCCGCCGCCTCCGCGACCGTGGTCATGTCGGCCAGGTGAACGTCGTGCAGGCCCATGATGTGACCGAGCGTGTAGAACGTCCCCTTGATCGCGTGCTTGGCGAGCCACAGCATCGCCAGCTTCTTGCGCACGTTGACGCCGACCAGGCCCTTCCGCGACTTGTCCTCGGTCCGCAGCACCATGCGCTGCTGCGTGTCCCAGGTCTGCTCCCAGATCATGAACAGGATCCACGCCGTCACCGGCTGGATGTCGCACTCGGCGCCCTCGGCCTCGAGGAACTTCTGCAGGCCGTAGTTGCCGTCGCCCTCGGTGGTCATCGCCCAGAACTCGCCGATGATCGACACCTTCGGCTTGACCATGGTGCGATCGACCTTGACGTTCATCAGGTTGCGGCGCGTCTGGATCAGCGCCCACAGCAGCGACTTCTCCTTCGGATCGGCGAACGCGTCGTGAATCAGCTTCTTCGACGCCTCGAGCGCCTGGTCCGTCGACCCGGGCACCACCTCGTAGGGGCGGATGCGGTAGCCGACCATGTTCAGCACGTCGCCGATCAGGATCGACTTCAGCACCGTGATGAAGAACTTCGGGTTCATCTGGAGGCCCTGCTCGTCGCCGGTGGCCTGCTTGAGGCCGCCCTGCTGCTGGAACAGCATCACGCGGAAGCCCTCGAAGCCCGAGTCGCGGAGCGCCTTGCGGTACTCCGTGACGTAGGTGCCGAAGCGGCAGGGGCCGCAGGCGCCGGCCGTGATGAACACGTGGTTCTCGACGATGTCCTTGACCGGGATCTTCTGCTCGTCGCGCAGGTACGCCAGGTACTTCACCAGGTTGCCGACGGTGAAGTAGGTCGGGTTGCACTGCCCGCGGTTGCCGAACTCCTTGCCGAAGGTGAGCGCCGAGTTGTCCGGAACGTCGATCGCCTTGGTCAAGTAGCCGAGCCCGCGCAGCGCGCCCTGCAGGAACAGGTCGTGCGCCATGGTCAGGCCGGAGATCAGCACCGTGGTGTGGGCGCGCTGCTGGCCGGTGAACGTGTTCGGGTTCTCGTCGCGCCAGTGCTCCTTGCCGGCTTCCAGGCCGAGCGCGGCCATCTGCTCCTTCTCGAATTTCTTGAGCTCGGCGTCGATGTCCAGCTCCTCGCCGAGAATCGGAAGCTTCATGCGGCTCTTCGTCTGCTTGTTGTCGACAGTTTCCACGTTTGTGCCTCCGGTTTTCCGATTCACATTGCTAAACGCGCGCCACGATTTCGCGGTCGTCGACGCGCTTCTTGATTCCGAGCCGCACCAGGCCCGCGTCCTTGGCCTGTTCGACGGGGTTGACCTTGGGCTTGTTGGCCTCGACCTTCGCCGAGTACTCGGCCACCTTCGCCTTGGTCTCGTTGATCATCGCTTCCAGCGCCGGGTCCTGCTGCTTGCGCGCTTCCAGCTGCTGGCGCTTCAGCTCGAGGAGCTGCAGCCGCTTCTCCTCCATGCGGAACTTCAGCTCGTCTTTCCGATGGGCCGTGTCCTCCAGGCGCTCCTCGTGCAGCTTCAGCGAGTGGGCGTAGGTCTTGACGCGGATCTTGATCGAGCCGCCCGGCTTGTTGGCGTCGATGTCGTGCAGCGCCGAATAGGGCGTCGCCGACGCCGCGATGATCGAATCGATGAGCCCGTAGGTGGGCGCATCGTGGCCGCACTTGAACGACGACAGGTCCAGCACGACGACGTTCGGGTGGCGCGCGGCGAACTTCGCCGCCCACACCTTCTGCACCGAGTTGGCCGAGTAGTTCTCCGGCCACACGTCCTGGACCTCCAGCGGCGTCTCGATCCGCCCGGCCTTGATGTCGCTCTCGAAGAAGCGGTTGAGCCACACCGGATCCTTCGGGATCGAACGCATCGACAGGATCGGGTACCCGAGCACCTGGAACTCCTCGAGCACGCCGTGATTCAGGCCCGGGTCCGAGTGATACGGGCGCCCGATCATCAGCACCGCGACGCGGTTCTCCGCCTCGACGGTCTCGAGGATCGCCTTGCCCTTGTTCTGCAGGTCGGCGTCGACGATCTCCATCGCCTTCCAGCCCTGCGTGCAGGCGAAGTCGCTCTCGTCCTCGGTCACGCCCAGCAGCGGCCCGAAGGCCGTGAACATCTGGCTCTTGAGCAGCGACGGCTCCGTGAACGTCAGGGCCGGGTCGATATAAGAGATGCCGCGATCGGCGAAGAAGTCGGTCTCCTTCGTGAACGCCGCCTTCATGACCTCGGGCGCGCCCGCGACGATCGGGCACGACGCCGTGTCCATCGTCTTGTTGAGACCCGGCGGCACGTGCGTGATGCAGGGGAAGAAGACGTACTTCAGCTTCTTGCCGCCCTCTTCCTGCTGGTGCTGGTGGAACAGCAGGTTGTGGATGTGCGCCTGGGCGACCTTCGACGGGTAGCAGGGATCTATCGATCCGTATTTGCCGCCCTCGAGCCACATCTCCTCGGAGGTCTCGTCGGAGAAGACGACGTTCTGCTTCTGCAGGCCCACCGTCTCGAGGTAGGTGCGGAAGAACGGCGCCAGCGTCCAGAGGTTGAGCACCTTGGGAATGCCGACCCGCACCGTCCGGCGCGCGGCCCACGCCTCGGGCGACGAGCGCTGGAA
>DATBHU010000176.1:0-2977 GCA_036557265.1 Polyangia bacterium
AGGCGATCGCGCTCGCCGAACGGGCCGCGAAGCTGGGCCTCGCCCCGGGGCGCCGCGGGCTGTTGCTGGGCGCCGCGGCGCTCGCGAAGGACGACAAGGCCGGCGCGGTCGCAGCGTACCTGGCCGTCGACAAGCGCGACCCGAGCTGCTTCGAGGCGCGCCTGCGCGCCGCCGAGATCTTGCGCGAGCAGGGCAAGCCCGACGAGGCCGAGCGGGCGCTCGCCGACGCGACCGCCGTCGTGTCGCAAGGCGAGACCGCGGCCCAGGCCGAGGAGCGCCGCCTGGATCTCGCCATCGCCCTCAGCCAGATCGACGAGAAGCGCGGCGACGCCGCGCGCGCGGCGCGCCGCATCGACGAGGCGCTCGGCAAGGACGGCGACGCCAAGGGCGATCCGCGCCTGCTCCTGGCGCGCGCCGCCGTGGATGACCGGCGCGGCGACTGGCAGAAGGCGGTCACGCGCGCCGAGGGCGTGCTGCGGCGCAAGCCGGGCAACGTCGAGGCGCTGAACTTCGTCGGCTTCGTCGCCGCCGATCACGCCTACGATCTCAAGCACGCGATCCCGCGCCTGCAGGCGGCGGTGGTGCTGTCGCCCGGATCGGGCGCGATCATCGACAGCCTGGGGTGGGCGTACTTCCACGCCGGCGATCTGGCGCGCGCCGACATCTACCTGGAACAGGCGGGGCGGCTCGAGCCCGGCGACGCGGAGGTGCTGGAGCACATCGGCGACCTCTACGCCAAGCGCCAGGAGCGCGACCGCGCCATCGCCGCCTACCGGCGGGCGCTCGGCTTCAAGCCGAGCGAGCGGGTGGCGCGCGAGCTGTCCGATCGAATCCGGACGCTGGAAGCGACGCGCGCGGCGGGCCGATGACCAGGCCGACGAGGGCGGCGGCGCTGGGGTGGCTCGCGGCGGCGGCGGCGTGCTGCGCGCACGCGCAGCCGATCGCGCGCCCCTATCCCGCGCCGGCGCCGGACGCGCTGATCGCGGCGCTTTCGGCGCAGCAGGCGGCGGTGCACGGCATGAACGCGCGGGTGCGCGCGACCAGCTGGCTGGGCGGCGAGCGCGTGCGCGCGACCGTCAACATGCTGGTGGAGCGCGACGGTCACCTCCGCTTCGAGGCGGAGGTGAGCCTGCAGGGGACGGTCGCGACGCTGGCGACCGACGGCGCGACCTTCGAGTTCTACGACGCGCACAAGAACGAGTTCTCGCGCGGTCCGGCCTGTCCGGCCAACGTCGCGACGCTGGTGCGCATCCCGCTCGCGCCCGCCGACGTCGCGGCCGTGCTGCTGGGCGACGCGCGTCCGCCTGTCGCGCCGATCGATCCGACCACCGCGTCGGTCGGGTGGGATCCCCAGCGCGGCGCCGACGTGCTGGCCGTGCCGTCGCCCGAGGGCGGGACGTTGCAGTTCTACTTCCGGGGCGACGGCGGGGCGCGGACGCTGGTCGCCGTCGACCGCATCGGTACGAGCGGCGCGCCGCTCTGGCGCACCGCCTACGAGGATCACGAGACGGCGGGCGGCGTGCGGCTGCCGCAGACGATCCGCTTCGCCGAGGGGAAGGGGAGCTTCGACGACGGCGTCGAGATCAAGTTCAAGGACCGGACGCTCAACGCGGCGCCGCCGGCGGGCGCGTTCACGCTGGCGCCGCCGGCGGGGGCGACCGCCGTCGACGTCGGCTGCGGCCCGGCCCCCAAGTAAACAGAATAGACGACCTACGGTGCGGGGCTGATGCGAGTCGGCGTCAGCGCGCCGTGAAACCACCGTCAATCAGCAGCGTCGCGCCGGTGATCAGCGCCGCCGCGGGCGAGGCGAGGAACACCACCGCCGCCGACACGTCCGTCGGCTCGCCCACCCGTCCGAGCGGGATGCGCGCCAGCAGGTCGGTGCGGAAGGCGTCGTCCTGGAGCCACTTCACCGTGCCCGGCGTCTTGATGAACGTCGGCGCGACGGCGTTGACGTTGATGCCGTGGCGCGCCCACTCGACCGCCAGGCACTTGGTCAGGTGGGCGATCGCTGCCTTGGTCATGCAGTAGACCGACTCCGTCGGCAGCGCGACCGCGCCCGCCTGCGAGCCGAGGTTGACGATGCGGCCGCCGCCGCCGCGGATCATCACCCGGCCCACCGCCTGGCTGACGAAGAACGTCCCCTTCAGGTTGACGGCCAGCGTGCGATCGAAGTCGGCCTCGGTGACCGCCTCGGCGGGGTTGGGCGGCCCGATGCCGGCGTTGTTCACCAGGATGTCGATGCGACCGAAGGCGCGCTCCGTCTCGGTCACGGCGGCCTCGATCTCCGCGACGCGCGTGATGTCCATCGCCAGCGGCAGCGCGCGCCGCCCGAGCGCGCGGATCGCCTCCGTGGTGCCGCCGTCCGCGCGCGCGTCGCGATAGCCGAGCACGACGTCGGCGCCCGCCTGCGCCAGCGCGATCGCGCAGGCCCGTCCCAGGCCGCGCGCCGCGCCGGTCACCAGCGCGATCTTGCCGGCGACGTCGAAGCGCGGCGCCGATTCGGCGCCGGGAGATGCGCTGTGGGCCATGGGGCGGTCTCGGTCGGGCCGGTCAGGGGAGCGTCTGGCAGCCCCAGACCTCGGTGTCGGTCAGGGTCGCGTCGAAGGTGTGCGCCGTCGGCGACAGCGTCGTGCAGCTCGGCCAGACCGTGTCCGGCACGGTGTCGCTGTTGGTGTCGTACTTGTAGTGCGGGTAGTCGACGCAGATGCCGAGGGTGTTGGTGTACGCGCTCTTCCCGTTCGAGGTGTCCTCGAACAGACCCCAGTAGCGGCACTCGTTCGGCGGGCCCGCGCCGCGGTCGGGGCAGGTGTTCCCGCTGCCCGGCAGGCCGGCCGCGCCGGTGGTGCTGGCCGACGATACGTTCGTCGGCTTGCACAGCGCCATGCAGACGTACGTGTCGCTGCCGGTCGTGTCGGGCAGCAGCGGGATGTAGCCGGGAGCGCAGCTGTTGCGGAAGGTCGGCGTGCCGGCGGGC
>DATBHU010000177.1:0-9483 GCA_036557265.1 Polyangia bacterium
GTGCGCCTTCCCGCGCTACGCCCGTTCGTTCGGCACGTTCCATCACGCGTACCGGTTCTTCGGCGGCCGCGTCACCGCCTTCATGCCGCCGCAGGGGCTGCTCGTCGTCGCCGCCTACCTGCCGGCGGGATGGCAGGTGCGCTTCGTCGACGAGAACGCCGGCCCCGTCACCGACGGCGACCTGCGCTGGGCCGACGTGCTGTTCACCTCGGGCATGCACGTGCAGCGCGGACAGATCGAGGACCTGGCGCGGCGCGCGCATGCGCACGGCATCCCGGTCGTGCTCGGTGGACCGTCGGTCTCGGCGGCGCCGGAGCAGTACCCCGGCGTCGACATTCTCCACATCGGCGAGCTCGGCGACGCGACCGATGACCTGATCGCGCACCTCGATCGCGACGTCGGCCGTCCGGCGCGCCAGCTCCGGTTCGAGACCAGGCAGCGGCTGGCGCTGAGCGAATTCCCGACGCCGGCCTACGATCGCGTCAGCCTCGACCGCTACTTCATCGCCAGCGTGCAGTATTCCAGCGGCTGCCCCTACAGCTGCGAGTTCTGCGACATCCCCGCGCTCTACGGCCGGAACCCGCGCCTCAAGTCGCCCGACCAGGTGCTGGCCGAGCTGGATCGAATCGTGGCGGGCGGCGCCTTCGCGGTCTATTTCGTCGACGACAACTTCATCGGCAATCAGAAGGCCGCCGTCAGCCTGCTCGAGCAGCTGGTCGCCTGGCAGCGCCGCAACCGCTACCCGCTCCGCTTCGCCTGCGAGGCGACCCTCAACCTCGCCCGCAACGAGCGCGTCCTGACGCTGATGCGCGAGGCGCGCTTCGAGACCGTGTTCTGCGGGATCGAGACGCCCGAGCCGGCCGCGCTGCGCTCGATCTCGAAGGCGCACAACCTGCGCATGCCGATCCTCGACGCGGTGGCCCGCCTCAACGCCAGCGGGCTGGAGGTGGTGTCCGGGATCATCCTGGGCCTCGACAGCGACACGGCGCAGACGGGCGACAACGTGCTGGCGTTCATCGAGGCGTCGCGCATCCCGGTGTTGACCATCAACCTGCTCCACGCGCTGCCGCGGACGCCGCTCTGGCGGCGGCTCGAGGGCGAAGGCCGGCTCACCGCCGACGGGGCGCGCGCCTCCAACGTCGCGTTCAAGCTGGGATACGATCAGACCGTCGATGCCTGGCTGCGCTGTGTGAGCGCCGCCTATCGACCCGAGGCGATCTACGCGCGCTTCGCCCACAACGTCGCAGAGACGTTCAGCCGCCGGAAGCCGGTGCCGACGCACCCGCGGCGCCGATCGCCGGCCAGCGTCGCCCGGGGCCTCGCCATCTTGCTACGGGTGCTGTGGCGGCTCGGCGTGCGCGGCCGCTACAGGCGCACGTTCTGGAAGATGGCGCTGCCGCTGCTGCGCGCGGGGCGGATCGAATCGCTGATCCACGTCGCCATCGTCAGCCACCACATGATCGAGTTCACCCGCGAGTGCGCGCGCGATCGGGGCGAGGCCGCCTTCTACGCGGCGCCGCCCGCCGCCGCCGCGCCGGCCGCGCCGGGGATCGTGCCGATCCGCCCGGGCCGGGCCGGCGAGGTCGCGTGACGGTCCGCGTTCGCGCGTCGCGCCTGGCCGTCGCGCTGGCGCTGGTTCTGGCGGCGGTGGCCGGCTTCGTCGACGTCTGCGCCTACATGTCCTTCGGCGCCTACGCGGCGAACATGACCGGCAACGCCATCGCGTTCGCGATCGGCGCGACGGGCCGCGCCGGCGGCGCCGTGTGGGAGCGCGCGGCCACGATGGCGTTCTTCGTGGCAGGCGGGCTGGCGGGCGCGGGCCTGATCGGCGACACCGAAGCGACGTCGCTGCGCGGGCGGCGCCTCGGCGCGCTGCTGACGGTGGAGGCGGCCCTGCTGGTCGCGGCGGTGCTGCTCGGGCCGCGAGATCGGGCGCTCGGGGTCGTGCCGATCGGGCTCGGCGTGCTGGCGGTCGCGGCCGGGCTGCAGAACGTCAGCTTCCGGCGTGTCGGCGGCGTCACCGTCCGGACGACGCACATCACCGGCAGCCTCACGCGCACGACCGAGGCGGTCGCGGTCCTCGCGCGCTGGCTGATGCGCCACGGCCGCGGGCGCTCCGCGCGCCGGCGCTGGACGCTGTTGCGGCTCGTGCCGCGACAGCCAGCGGCGCGCACGGCCGCGCTGGTGTCGGGGCTGTTCGCGGTCTTCGTCGCGGGCGGGTGCGCGGGCGCGATCGCGCTGCCGGCGTGGGGACGATCGGCGCTGCTGGCGCCGACGCTCGTGCTGCTGGCCGCGGCGCTGGTCGCGCACACCGCCGGCTGATGGACTGCTGATCCGGCGCGCGCGGCGGGCCCGCCGACGCGCTCACAGCCGGCGCCGCGCTTGCGTTAAGCTCGGCGGTCGATGGATCCGCGATCGTCGGAGAGCGCCCGGAGGTCGTCGCGCGGCTGGCGCCGGGCGCTGGTCGTGTACGCGACGCTTCTGCTCGCGGGCGCCTGCCCGTCGCGCAAGCCGCCCGACGCCGGGACGCTGGCCGCCGGAATCAAGGCGAAGATGAAGCTGCCGGTCGACGTCGACGGGGACACGCGGCTCGACGACGTGCGCGCGCTCTCCCCCAGCGAGCTCGGCTATTTCCTGACGCTCACGAAGACGACCAGGCCGACGCTCGACCCCACCCTCGGCAAGCTGCTCGAGACCAACCTGCGCGCCGGCGCCTGCCAGAACGCCAACTACATCGCGATCCTCAAGGCCGGGATCAGCGTCAGCGTCGCGTATCGAACCGCGGATCAGGCGGACGTCGCCCGCATCGTCTTCGTTCCCAAAGACTGCGGGCTCTGACCGGCCACGCGTTTACAGATTTCCCATCGAGATCCACGTGCCCGGCGAGCCGCCCGCCGTGCAGGTCCACCCCTTCGGTTGCCCCGACGCCGGCGCCGCGTTGAACACCAGCGATCCGGCCGCCCAGGTTCCGGACGTCGGCGCCGCCGCCAGGAATCCGACCTGACGTCCGCCCACGCTGCTTCCGGGCGCGCCGAACTCGAGATTCTGACCTGGCAAGAGGAGCGCGTTCCCCGGCGTTGAGCCTCCCGTGACCGGCGCCAAGTGCTGCGCCCACTCCAGGACGTCGTTCTCGTTGTAGGTGCCCGCCGGGAAGCGATAGACGACCGGTTGAAACACCTCGGCCGAGAAGCCCGGGTAGAGCCACACGTCCAGGACGATGTCGGCCACGACGCCGTCCGACGCAATGACCTTCGGACACATGGTCACCCATTGCCACGACTGGTCGCCCGATGACGGTCTGACCACGTATGAGTTGTTCGACATGTCGAAGATGACGTTTGGATCGGTTCCACCGATTGTGAACGCCGGCCCTTCGAAGGCGTAGGCGGGATTCAGACCGTCAGGTGCGCGCAGCCAGCCGCCGATGACGTACAGATCGCCGACCGAACATACGCCATGGAACAGATAGGAGAGCCTGTAGCCGTCTCTCGAGCCGGGGCTGAGGCTGGACGTGAGCCGGTAGGCCGACAAGCCGACCGGCCCCGCCACGGTCGAAACTGAAACCGTTCCCGTCGAGACGGGGGGATACTGGCCCAGGATCATCGGCGTGAAGCGCGATGCCTCCACGCCGCCAAAGGCACGCGCGACGCTGGGTCCCTTCGGACCGAGCGCCGTGACGCCGACCTGTCGTTGAGTCGCCGTGCTGCCGTTCGCCGGATAGCTGGAGCCGAGCAGCGTCGCAGGGCCCTCGACAGACGTCCCGTTCACGATCGTCACGACGTCCGGCGACAGCTGCGGCGGGACCTTCACGCAGGCGCCGCTGCCGGGGGCGTCGGCCAGCGAGACGTTTCGCACGAAGCAGGCCGATCCGTAGCCCTGATACGACGAGATCCAGAAGAGCGGATCCGCCGGCGTGGAGAAGTCGCTCTCCAGCAGACAGTCCGTGACGACGACGTTTCCCCAGCTCGACGTCGCTCCCGCCACGTCGTATTTCACGCCGCCGCCGCCGCCGAAACGACAGTCGTCGATGGTCCACAGGCCCGGCGCTCTGCCGCCCGCCTTCAACAGCACGGAGGCACGCCGGTCGTTGCCCAGAGGCGCGGACGCGTACGCAAGGAAGGAGGATCGACGCCAGGTGATCCAGAACGCGTACCCGGAATCGACCAGCGGGCCTGCCCCCTGATCGGTGCCGCCGTCGACGAAGGCCAGGAAGTTGACGTTGTCGAAGTCGATCAGCGCCGTCATCCGATCCCGGCTGACGTTGTCGGTGCCGACGCCGAGCCGCGCGCCGACCTGCACGTACGGAAAGTTGAGGTTGCTGAACCGCATCGGCTCGCTCCAGCCCGAGATCCAGATGGCGGGCTTCATCGAGTCTCGAACCCAGCCCTGCGTCGTATCCGTGGGGCGACCGCCCACGACCGAGGCTGCGCCTGGTCTGCCGAACTGAATGACGATCGGGGAGGTTCCGGTGCCGATCCCGATGAAGTGCACCCTCGCTTTGCCCTGCCGCCAGCCCGCCGGCGGCGAGCTGTAGGCCGGATCGTCGGGGCCGACGATCCAGATTCCCTGGTTGGCGACCTCGCCGCCCACCCACGACCCATCGGCGATGTAGATGGTGCCGCCCGATCCGGGCATCAGATCGTACGCCTTCAGGATCGTCTTGACGGGCGTGTCCCACGAGAGGCCGTCGTTGCTGTCCGATCCGCTCGGGGACACGTAGTAGGTGGTGGGCGCTTCCGTCGACATTGCTTCCTCCTGAATGAACAAGCGGAATCCACGCGGTTTGTGACCCCTCGGGCCGGCCGGCTCGGGGCGCCCTGCGCGACGAGAAATGCTAACGTCGCGCGCGTGCCACCCCACCTGCGCGACGAGCCCGCGCTGCTCCACGCCATCAAGGAGATCCACGAGGCGATCCGCGCCGAGGTGGTGGCGGTCGCGGCGCGCGCGTCCACCGACGATCTGGCGGCCGTGACGGGCAAGCAGGCCGGCGACGTCATCTACGGCGTCGACCGGGTGACGGACCGCGTGCTCGTGGATCGGTTCGCCGCGCTGGCGCAGAACTGGCCGTGCGTGCTGGTCGCGGAGGGGCTGGGCGTCACCGGGCGCCGCGTGCTGCCGGAGGGGACGCCCGAGCGCGACGCGGAGATCGTCGCGCTCGTCGATCCGATCGACGGCACGCGCGGCCTCATGTACCAGAAGCGGTCCGCCTGGATCCTGACCGGGATCGCGCCCTACCGCGGCGGCGGCGAGACGCTGGCGGACATCAGCCTGGCGGTGCAGACCGAGATCCCGCTGGTCAAGCAGCACCTCGCCGACACGCTCTGGGCGGTGGCGGGCGAAGGCGCGCGCGGCGAGCGCGTCGACCTGCTCGGCGGCACGCGCGCGCCGCTGGCGCTGCGGCCTTCGCAAGCGACCACCGTCGCGCACGGCTTCGGCGGCCTCGCCAAGTTCTTCTCGGGCACGCGCGGCGAGCTGGGGGCGATCGACGACGCGGTGGTGGCGCGCGTGCTGGGCGCGCGCGGCGACGGCGGCGATCCGCTGGTGTTCGACGACGAGTACCTCTCCTCGGGCGGGCAGCTCTACGAGCTGGCGGTCGGGCACGACCGGTGGACCGCGGATCTGCGCCCTCTCCTGCAGCCCGCGCGGCGCGCCGCCGGCCGCGCCCCGATCTTCTGCGCGCACCCCTACGATCTCGCATGCGAGCTGATCGCGCGCGAGGCCGGCGTGATCGTCACCGATCCGCGGGGCGGCCGCCTGGCCGCGCCCCTCGACGTCAACAGCGACGTCGCCTGGGTCGGCTTCGCCAACGACGAGCTGGCCCGTTCGGTCGGCGGCGCGCTGACGGCCGAGCTTCGCGCGCGCGGCCTGCTCTGACGGGGCACCTTGATAAAAATTTCCGCCGGGCGTCACATAGAGCCATGGGGATGCGCGCGCTCTTGAAGGCTCTCGGGTTGGCGCCGCCGGTGCTGGCGCTGGGTCTGTTGCTGGGCGGCGGATCGGCCGTCGCCGCGGCGAACAAGTGCGGCTGTACGCGCAACGAATCGAACAACAGCTGCTCGTGTTCGAAGAGCGCGAAGTGCGGCTGTCCCGGCGACTGCGAGCCGAAGGGCTGCGAAGAGAAACGCGAAGCCCAGATGAAGAAGGAGATCGAGGCCGAGACCAAGAAGGCCGCGGAGGCCGATCGCAAGCACAAGGCGACGGTCGCGTCCGGCGAGACCAGGACGGTCAGCACCCGAACGGCCAGGAGCGACAGCGACAACGGCGACAACGGAAAGGCGGCCGCGCCGTCCGGGCCGAAGCTGAGCGCCGCGCAGACCAAGCAGCTCGCGAAGCTACTCGACAGCTACCTCAAGGCGCACCCCGACGCGCGCTCCAGGAACGTCGAGGAGCTGCGCAATCAGCTGTCGCTCACGCCGAACTGAGGCGCGGCTTCACAGGGCGGCGGCGTTTGCGGCCGGCGCCGCGGCAATCTCCATCAGCGCCGCGGCCTGCCCGGGCGCGGGTGCAGGGCTGCCCAGCAGGTCGGCGATGATCTGGGCGCGCGCCGCGTAGCGGAGGCCGGACGCCTCCCAGGTGCCGTCGAACACGAACGGATCGAACGGATCGATCAGGAGCAGGTTCGCCCCGCCCTCGACCGGTTCGGCGCCGATGATCCCCGCGACCCGCTCCGGGTTGTCGACGTAGGCGGCCACCAGGCCGGGCAGCGCGGTCCCCGACAGCGCCGCCGCCCCGGCCCGCGCCGTCAAGGCGTGCGGCACGGCGGCGTCCCGCAGCCGGGCCAGCGCGCCCGGGACGCCGTGCGGGTGGGCGACCGCCACGAAGCGGTGCGCTTCGCCGAAGCGGTAGTCCTCCGCCCAGCGCCGGACCAGGCGCCCGAGGTGGACGGCCGCGATCGGGCCGCGCGGCTCGCGCTCGATCAGCTCCTCGCGGTGGAACAGGTCCAGCAGGCGCGACACGTACCCGGGGTCGGTCCCCGCGATGGCGGCCAGCTGGCGCACGCCGAAAGGAGGCGCGCCGTCGGCCAGGGCGCGCACGATGCGGCAGGCCTTGGGCGCGTGCAGCGAGCGCGCCGACCGCGGCACCGCCCACGGGCTGCGCTCGTCGCCGCGCGCCGAGATGAAGACGGTCGGGCGGTCGAGCAGCAGCCGCATGTTGCCGCAAAGATCCACGAACCCCATCCCCTCCTCCGCCAGCCGCTCGCGCGTGCGGGCGCCCAGGAACGGCGCGATCACGACGAAGGCGTCGGCCGCCGCCCCGCGCAGCGTCCCGGCCACCTCGGTCACCAGCCGCGGATCCAGCTGGCGCCGCGCGCCGATGGCCAGGGCGGCGGTGGCGCCGGCCGGCGTCTTGATCGTCAGCCGGGCGTCCGCGACATCGTTGGTCTTGGTCGCCACGCTGGTCATCCAGTGCGCCGGCAGGGCGCGCTGGATCTGCTCCACGGCGTGGCGGAGGACGATGTTGTCGCTGGGGGCAACGTTGCTCATCTGGGACAACAGCCTCATCCGGGACAACACCCCGGTCCAATTTTCGTCGATGTTTTGTAGATAGGGGTACGCGGCGGAACCCCCGAAATCGGGCCGATTTGGTTGGCCGGTCACGGACAAGGCGGCGGGAACGGTGGTACATTTCCCGTTCCCGGGATGGCGAAGCACGGCCGATACAACATCGTTCGGCGGGTCGCGGACGGCGGCATGGCCGAGATCTTCCTGGCGACCCAGCTGGGACGGGAAGGCTTCCAGAAGCCCGTCATCCTCAAGCGGATTCACAGCACCATCTACGCGGACCCTCAGTTCCGCAACATGTTCATCGACGAGGCGCACATCTCGATGAGCCTCGCGCACAGCAACATCGCGCAGGTGCTGGACCTGGGCGTCGCGCAGGGCCGCTACTTCCTGGTGCTGGAGCTGGTCGACGGCTGGGATCTGGGCCGGGTGCTGCAACGGGCGGGCGCGGCGGGCATGCCGCTGCCGCGCGAGCTTGGTCTCTACATCACCGCCGACGTCTGCCGCGCGCTCGCCTACGCGCACAGCAAGACCGACGGGACGCGCCCGCTCGGCATCGTTCACCGCGACGTCAGCCCGCACAACATCCTCCTGTCCGAGCAGGGCGAGATCAAGCTGACCGACTTCGGCATCGCCAAGGCGATGAACAAGCGGGAACAGACCGGCACCGGCGTGGTGAAGGGGAAGGTCGCCTTCATGTCGCCGGAGCAGGCGTACGGCAAGCCGATCGACCAGCGCTCGGATCTGTTCTCGCTCGGGACGGTGCTTTATCTGCTGATGGTCCGGTCGCGTCCGTTCGAGGGGCCGACGGACCTGGAGACGCTGCTGCGCGTCCAGAAGGGCGACTTCACGCCGCCCGAGGCGGCCGCGCCGGATCTCGAGCCGGAGGTGGCGGCGATCATCAACCGCGCGCTGAAGCACGACGTCAACGAGCGCTATCAGAGCGCCGACGAGATGCTGGCCGATATCGAGCACGTGCTGCGCAACGTCTACCGGCCGGTCGGCCAGACCGAGCTGAAGCGCTGGCTGGCCGAGCTGTCGGCGCACGACGGGACGCTCTCGATCCTGAAGGGGGCGTCGCGGCACACCGCGAGCCGGCCCGGGACGGGGAGCGGCGAGCTGGACGGCAAGGACGTCGTGCTGTCCGATTCGCAGGAGATTTCGCAGGAGATCGAGGAGGACGACGAGATCGACACCGAGGCGCGGACGTCGCTGGCGGTGGTCGAGGCCGGGGGCGGGGGCCGCATGCGCATGTCGCGCGCGCGGTCGACGCATGCGCCGACGCCGCTGTCGCTGCCCGTGCCGCACGACGCGGAGAGCGAGCTGGACGGGCGCGCCAGCGAGGAGCTGGCCGCGCTGCCGATCCCCGAGACCGAGGAGCCGCCGGACCGGAGGCGCAAGCGCCGCGGCGGCGGCTGGTTGAAGCTGCTGTTCGCGGCCGGTCTGGTGATGGTCGCCGCCTGGTACGGCGGCACGCACTGGCGCGACTGGTTCGGAGGGTCCGAAGGTCGCGAGAGCGATCAAGCCGGCGGCACGAAGGCGCCCGGTCGCCCCGGCGCGGGCCCGGTCGAGGCGAAGCCCGCCGTGGAGAAGCAGAAGATCGAGCCGGCCCCCGCGGCCGCCAAGACGGCGCCGGGCGCGGACCAAGGCGCGGCGGCGGAAGATCGAAAGAACGAGCGCAAGGACGACGGCAAGCAAGAAGCGAAGCCCGAGAAGCCCGCGCGCGAGCCGACCGCCCACAAGAAGGCCGTCGAACGCGTGGGCACGAAGGAGCGCGAGCGCGTCCACTCGATCGATCTCAAGAGCATGATGGCCCCCGATCCATCACAGCTGCCGCCCCCCGAACCGGCCCCCAAGCCGGCGCCTCCCGCCCCGCCCCCCGCCCCGGAAAACCCGTAGGTCCGGGTCGCCGCGCCACCCACCTGTAAGGGAGAGGACGCGGTCCCTCACCCCGACCCTCTCCCAAAGGGAGAGGGGGATC
>DATBHU010000178.1:0-9014 GCA_036557265.1 Polyangia bacterium
ATCCGGCGAAGGCGTGACTCCAGTATTTTCTTCGGCGTCGCAGCGACCTGCTCTAAGAAATCTCCCCCGTATGGATCATGCGTTCGTCCTACAGAGCGATCCGGTTCGCGGACTAGCTGGGGAACGATGTGGAGGTACTGAACCTTAGAAAACGCCTCCTGGAGAGCCCGAAAGGGCTTGTTCGCATTCGTCTGCTGGAGATGCGTCTGAGTCAGGAGATTCTTATCTTCCTGATCGGCACTGTCCGGACGGTTCCGGAGGACCTCGTCGCCCCGCTTCACCATTTCGCGCTGGATGACGGGTGAACGCTGGTTGTCTTGGGTGAACTCGATGCGGTAGGTCCACCGTACCTCGTCGTCCAGCAGCAGTTCCACTTCGATCGTAACGTTCGGGTACCGACGCGCGTGCAGCGATCTGATTTGCGAGACGCCCCCCCGAGACTTTACGGCCGACTGAAACCCTCCCCGTTCCGGATCCGCTATGTCACGCAGGAATCTAAACGCGTCCAAGAAATTCGATTTTCCTGACGCGTTTGGCCCAACCAGAAACACCCGACGCTCAAGGGGCGCATCAACGGCTAAGAAGTTGCGCCAGTTCTCAAGCCTGATGTGTGTGAAACGCAAGGGCACTAGCTACGATGATAATGCTATTCGAGGCCGTGCTTCTTCATCGCCGCCGGCAAGCGGGTCATCAGCAGCGGCGCCATCTTCGCGCCGACCTCGCCCGACAGCGTGGGCAGCATCGCCGCCATCTTCTTACCCGTCGGCGTCTTGTAGAACGTCGCCAGGTCGTCGATCTCCTTGCGGTTGAAGTGCTTGCTGTAGACGTCGGCCGACCAGCTGACCAGGTCGTCGTAGGGGAGGCTCTCCTGGACGGCTTCCTTCAGCGCCTTCTGCTTGGAGGCCGGGATCGACTTGCCGCCCATCTGCTGCATGGTCGCGGACATCTGCGTGTACATCTGATCCAGCATCGCGTCGTACGCGCCCCTGGGGACGATCGTGCGCATCAGCTCCAGCGTCGCGGCCTTGTCGTCCTTCGCGGCGCCCTCGGCCAGCGCCCAGGCCCCGACCGACGTCATCGACACGAGGGCCACTCCGAACACCAGCTTGGTCATGGTTCTTCGCATGCGGGGGACCGTAAGCCAGTTCCAGGTCGCGGTCCATCCGGACCAGCGCTCAGCGGCGCGCCGTGCCGAAGATGACGCCCGCGACGGCGGCGATGATGATCGCGGCGGCGAGCGCCGTACGCGCGCTCAGCGGTTCGCCCGCCAGCGCCGCCCCGAGGACGACGGCGATGAGCGGGTTGACGAACGCGCCGGTCGACGCGCGCGCCGGACCGGCGTGGACCAGGACGTAGAGGTACGACCCGAAGCCGGCCAGGCTGCCGAACACGACCAGGTACGCCAGCGCCGCCCACGCGCCGGGCGTGATGGCGGCGAAGTGGAAGCGCGCCAGATCGCCGTGCGCGGCCGCGGCCACCGTCAACAGAGGCGCCGCGACGACCATCTCCATCGCCGCCGCCAGCCCCACCGACTTCGGCAGCGGCAGGCGATGCTGGATCAGCGAACCGACCACCCAGCTGAGGCTCGCGCCCAGCAACGACAGCCGCCCGAGCAGCAGCGCGCGGCCGCCCGCCCCCCCCGCGCCGTGGCCGCCGCCGCCGATCAGCACACCCACGCCCACCAGGCCGATGACGACGCCCAGCGCGACCGGCGGCCGCGGCGCCGGCGCGCGCCGATCGAATTCGGGACCCTGAGAGGGTCCCGATCCCCCCGCGACGGGCTCGCGCCGGCGGAGCCGTCGCTCCCCCACGCGATACATCCAGGGCAACAGCACCGTGAACAGCGGCCCCGCCGCGAGGATCAGCGCGGCCTCGCCCGACGGCACCCACTGCTCGGCCCAGCAGACGGTGCCGTTGCCGCCGCCGAGCATCAGCCCGCCGACCACCCCCGCCGCCAGCCAGGCGCGCCGGCCCGGCGCGGGCGCCCCGCGCAGCCGCAGCACGGCGTAGAGTCCCCCGCCCGCGATCGCGAAGCGGACCGCCGCCATCCAGAGCGGCGGCCAGTGGGCGACGCCCACGCGGATCGCCAGGTACGTCGATCCCCAGACGACGTAGACGGTCGCGAACGCGACCAGCAAGAGCGCCTTCGAACGCGGGGCAGGATCCTCGGAAGCGGCCGCGGCGGTGCTCAATCCTTTCTATCGTTTCTCCACGCGGACGGCTGCGTGCGCGACAGATCTAGCGCACCGGCGGTCTCGGCGGCTTCGGTCGCGGCCTGCGCCGCCGCCGCGATCGCCGCCAGCGTCGCCGTCTCGTCGTCGGCGGCGGCCGGCGCCAGCGCCGCCCTGTGCCGCTCGATGAAGCCGGTGTCGTACTCGCCGGCGATGAACGCCGGGTGGCGCATCACCTGGCGGTGGAACGGCAGGTTGGTCTTGATGCCGCCGACGTGGTACTCGCCGAGCGCGCGCCGCATCCGTTCGATCGCCGCCGGCCGCCCGTCCGCCCAGACCGCCAGCTTCGAGATCATCGGGTCGTAGTGGACGGAGATGACGCTGCCCGCGACGACGCCCGAGTCGTCGCGCACGCCCGGACCCGACGGCACGCGCAGCGAGGTGATGGTGCCGGGCGACGGCAGGAACTTCACCGGGTCCTCCGCGTAGACGCGGCACTCGATGGCGGCGCCGCGCCGCGGGATCGCCTCCTGCGCCAGGGGCAGGCGCTCGCCCTGGGCGACGGCGATCTGCCAGCGCACCAGGTCGACCCCCGTCACCATCTCGGTGATCGGGTGCTCGACCTGCAGGCGCGTGTTCATCTCCAGGAAGTAGAAGCTGCGCGCCGCCGAATCGAACAGCATCTCGATGGTGCCGGCGCCGACGTAGCCGACCGAGCGCGCCGCCCGCACCGCCACCTCCCCCATGCGCGCGCGCAGCTCGTCGTCGATGGCGGGCGACGGCGACTCCTCGATCACCTTCTGGTTGCGGCGCTGGATGGAACAGTCGCGCTCGTACAGGTGCACGGCGCCGCCGTGCTCGTCGCCGAACACCTGGATCTCGATGTGGCGCGGCCGGACGATCGCCTTCTCTATATAGATGGTGTCGTCGCCGAAGGCCGACTTGGCCTCGCGCTGCGCGCCCGCCAGGGCCGCCTCCAGCTTGTCCTCGCCGTCGACGAGGCGCATGCCCCGCCCGCCCCCGCCCGCCGCCGCCTTCAACATCACCGGGTAGCCGACGCGCGCCGCCGCCGCCTTGGCCGCCGCCGCGGTCGCGAACCCGCGCCCGCCCTCGCCGTTGTCGCCGGGGACGACCGGGACGCCCGCCGCCTGCATGCGCGCGCGCGCGCTGGTCTTGCCGCCCATGGCGCGGATCGCGGCGGGCGGCGGGCCGATGAACGTCGCGCCCGCGGCCGCCACCGCCTCGGCGAAGTCGGCGTTCTCGGACAGGAAGCCGTAGCCGGGGTGGACGGCGTCCGCGCCGGTCTGCTTGATGGCGTCGACGATCTTGTCGGCGCGCAGGTAGCTCTCGCGCGCCGGCGCCGGCCCGATCGCGACCGCCTCGTCGGCCAGGCGCACGTGCAGCGCCGCCGCGTCGGCGTCGGAGTGCACGGCGACCGTGCGCAGGTCCAGCTCGCGGCAGGCGCGGATCACGCGGCACGCGATCTCGCCGCGGTTGGCGATCAGGATCTTGGAGATTCGGCGGGCGGGCATCGGCTCTCGAGTTTCACGGCTTTTCGCAGAAGATCCAGTCCGAGATGTCGCGATCGCCGCGCGGCCACGATCAGTAACCGGCCGGCTTGCTCGGGCTGCGCGGCTCCGCCGCCGCCTCGATCCCCGCGTCGGTGCGCACCAGCAGGTTGACCGTGCCGATGTGCGGGAACGTCTTCACCTTGTGGCCCATCTTGCCGAGCGCCGCGATCACGTCGGGCCCGATCTCCGGTTCGACGCCCAGGAGATCCGGAAACCACTGGTCGTGGATGCGCGGCGCGACGATCGCCGCCTGCGCGTTCAGCTTCCAGTCGACCACGTTCATGAACACCTGGGCGGTCGCGGTGATGATCGTCGGCCCGCCCGCGGCGCCGACCACGACGCGCACGCGGCCGCCGTCGTCGAGCGCGATGGTCGGCGTCATCGACGACAGCGGGCGCTTGCGCGGCGCGATCGCGTTCTGCTCGTTGCCGATCAGACCGAACGCGTTCGGCACGCCGGGCTGCAGGGAGAAGTCGTCCATCTCGTCGTTCAGCACGATGCCGGTCTTGCCCGCCACCAGGTGGGCGCCGAAGCCCAGGTTGACGGTGGTGGTCAGCGCGACAGCGTTCCCCTCGGCGTCGATCACCGACAGGTGCGTCGTCCCCCCGTCCTTGCGCGGCGCGGGCGCCGGCCCGAGCGTCCCGTAGGCGTCGCGCGGCAGCACCGCGCCCGGCTTGATCCGCCGGGCCAGCTCGGCGTGGTACGCGGGCGAGGTCAGGTGCGCGACGTCGACGGTGACGAAGTCGGTATCGCCCAGGTAGCGCGCGCGATCGGCGAACGCGTGCTTGAACGCCTCGGCGAGCGTGTGCAGCTGGGCCGCGCTGCCACGGACCTGGCGCGCCGCCTCGGGCCCCGAGGGGTCGTGCGCCGCCAGGACCCCGAGCGTCTCGACCAGCGCGACGCCGCCCGACGACGACGGCGGCATCGACAGCACGCGCAGCCCGCGGTAGCCGGTCTCGACCGGCGCCCGATCGACGGTGGCGTAGCTGGTCAGATCGTCGGCGGTCATCACGCCGCCGCCCGCACGCACCGCCGTCACGATCTCCTTCGCCACCTCGCCCTTGTAGAAGGCGTCGGGCCCGGCGCGCAGCTTGCCCAGCGTCCAAGCGAGATCGGGGCGGCGCCAGGTGTCGCCCGCGTGCAGCGGCTTGCTCGCGAACAACTCCAGAAATCTGGCGTCGCCGTGACCGTCGTCGCGCTCGAGGCCGGCCAGGCTGCCCGCCAGCCGCGACGACACCGGGAACCCGCGCGCCGCCAGCCGCTGCGCCGGCTCGACGCAGCGGCGGAACGGCAGCTTGCCCCAGCGCCGCACCATCTCACCGAGACCGCGCACCTCGCCCGGCACCGCCACCGCCAGCCCGCCCCGCTGCGAGAGCGCGGGCACCGCGTGGCCATCCTTGATGTAGGCGGCGGGCGTGATCGCGGCGGGCGCGCGCTCGCGCGCGTCCAGCGCGTAGGTCTTCCTCTCCTTGGCGATGTAGACCAGCACGAACGCACCGCCGCCGATCCCGGAGGACTCGGGGTGCACAACGCCCAGCGCGAGCGCGGTCGCACAGGCGGCATCGACGGCGTTGCCGCCCGCCTTTAGCGCCGCCAGCCCCGCCGCCGATGCCGACGGATGGTCCGACGCGACCGCGCCGTGCGCGACCCGCAGCGGCTCGGAAGGCTGTGGCGCGGGCGGCGTCACGGCCGCCGGTGCGGGCGGCGACGACGGCGACGACGCGTCGGGACCCGCCACGGCAACCGCGACCGGAAGAACCAGACCGAAGCAGAAGGCAGCGCGCGTGATTTCGAAACAATATCAGGGATAATCAGAGCCGGATCAGGCTTATAGTCGTCTGACCGGTTCACCGCCGCACGCACATGGCCGAGCCCACTGACAAAGACACACGCGGTCCCGTCAACCTCCGGATCAAGTTTCGCAGCGAGAGCTTGCAGCAGTTCATCGAGCGCTACGGCGTCGATGTGAGCCGCGGCGGAGTCTTCATCCGGACGCGCGAACCGCTGCCGGTCGGCACGCGGCTGAAGCTCGACTTCCAGCTGGTCGACACGGCGCCGCTGTTCCAGGGCGACGGCACGGTGGTATGGATTCGCGAGCACGATCCGGCGCGGGCCGGCGTGACGCCGGGGATGGGCGTTCGCTTCGACCGCCTGACGACCGAGAGCCAGACGACGCTGGACACGATCCTGGAAGAGAAGATCCGCCTGCAGCAGAGCGGGGTCGCGCCGGGATCGATCGCCAAGGCGGGCGCCGGCATGGCGGTGCGCCGCCCGTCGGGCGCGTTCGCGACGCTGGAGTCGCAGGCGGCGCGCCCGTCGGGGCCGCCGCCGCCTCCTCCCGTGCAGGTGAATCTGGAGAAGCCGGCCGTGCCGGCGCCCGCGCCCAGCCCGCTGTCCGCCGGCGCGGCGCCGGTGGCTGCGATGCCGGTCTCGGCGACGCGCTCCGGCCAGCACGCGACGGGATCGAGCAGCATCTTCACGCGGCCGCGCACGACCAGCGGCGGCCTGCGCACCGTGCCCGCGCCGTCCGCGCTGTTCGAGGCACCGACGGCCGCCGACATCGACAAGGCGCTGTCCGTTCTCGAGGAGAAAGGCGGCCCGGCGCCGGTCCTGCCGGTGCCTCAGACGGTGATCAAACCGGAGACGTCGCAGTCGCTCGGCGAGGACGAGCCGACGAAGGTGTTCGACTCGGCCGCGTCGCAGGAGTTCTCCGCCACCGAGGCGGTCACGGGACAGGCTGAGGCGCTGGCCGACGACGGCGTCCCGATCGATGCGGGCGACCTGATCGCGGAGGGCGATCTGACGCAGCGGCGGGAGGTCGATCCCCAGGACGGGCAGCTGAAAGACGGGCAGCTGAAAGACGGGCAAGCGAAAGACGGGCAGCTGAAAGACGGGCAAGCGAACGACGGCCACGGCAAGGGCGGCTTTGGCGCGGACAAGGTCGACGGCCTGGCCGCGACGATGCTGGGGATGGCGAGCGCCGCCCCGGCCCCCGCGTCGGGCCCGAAGCCGCCCGCGCCGCTCGACGCGCCGCTCGCGTCGCTGGTCGATTCGGGCAGCGCGCCGGCGGCCAAGCCGGCCGCGCCGCCGCCGCCGATGAAACCGGCCGCCCCCACCATCCCGCCGACCGGCTCGGTCACGGCGAAATCCGGCGTGCCGCTCCGGATCACCACCGACCGTCCGACGGCGACGGAGAGCGGCCGCTTCCGCAGCGACACGCGCTACTACCGGCGCCGCAGCAAGACCCCGTACTACGTCGTGGCGCTCCTGCTGATCGCGGGCGGCGGTGGCGCTGTGGGCTTCCGTTACTACAAGAGCGAGCGCGCCAAGCGCGAGGCGGCGGCGATCGCCGCGGCGGCCGCCGCGCCGCCGTTCGCGGCCGGCCAGAACGTCAACCCGCCCCCGCCCCCTCCGCAACCGGCGACGGGCGCCGGCGGCGCGGCCGTGGCGCCCGAGGCGACCGGCCCGGCCAACGAGGCGAACGAGAAGGCCGCGGACAACACGGCCAAGGCGGCCAAGCCGGACGACAGCGCCGGGAAGACAGCCGCCAAGCCCGAGGCGCAAGCCGGGCAAGCCGAGCAAGTCGAGAAGACAACCAAGCCCGAGGCCGCGAAGCCGGAGAAGCAGAGCACCGGCAAGTCGAGCGAGAAGTCCGCGCGCGGCGAGGAGGGCTCGTCGTCCGGGAGGTCGCACCGGCGCGAGAAGGCGGCCGCCGCGGCCGCCGACGCGACGAAGGCGGCGAAGCCGGCAGGCGACAAGCCCGAGGAGGCCGCGGGCGAGAAGCACGCCGGTGACGAGACCAAGCCCGCGGGTGACACCGCCAAGGCGAGCGACACGGCCAAGACCGCGGAGACCGCGAAGCCCGCCGACGGCGCCAAGCCCGCCGACGGCGAGAAGTCGGGCGACACGGCCAAGACCACGGAGGCGGCGACGCCGACGCTGACCGAGCGGCCGGTCCTCAAGATCACGTCCAGCCCGGCGGGCGCCGACGTCGTCATCGACGGCGTGCCGGTCGGGACGACGCCGTTCTCCAGCAAGGACGTCACCGCCGACGGGACGCACGCGATCTCGATCAAGAAGGACGGCTACGAGATGTACGAGCGCATGATCAGCGGCTCCGACTGGGCCCGCGGCAAGGCCGGCGCGCTGTCGCTGAAGTTCAACGCCAAGCTGAAGCGCGTCGGGGGCAGCGAGAAGCCTTCCGCGCCCGCCGACACCGGCGAGAAGAAGCCTCCCGACGTCGAGATCCTGACCCCGTCGGACCCGTGAGGTGAGGGCGATGCCTGGCGCGCGCGCGCTCGTGCTCACCGCCGTGGCGCTGGCGGCGGGCTCGTGCCGGCGCGGCGCGCCGGCCGCCGAGGCCGCCGCGGTCGCGGCCGACGGCGCCGCGAAGACCGCGTCGCCGTCGACGGCGAGCGCGGCGCCACCGACGGCGGGCGCGGCGCCGCGCCGCCGCTTTCACCGCATCGACGTCCACACGCACATCGGGCCCGACGGCGTCCCGCGCGCCGTGCGGTTGATGGACGAATGGGGGATCGACGGCGTCGTCAACCTCTCCGGGATGTTCCCGGGCCCGCCCCGCGACTTCCTCGAGACCCAGCTGGCCGCGGCGGCCGGCGGCGGCGGGCGCATCGCCGTGTTCATGACGCCGAACTTCAAGCTGGTGCGGGCGGTGAAAAACTACGGCGAGGCGATGGCCGCCGAGCTGGCCGAGGGCCAGCGCCTGGGCGCGCGCGGCCTCAAGATCACCAAGGGCCTCGGCCTCGGCTACCCGGCGCCGGACGGCCAGCACCTGCTGGCCGTCGACGATCCGGGCCTCGATCCGCTGTTCGAGCGGGCCGGCGCGCTGGGCATGCCGGTCGCGATCCACGTCGGCGATCCGAAGGCGTTCTGGAGGCCGGTGTCGCCCGACAACGAGCGCTGGGACGAGCTGCGCGTGCACCCCGAGTGGTCGTTCGCCGGCCCCGGGATCCCGTCGTGGCAACAGCTGTACGACGCGTTCGAACGGCTGGTCGCGCGCCACAAGAAGACCACCTTCATCGGCGTCCACTTCGGCAACGACCCGGAGGACCCCGACAACGTCGCGCGCATGCTGGACAAGTATCCGAACTTCTTCATCGACACCGCCGCGCGCGTGCCCGAAATCGGCCGCCACCCGCAGGAGAAGATGCGGCGCTTCTACGCCAAGTACCAGAACCGCGTGTTGTTCGGCACCGACACGGGCATCGGCCCCGACGACGCGGACATGATGTACGGCTCGACCGGCGCCGAC
>DATBHU010000179.1:0-31003 GCA_036557265.1 Polyangia bacterium
GTCGGCGTCCGTCTGGTGGGACGGCGCCGTGCCCTGCCCTGCAAGCGTTGACGGCGACGCACCCGGCCCGTACCCGGGAGAGGACCGTTCGAGTCGGTCGCGGGGCTCCATTCGAAGAAGGAGAACCAAACGAGAAAGGAGGTGAACCATGACGATTGTTCTGTTCCTGGACAGTGACTGGCAGCCGTTGCGCGTGGAGCCGTGGACGCGCGCCATCACGGATCTGTTCCTCGGCAAGATCGAGGTGATCGAGTACAGCCGCGACCGCACGATCAAGTGCGTCGGCCGTGACTATCCGATGCCCGCCGTGGTTCGCCTCTTGCGGCGGTTCCGGCGCGACCGGCAGGCGATCAAGTTCTCGCGTCTCAACATCTACACGCGGGATCGCTTCACCTGCCAGTACTGCGGAACGCAGCTGCTCGCGGAGGACCTGACGTTCGATCACGTCGTGCCCCGCGCGGCCGGCGGCCGCACGGCGTGGGACAACATCGTGTCGGCGTGCGTGCCGTGCAACAGCCTCAAGGCCAACCGGACGCCGCAGCAGGCGTCGATGACGCTGCTGCGCAAGCCGGCGAAGCCGCGCTATCTGCCGACCGTGACGGTCAAGATGGACGGCCGTCGCGTGCCCGACGAGTGGCGCCCGTACTGGAACGTCACGCTGGATCACTGACGCGAAAAAAATCCGGCCCGCTCGCGATGAGCGGGCGGGCCGGGTCACTTGCACCGAGCGCTGGGACGCACGGGGCGCTGTAAACGCCCCGCCCTTCGCGGGCTAGCCAGGTTCGATTCCTGGGCGGTGCACACCGATCGCCGCCGACGCCCGAACGGTCTGGGCAGCGGATTTTTAATCCGCCCTGAGTTGGTTCGACTCCATCCGGCGGCACGCGAGCGCACGACACACGAGTCCCAAGCTTTGCTGGCGAAGCACCCGGCTCTTACCCGGACGAACGGGGTTCGATTCCCCGGGGACTCACGAGAGGAGGACGCGATGGAGACGTGTTTCAGTTGTGGCGGTCCGTTTCACCCGGCGACCGGCCACTATCACCGACCAGACGTGCCGGTCTGCGGACCTTGCACGCGACGGTTCGTCCGCTGGCTGAAGGGTCACACGCGCCGCCGCTGGGGCGGGCACGACTTCTACGCCGAGGCGGCGACCAGCATCAGACCCGGAATCCGTGATCGGAAGTGACATCGGCGCAAAGGCTTGATGGGAAGCCGCCTGTTTCGGGAACAGGAGAGTGCGGGTTCGACTCCCGCGGCGCCGACCGCGAGGTTGGTCTAGTGGCTGGGCCCCGGTCCTACAAACCGGAGAGGCGGGTTCGACTCCCGCACCTCGTACTGACGTCATGAGCCGCCGTGAGCTCGTTATCGGTTCGATTCCAGATCGCGCCGCCCTGTGGCGCGAGCCCAATTGGGGGCATCCGGGCCGCGCACTTCGTTCGTGACGTCCACCTTTCTTCTTCAACTTTGCTCCGATGTTCCCCGATCGGTGGCCGTGAGCCGGCCTTTGAAGCCGGTGACGTTGGTTCGATTCCAGCTCGGGGAGCTTGCAAGACACGCCTGGTGGCCGTGGTGTACTGGCGTGCACGCCTCGCTGTGAACGAGGAGGTGCGGGTTCAATCCCCGCCGGTCACCCCGATCGACTTCGGAACCCTGAGAAGGTTCCGAACCTCCCGCGATGGGCTCGGGCCGGCAAAGCCGTCCCTCCCCACGCGATTCGCTTCACGACTGGGTGTGGGTCAATGGCTGGCCACCTGGCCCGGAACCAGGTCCACGCAGGTTCGATTCCTGCCGCCCAGACAAGAGGCACGAGAGAGACGGGGACGTCGTCCAACGGGAGGACGCGGCGTTCGCAGCGCTGAAATGAGGGTTCGATTCTCTCCGTCTCCACGAGCCGCATCGAGAGCGCCGCTGAATGGTCGGCAACCGGTCCCGAAAACCGGGGTGGTGGTGATGAGCCCCAGAGGTTCGATTCCTCCGCTCTCGTCAGTCGAGCAGGAGCGACCGATGGAAGCGACATCGTTCGCTGATTTCTCACGGCCCGTTCGGCTAACAGCAAGGCTGCCGCTCTTTCAAGGCGGTGACGCGGGGGCAGCACCCGCACGGGCTACCGCAGTTCGTTTCGTATTCGCGCCTGTCGCGTTCGTCTAGTCGGCCGAGGACGCTGCCCTCTCAAGGCGGAAACGCGGGTTCGAATCCCGCACGCGACGCAAACACGTTTCATCCCCCCGGCAAGTGGACCGCGGCCAGGACTACGAATCCAGGCTCAGGCGTTCGAATCGCCTCGGGGGGACCGCTGTTCCGAATGGAGCCGTGCTGGAGTTGGTAACAGGCCGGTTTGCTAAACCGTGGCCGATCCGTGGAGCACCACGGTCGCGCGCGTTCGATCCGCGCCGGCTCCTCCGTTCGCTGTTTCCACAATCCGCTCCGCTGGACCGAAGAGATAGGCGGCGAGCTGCAACCTCGTCCCATGCCGGTGCAAGTCCGGCGCGGAGCTCCACGCGCGCAAGGTGTTCGCGGCTGCATGCCTGACTGCCAGTCAGAGGGACCGGGTTCGACTCCCGGTGCGCGCTCTCTCGTTTCGCTCGACACGTGCCGCTGTCCGATCGGCTAGGACCTTGCCTTCCAAGCAAGAGAGCCGGGTTCGACTCCCGGGCGGTACTCCCAAAACGGCGTGCTTCGGCCGGAGATGCCCCACGGTGTGGCCCGGGCCGGCACGTCCGCTCTCTCTTCTCTCGTCTCGTATCAGGGTGGCGAAGTGGCAACGCGGGCGCCTGTTAAGCGCCAAATCGCAGGTTCGAACCCTGCCCCTGGTGCAACTCGCCGTCGCCAAGTGGAACGGGCGCAGCCCTCCGAAGGCAGCGTCTGCTGGTTCGAATCCAGCCGGCGGCACGCACGACCCGATTGGTCCCGTAAGCATCTGGTGAGGCTGCGCGGCTGTCTACCGCGTGAGGAGGGGTTCGAATCCCCCCGGGATCGCAAAGCAACGATCGCAACGACACGCGGCTGCGTACCCCAACCTTCGGCAGAGGGAGCACGTCGAGAACGTGTTCAGTGCCGGTTCGACTCCGGCCGCAGCTACCCACGTTAGACGCCAGGGTATCCCAACCAGCAGAGGACGCCGGCCCAGAACCGGTGTGTTGCAGGTGCAAATCCTGTCCCTGGCACCAAGCCTGCGCCCGGGCGCGTAGCACAACGGTAGTGCAGCCGCATGATAAGCGGCCGACGAGAGGTTCGACCCCTCCCGCGCCCACGAAAGCCCCGACCCGTTCGGGCGTCATTCCGGGATCCTCAGGCGAAGGCGGGCTGGCTCTGAACCAGCGCTGCGACGGTTCGAGTCCGTCTCCCGGGACCTCACTACTTCTCACGCGCGCCTAGCCCAACGGCAGAGGCAGCCTGCTCAAACCAGGTTCGGTCGGAGTTCGAATCTCCGGGCGCGCACGAAACGTTTGCGAGCCGATCGTGTTCGGTTACCCCGCTCTTAACGGGGAGATGCGGGTTCGAATCCCGCCGGGCTTGCCCGTAGTTCAACGGTAGAACACCACTCCGAGCGCACCAACATGCTCGCGGCGTTTCTTCGGGGAGGCCGTCGATGCGGAGTGCTGTCTTGCAAACAGCGCGATGCGGGTTTGACTCCCGCCCTCTCCACGATCGTCAACCAAACCCTCGCTCGCGGCCACGCGCCGCGAGCCGACGGCTGATGGTTATCTCACGCGTAGTCCAAGGGGGAGAGACAGCCGCCTCAAAAACGGCTTCAGTGCGGGTTCGAATCCCGCCGCGTGAACAGCAACAGACGGGGGCGTAGCTCAGCGGGTAGAGCAAGACTCGTCGCCGCATCCTTGTCCCGCACCGAGACTGCGCGGACCGAAGGATGACGATCATCGGTCGCGGGTTCGAATCCCGCCGCCTCCACCCCAGCCTCGTGGCTCGATCGGACGAGCGCTCGCCTTCTAAGCGAGAGGTCGCGGGTTCGACTCCCGCCGGGGCTACCAAGCGGACCGAAGCCGCTGGGTTACCTTCAGAAAAGCAAACCCAGCGGCGGCCACTCGTCCGCCCCCCTTCGCCGCCTTTTCGCCAGCCAAGCAGAGACGGCGCTGCGCCCGGCCGGTATCCGGGAGACGGCGGGTTCGAGTCCCGCGGCTGGCTCGCGCACCGCGACGCGCTTACAGCGCGCAGCGTTCGAAGTCGACGTCGGCGGTCACCTTGCCGCCGCCGGCGGCGCAGTCGACGCGCACGTGGCCGCTGACCGTCTTCACGCGGTTGACGGTGACATGCGTCCAGTCGACCAGCACGTCCCAGCGACTGCAGTCCGCCTTGCCGATGCCGAGCGGCCCCTGTCCGGGCGCTGGCGGATAGAGCCACAGGCGCGCGCCGTCGCCGCTGTCGACGACGCGCAGCAGCTCGCCGGTGCCGCTGCGCAGATCGGCGCCGAAGAAGCCGGGGACGAACGCGTGCCCCGACGCGCAGTCCTTCACCGGCGAGGCAAACGTGCCGACCGACGTGCCGTCGGCGGTCACGCGACCGGCGACCCTCTCCGCGAAGCGCCGCGAGAGCATCAGGCCGACGAGGGAGCCGGCCACCGCGACGACGACCACGCCGATCCCGAACGTCAGGGTCACGCGGCGGTTGTCAGCCACGCGCCGACACTACCGCATTCGCCGGAGCGATCGAACCTCCACCGATCACAACCCTTCGCCCGCAATGGTGCGGGCCGAAAACACGAACAAAGAAAGGAACGAAGTTGAAAGGAGCTTGACCATGTCGATGAAGTACTTGAAGAAGTGGTTCAACCTGAAGGCGACGCCGCAGTCGCAGCCGATCCCGGGCACGGCCCAGGTGCGCAACGACAACGGCGGCTACGTCTGGGCGGTCGACGACTGGACGCGTCTGGATCGCTTCCTGATCCTCGGCAGCGAGGGTGGCTCGTACTACGCGTCGGAGCGCAAGCTGACGCGCGAGAACGCCGAGGCGGTCCTGCGCTGCATCGCCGCGGACGGCGCGCGCGTGGTCGCGCGCATCGTCGCCGTGTCGGACGAGGGCCGCGCGCCCAAGAACGACCCGGCGCTGTTCGCGCTGGCGCTGGCGGCGAAGCTGGGCGACGAGCCGACGCGCCGGGCGGCGCACGCCGCGCTGCCGCGGGTCGCGCGCATCGGCACGCACCTGTTCCACTTCGCCGAGTACGTCAAGGCGCTCGGCGGCTGGGGCCGGGGCACCATGCGGGCGTTCGCGCGCTGGTACAACGACATGGACGCGGGCCGTCTCGCCGTCCAGGCCGTCAAGTACCAGAGCCGCGACGGCTGGTCGCACCGCGACGTCCTGCGCAAGTCGCACCCGGTCGCGCCGAGCGCGCAGCACCAGGCCATCTACAACTGGATGGTCAAGGGCTGGGACAGCGTCGGTGAGGCGCCGCACCCGGACCGCGTGCTGGCGACCATCTGGGCGTTCGAGCGCGCGAAGCGGCTGAAGGACCGCGCCGACGTCGCGGCGCTGTGCGAGCTGGTCACGGAGTACGGCCTGCCGCACGAGTGCGTCCCGACGGAGATGAAGCAGCATCCGCAGGTGTGGGAGGCGTTGCTGCCGCAGATGGGTGCGACGGCGATGCTGCGCAACCTCGGCAAGATGACCGAGGTCGGCCTGCTCGCGTCGTACTCGGATGCGGAGAGCTTCGTCGTGTCTCGGCTTCAGAACGCCGAGGCGCTGCGGAAGGCGCGGGTGCACCCGCTCGCGCTGCTCGTCGCGCTGAAGACGTACGCGCAGGGTCACGGCGAGAAGGGCAAGCTGAAGTGGGACGCGCGACAGAAGATCGTCGACGCGCTCGACGCGGCTTTCTACCTCTCGTTCAAGACCCTGACGCCAACGGGCGCGCGGACGCTGCTGGCGCTGGACGTATCGGCGTCGATGACCGGTCCGGCGATCGCCGGAATGCCGGGCATCAGCCCGCGCGTCGGAAGCGCGGCGATGGCCCTGGTCACGGCGGCTGTCGAGCCGGAGCACGACTTCGTCGCGTTCACGAACGGCCACCGCGGTCTCTCGCCGCTCGCCATCTCGCCGCGCATGCGGCTGGACGACGTCGTGGCGAAGGTCAGCGGCCTGCCGTTCGGCGGCACGGACTGCTCGCTGCCCATGCTGTGGGCGGCTGAAAACAAGGTGCCGGTCGACATCTTCTGCGTGTACACGGACAGCGAGACGTGGGCGGGCCAGATCCACCCCGTACAGGCGCTGGCCGAGTACCGCCAGAAGATGGGAATCGGCGCAAAGCTGGTGGTGATCGGCATGGTGTCGAACGGGTTCACGATCGCTGACCCGAACGACGCCGGCATGCTCGACGTCGTCGGTTTCGACACGGCGACGCCGTCGGTCATCACCGATTTCGCAACGACCAAGGCGGGTCGCGCGCAAGCATGAGCGCGCGGCCCCTTTGAGGGGGCGCCCGTCCCCGATCTCCGGACGGCGCGCGGGCGCCCCTATTTTCCGGAAGGCGTCCGGTTCCGCGGGGGACAAATGCGGAGCCGGACGCCAACCGCCTTGTCTTTTTTCCTCTCCCGTTGGGAGAGGGCCAGGGTGAGGGACGTACTCAGAGAGAAGCAGAACAGACGCATCAGGTCCCCTCGCCCCGCGCAGCGGGGAGAGGGTTAGGGGGGTTAGGGAGAGGGTCACCTTTCCCCCTTGCACGCCTCGATCCCAAACCGAAACGTCTGCTCCGCCCGCGGCTCGCCCGCCGGCGTCTTCACCGCCTCGATCACATACACCCGCTCGTCCTTCGCCTTCCCATCGCCGTCGATCGACCGCTCGTCGACTTTCTTCCCGAACACCCCCCAGCTCGCGTTCGCGGTGAGGCAGTGAAACACCATCGGATCGGCGTCGAACCGGCAGGTGAGACCCTTCTTCGTCTTCGGCGCCGCGTACGCCTCGTACGTCGCCGTGTACGAGCCGTTCGCCTGGCGCGCCAGCGCGACGGCGTTCTGACCCTGGATGTTCGGGAACGTCTTCTGCGTGCACGCCACGCGCGCCGGTCCATCCGGACCCGCCACTGCCGACCCGACCAGCAGCACACCCACGATCGCCGCGATTGATCTCACGCGCGCGATCCTACAGCGCCACGGGCATCTCGACTATTTGCGCCTTAACCACGCCCGCACACCCAACTATCGCCGATTCAAGTGAACGCCATGAACAACGACAAGTACCGACTCTTCCTGTTCGACAACCTGCACGACCTCCTCCAGCGCGCGCGACGCGCCCGCGACGATTCGCGCAACTTCCAGGAGACCCTGGCCGCCGTCGCGTTCCAGCAGGGCCGCGCGATGGCCTACTACGAGGTCATCTCCCATCTCGTCGGCCAGCTCGACGCGTTCGACATCGAGCCGACGTCCGTCGGCCTCGACCCGTCGTTCGATCCTGCCCGCGACCTGCTCCTGCAATGAGGCAACACCATGACCGCGACAATCAACACCAACCTCGAGCTCGAATTCGTGAACACGTTCGTCGTGCGCCCGAAGCGCGCCCGCTACTCCGGCTTCGTCGTCTCGCCCAGCCTGCGCCCGAGGTTCCTGGCCGCCCTGCACGGCGGCTCCGACTTCGACCCGCGCCTGAAGGTCCGCCTGTCCCGCAGCCAGGACTCCAGCCGCGGCTACCTGACCGAGCTCCGCGGCCGCGGCGCCGGCCCGAACGGCTACGTGCTGTCGACGTCCACCGAGATCGACGGCCGCACCCTGCCGATCGACGACGCCGTCGACGAAGTCCACGGCCGCTGGGACGGCACCCTGATCATCTGCACGCCGACGCTCGCGTACTACGAGGGCGAGCTCGGGTATCGGTTCATCCTCTTCTCGTCTTCTCGGAGGGACTAGAGGACCGAGATCAGCGTGAGGGCGGGTCACTCAGGACTGGAACAACTCCGGCTTCTCCTTGACCCACCCCCACTGCAGCTTCGGCAGCCCGGCGAGCTCCGCGTGCACGGCCTTGACCTCGGGCCTCGGCGTCAGCGTCAGGTGCTCGAGGTTCTGCAGCGCCAGGACCGGGCGGTAGTCCTTGCTCTGAAGCCGCGCGCCGATCAAACGGAAGGCGCGGAGCTGCGGCATCTCGCGCAGAAATTCCAGCGAATCGGGCTTGATGTGCTGCGGACCGAGGATGTCGCCCTCGATGCTCAGGCTCTGCAGCTTCCGCAGCCGCGTCAGCGGCGCGTAGTCGGTGATCTTCTGGAAGTTCTCGACGGACAGCGCCATCAACTCCGTCAGCTCGGTCAGCGGGGCGAGGCTGCCGACGCGCGCGCCTGACCCGATGTGCAGCACGCGCAGGGCCCGCATCTTCGCCAGGGCGGACAGGTCCTCGTAGGCGCCCCACTTGATCGCCAGGTGGACGAGCGCGCGCTGGTGGCAGACGGCGTCGAACAGCTCCTGCGGCATGCGCGTCCCGAAGGCGAGCGACGTGAAGCTCCCAGGGTTCGCCTTCAAGTAGTCGCACCACTCGCGCAGGATTCGCTTCTTCTCCTTGGCGGACGCGAACTGCGGCGTGAAGGTGCCGCCCAGCTGGGTGCAATTGATGGCCAGCGTCGGCTCGCCCCGGTGCTCCGCCACCTCGACGACGCGCCGCCGGGCGGGGTCGCTGCACTTCGCGTGGCTGATGCCGTAGCGAATCTGGTCTTCGGTCAGTTCCACGGTGGCTGTGACGACATCATGCGGGCAGGCGTGCCGCCAGCGCCAGCGCGAGCGGAAGCGCCTCGGGCAGCGCCGTCAGGATCGCGCGCGCCCGCTCGACGCCGCCGCTGTCGTCGCGCGCCACGCGGGCGTCGCAACGAACGCCCCAGTACCCGGCCGCGGGTGCGAAACCTCGCCGCCGGAGCTGGTCGGCAAGGCCGACGTCGTAGGGCCGATCGAACCGATCGCGCGCGCCCACCCGCGGCGCCTCCGCGCTGTCCAGCGCGACGCTGGACACCGGCCACGGCGCCGTCACGCCGGGCCGGTGATCCTTCGCCTCCACGAACAGGTACGCCTCGAACTGCGTGACGGCAGCCTCGCCGGGTGCGAGCAGCACGATCACCCACGGCAGCCGAGATACGCCCGCGATCGCCCAGGCCGGCTCGCGCGCCAGGCGCACGCGGTTCTCCACGACGAAGTCCCAGAAGCCGTCGAACCACGACAGCGGGCCGGTCACCTGCCCGCCCACCCGGGCAGCCAGGTCCGCGACGGTCGCACCGACGAGATTCACGATCGGCTTGGGCATGGGCTGGCCTCGACCTCCCCTCACCCTAACCCTCTCTCCGCGGAGCGGGGAGAGGGGATCAGAGGCCGCCGGGAAAAGGAAAGCGGATTGGATCGTGGGCCCTTCCCACTGATTCTCCTCCCTCCCGGGAAAGCTTGGGATCAGAGGCCGCAGGCGGCGGGGAGCAGGCAGGTGCCATAGGTCTTGTCGGGGATGGGCTGCGAGCAGCACATGCTCGAGCAGTCGGACGCCTGCGTGCATTTCTTCACGCACGCGTAGGTGGCGCCGCCATCGTCGCTGAGGCAGGCCTCGCCGGGCATGCAGCCGCCCGGGCAACCGCACTCGGTGGTCAGGCAGACGCCGTGGTCCGCGCCGGGGATGTCGCCCGAGCAGCACTGCGACGCGCAGTCCGCGGCGTCGGTGCAATCGGGGCGGCACGCATAGGTCCGGTTGTCGAAGGTCGTGCAGCTCGACCCGGCGGCGCACGCCGCCCCGCAACCGCAATAGCCGGCGTCCGTGCAGAACCCGGTGGTCGAATTCGCGAACAGCGTGCAGCAGCCGGTGTCGCAGTCGGCGTTGGTCGTGCATCCGGGGCGGCAGCCGTTCCAGTCGGGGTTCGCGTCCATGACGCAGACGCCGTTGCAGCAGTCGGCGTTGCTGGCGCAGGTCTGGCCGCGCTTCGTGCACGGGGCCGCGCACGCGGTCTGCGCCGCGCACAGCTGATCGCCCGTGTCGCGCCAATCGGTGCAGCAGCCGGTGTCGCAGTCGCCGCCGGCCGCGCAGCGCCGGTAGCACGCCTTGTTGGTCGGCGAGAGCGCGATGCAGCCGAGTCCGTTGCAGCACGCGGTCTCGTCGCACGCCGATCCCTCGCCCACGCACAGGCCCGCCACGCCCGCCGGGCCGCTGTTGCACAGCGGGTACTGCGCCGCCGCGGGGCCGGTGCAGAAGCACGACGCCTGATCGTAGGTCATGCAGACGTACGCCAGGCAGTACGGCGTGTCGACCGAGAAGCCGGGCGGATTGTTGATGTCGACGAGCGGCGTGCAGACGCTGCCGAGCAGCTGGCACATGCCGCCGTCGCCGCACCCGAGCCCGTCGCACAGCTCGCCGACGCCGTGGCAGTCTGCGGGGCGCGACCAGTCGGCGGGCACGGAGGTGATCACGACCGCCACGTCGGAGCCGAGGTCCACCTCGACGTCGAGGGCCAGATCCAGGACGCCGGCGTCGCCGGACCCGGGGCCCGCGCCGCCGCCGCCCTTGTCGCCGCAGCCGGCGCCGGCGAGCGCCGTCAGCAAGAGAGACGAAACCGCCACGCGTGCGCTGCGCATCAGGAGCTCCTCGGACGACGGCGATCTCACTCGAATCGGTGGAGCGGGACAATTCGGGACATGTCCTGATATGGCACGTCGTCTCCGCGACGATCACGGATCCATGAAGCGGGTCGTGCGGCCCCTCTCAGGAATCAGAGGCAGGTGGCGCCGTCGGTGGCGGGGTCGGGCTCGCAGGCGAGGCCAGAGGTCGTGCAGTCGACCTGGGTCAGCGTGCCTTCGAAGCACCAGGTCAGCACGGTGGCGTCGCACAGGCCGTCCGCGGACACGCCGTCGCACGCGCCGCGCGAGCCCGCGAGCGGGCAGTCGGAGCAATCGCCCGACACGCCGCGCTCGGGCGACGCGCGGAACCACTCCTCCAGCGTCAGGCCGGGGCGGGCGTGCAGGTCGGCGGCGGCGGCGCTGCCGACGAAGCGGAAGTGCCACGGCTCGTAGCGGAAGCCCGTCGTCTTCTGTTTCCCCTGCGGGTAGCTGAGCACGAAGCCGTACTGCCAGGCGTTCGCCGCGCTCCAGTCGCCCGCGGCGTCGGGCGCGAAGCCGAGGTCGACCGCCAGCCCCGCCTCGTGCTCGCTGTGTCCGGGGCGGGCGGCGCGTCCCGGCTCGCTGACGCTCAGCTGATCCCACAGCATCGCCTGCTGGTCGTACGTGCGGTGGGCGTCGCCGATCGACACGGTCAACGACGCGGCGGCGGCCCCCGCGATCAGCGCCGCCAGCGCCGGCTGCGCGTCGGCGCGCAGCTGGTACGCCCCGTCCGCCGCCAGCCGCGCCGACGCGTCGACGGTCACCAGGTCCGGCTCGACGGTGTGCGTGCACGACGGCAGGCAGCGCGCCGGATCGACCCACGGCAGCGGCGCGGCGGCGGCGAAGGTCGTCGCGCCGGCGTCGCTGTGCTCGCTGCAGCCGGCCGCGCCCGCCAGGCCGATGACAGCGGCGGTGATGACCGCGTGACGACGTGCGGCGCCAGAGCGCATGGGCCCTAGATGGTACGCCGGCGCGCGCCGCTGCGTTATCATCGATGCGCGATGAACGAGGCGGACGAACAGACGCGCTTCACCGTGCGTTACCAGCTGACGACGGCGGACGTGCGCGGCGCAATCTGGTCGACCGCGGGCGAGTGGTTGGGGTTCCTGATCGGGATCGCGCTGCTGACGCTGCTGTGCGCGATCTGGCGACCGCTCGGGAACGCGCGCTTCATCGGCGCGCTCGCGTTTCCGGCCATCACCGTCTGGTGGTTCCTGGCGCGGCTGAACCGAGCGACGAGAGCTCTCGACCCGTACGTCGGAAAAGACTTCGTGCTGTCTCTCGACGCAACCGGGCTGCGCCTCGAGTCCGCGCTCATGAACGTCGGGATGCCGTGGACGTCAATCCGCAGCGTCACGCGCTACCGCGCCTACTGGTTCTTCCACGGCAAGAACAGCGAGGGACGCTTCTTCGTCCCCGCCGCCGCCATTCCCGCCGAGGCGCGCGCCTACGTCGCGCGCTGGGCCGCCGCCGCCGGCGCCCGGCTGACCTAGCCGGCGTGCATGCTCACGGCATCGCGATCACGAACGTCGTGATCGATCCGGGCGTCACGGTCGCGACGAAGCTCCAGTCCTGGATCGCCGCCGCCGTCAGCGAGACCAGGTTCTCGCTGCGCGACGTCCGGTGCGCCTCGGCCGTCGCGGCCACGGACGGCAGCGCGGTCAGGTCGAAGGTGAAGCCCTTGCTGGCCGCGGTGTCGCCGTTGCGCACGACCAGCGCCAGCGTGTGCCCGTCGGCGCTGACGGCGGCGACCATGTCCGAGCTGTTGACGTCGACGAAGGTGGCGCCCGGGCGGATGTAACGGCCGAAGCCGGCCTGCATGTAGAACCGCTTCAGATACGTGAAGGTCTGGCGCGTGTCGTTGAGCGCGAAGCAGGCCCAGTTGCGGCTCGGATCGCCCACCTGCCAGTCGACCCACGCCTCGGCCTGCATGTCGCGCAGGTCGGTGATGATCCGCCCGGCCATGAACAGCGCCGCCTCGGTGTCGTCGGCCAGCGTCTGGCTGAGCGGCCCGGACTCCGACTGCCAGAGGCGCTTGCCCTTGCTGGTCGCCAGCGTGCGCAGGTCGGCGCGCCGGCTGCCGCTGTAGCTGTGCGTGTTCATCTGGCTCATGGCCGCCAGCGACGCCGCGTCGAACGCGCGCATGTTGTTGTAGGCGTCGTCGATGCTGTTCTCGTCGGAGGCGGCGACGGTCGTCGCGGTCAGCCCCTTCGACGCCAGCTTCGCGCCGACGGCCTTGATGATCGTCTGCTGGTTGCTGGGCGAGAAGTGGCAGCCCTCCTGGCCGCCGTTCGCGGTCCACCAGCTGGCGTTCGGTTCGTTGAGCGGCTCCAGCGTGCGGAAGGTGGTGCCCCAGCTGTCGCGGAAGTGCTTGACCACCTCGGTCAGATAGTCGGCGAACGCGTCGTAGCTGTCGTCCTTCAGGTTGTTCGAGCCGTCGCTGTTGCCGGAAGCGCAGCCGCTCTTCGTCATCCAGTAGGGCGGCGAATTGGAGAACGCCTCCAGGATCAAGTTGCCGCCGGAGGCGGGTGCGGTGTCGACGATCCGCTGCAGCACGGCGCGCTGGCTCGCGTCGGCGGTCCAGTCCCACGTCCCGTCGGCCGCCTGGAAGCCCGGCATCTCGCCGTACTGCCGCATGTGATCGTGCGCCGGGTTCTCGCCGCCGCCGATGTTGTAGCGAAAGATGTTCATCCCGAGGCCGTTGACCGGATCGGTGACGACGTCGACGACCGCGTTGCGGGCCGTCGCGCTCCAGCCGCCGACGTGATTGGCCCACCAGCAGAGACTGGTCCCCCAGCCTTCGAACGTCTGGTGGCGAACGCCCGGGTTGATCTTGATCAGCGTCGTGCCCGGCGCCGCGGTCACCGTCGGGCGCGCACCGCCCGTGCCCCCGGCCCCGCCGCCCGCGCCACCACGTCCGCCGGTACCGGCCGCGCCGCCGCGCCCGCCGCTACCGCCGCCGGCTGCACCGCCAGCGCCGCCGCGCCCGGCCGCGCCACCCGCGCCCCCTCCGCGTCCGGCCGCGCCACCAGCGCCCCCTGCCCCGCCCGCGCCGCCGGTGCCCCCTGTCCCGCCCGCGCCGGCGCCACCCGCGCCGGCGCCGCCGCCCGCGCCCGCAACAGCGCCGCCGCCGCCGCCCGCACCACCCGCCACAGCGCCGCCGCTGCCGCCCGCGCCCGAACCGCCGGCGCCGCCGCTACCCGACGCCCCCGCGGTCGCCCCGCCCCCGCCCACGCCCGCCGCCCCGCCTGCCCCGGGCGTCGACGACGTGCCGCCGCCGCTGTGACACGCGGGCGCCGCCAGCAGCAGCAACCCGAACCCGACGAGCGCGCCGCGTGGCGCCGCGGTCAATCCGGCCATCGCGCGATGTTAACCCCGTATCACTCGAACAGCGAGCCGTCCTTGTGGACGAACGTCAGCTGCCCGTCCGGACCGACCCCGGCTCGGATGTCGTCGTCGGGGTATTCGATCTGGTCGCCGGCCGTGCGGTCGCCGACCTCCAGCAACATGACGTCGGCGCTGCTGTGGTTGACGATGTGGTGCGCGTTGCCGTCGCCCGCCTTGAACCCGACGCACATCCCCGGCCCCAGCTCGCGCGCGCCGTCCGCGGTGATCAACGTCGGGCGTCCCTCGAGCACGTAGACGAACTCGTCCTGGCGCAGGTGCGCGTGGCGAAGCGCGGACGCCGCGCCGGGCGCCAGCCGGGTGTGGTTCACGCCGAAGTTCGCCAGCCCGAACAGCTCGCCGAGTGGGCGCTTGAGCCGGCCCGCGGTGCGCGACGCGAACGGCTCCGGATAGATCGACTGTCGGGCCCGCGGGGGAGCCTCGGCCGCGACGAGCGGCTCACGCTGGGGTCGGTGGCTCATGCCCGCGACTGTCGCACGCCGGCGGGCGGCGACAAAGGCGGCGTGTGCTAGCTTCTTTTCGTGTCGATCATCGAGAGCCTGAAGCGCCTCGTCGATCCGGTCCAGGCGCGGGAGGAGGAAGAGATGCGGCGCCAGCAGCGCGAGCAGCCCAAGCGCGAGCACGCCGGCGATCCGTCCCGCTTCGCCTGCCGCATCTGCGGCCACGTCAGCGACGACAAGGGGTATTGCCCCGAGTGCCTCGCCGACACGATGGAACCGGTGCGCGAGGCGCGCTGACCCACAAACGGCCGACGCCGGCACCCAGAGACAGCCTGGGCGCCGGCGCGCAATCGTCGTCGTTTCAAGCGATCGATCCGACGATCGATCACCGCCTCGTTACTGCCAGCGGTACGACACGCTGACGAACGGCAGGCCCATGATGAAGTCGCCGTCGGTGGCGCTGCCGCTGACCGGCTTCATGAAGCCGACGTCGGCGGCGATGGCGTCGGTGTGGAAGCGGACGCCGTAGCCGACCAGGACGCCGTCGATGTTCTCCAGGTCGCCCGAGCCGCCGCCGCGGCCGGCGGCGGACGCCACCTCGCCGAGCAGCTTGAAGTGACGGCCGACGCCGTGAACGATCGAGCCGCCGTAGATCACCATGTCGGTCCGGTTCGAGAACGAACCCGGGAAGACCGCCTGATAGGTGGCGCTCACCGACGCCAGCGACGAGCAGTCCTCGCGCAGGCAGTAGCTGGCGAAGGCGCCCGCGCCGGCGGTGTAGGCGTCGCGGCTGGTGTCGGAAGAGTCGAACGAATGCCCCCACCCGAGCGAGCCCTGCAGGGCCAGGTGAAAGCGGTCGACCGAGACGATGCGGGCCTTCACGGAGGCGAAGCCGAGGAACGGCATGTCCTGCACGATCGGCGACAGCACGGTCACGCTGGCCTGCACGCGGTCGGTGATGCCGTAGCTGACGCCGTGGAGCAGCAGCTCGTAGTTGTTGTACGTGACGCTGCCGGCGGGCTGGGTCATCGCCGTCGGCAACAGGAAACCGCGATCGATGTTCGGATCGTCGGAGGTCCCGCGCGCCGCCGGCGACGGCGCCGCCGTCACCACCGGCTCGGGCTCGGCGGCGGCGGCAGCGCCGTCCGGCGTCTGCGCGTGGGCGACGGACGTCGCGGCCAGGGTGGTTGCTGCGGTGAAAACGGTGAAGAGAGCGGCGGTCATTTTGTTTGTGGTGGGCATGACCGCCCTATTTGCAGCCGGCGTGCCGGGCCACACTTGACGGGCCGCGCGGTCGCCGCTCACGCTGGTTTTCCGCGCCAGATTCGCGGCAGATCGGCGATCGCGCCGCACGAAACACGGGAGCCGCAGCACGCCGGGCGCTCTGCGCGTGTGCGTCGGCGGCACGGGTTTCGGGCCCGCCCCGAGGCGCCTGCGCCATGTTGAAAATTGAACAGCCAACGCGCATACACTGCCGCCATGAAGCCGCGCATCACCCTCATCACCTTGGGCGTCGACGATCTGGAGCGGTCGCTCCGGTTCTATCGCGACGGCCTGGGGCTGGCGACGGACGGGATCATCGGGACGCAGTTCGAGCACGGCGCGGTCGTCTTCTTCGACCTCGACGGCGGCTGCAAGCTGGCGCTCTGGCCGCGCAAGAGCCTCGCCCACGACGCGGGGTTGCCGCAGCAGCCGCCGAGCACGACCGACTTCTGCGTCGCCCACAACGTCTCGTCGAAGGCGGAGGTGGACGTGGTGCTGGAGGAGGCGCGCCAGGCCGGCGCGGTGATCGTGAAGGAGCCGCAGGCGACCTTCTACGGCGGCTACGCGGGCTACTTCCAGGACCCGGACCGCCACCTGTGGGAGGTCGCCTGGAACCCGGCGTTCTCGACACCATGAACGTCGACGGCAAACCGACGCGGACGATCTGGGTGGCCGGCGACGGCGTCGTCGCCATCATCGACCAGACGGCGCTGCCGCACGCGTTCGTGGTGCGCGAGCTGCGCACGGCCGCGGAGATCGCGCGCGCGATCGCGACCATGCAGGTGCGCGGCGCGCCTCTGATCGGGGCGACGGCCGCCTACGGGCTCTGGCTGGCGATGCGCGCGGACGCGTCCGACGCGGCGCTGGCCGAGGCGCACGCCCTGCTACTCGCGACGCGGCCGACGGCGGTGAACCTGCGCTGGGCGCTGGACACGGTCGCGGGGCGCCTGCGCGGCCTGGCGCCCGCCGCGCGCGCCGCCGCCGCGCGCGCCGCCGCCGACGCGATCGCCGACGAGGACGTGGCGATCAACCGCGCCATCGGGACGCACGCGCGGGCGCTGATCGAGGAGATCGCGCGGCAGAAGGGCCGCGCGCAGGTGCTGACCCACTGCAACGCCGGGTGGCTCGCGACGGTCGACTGGGGGACGGCGCTGGCGGGCGTCTACGCGGCGCACGACGCGGGCGTTCCGGTCCACGTCTGGGTCGACGAGACGCGCCCGCGCAACCAGGGCGCGGCGCTGACCGCCTGGGAGCTGGGCGCGCACGGCATCCCGCACACGGTGATCGTCGACAACGCGGGCGGGCACCTGATGCAGCGCCGCCAGGTCGACCTGGCCTTCGTCGGCACCGACCGGACCACCGCGGCCGGCGACGTGGTCAACAAGATCGGCACCTACCTGAAGGCGCTGGCGGCGCGCGACTGCGGGGTTCCGTTCTACGTCGCGGCGCCCTCCCCTTCGATCGACTGGACGATCGACGACGCGGAGCGCATCCCGATCGAGGAGCGCTCGCCCGACGAGGTGACGACCGTCGCCGGCACGACGGCGGCGGGCGACAGCGCGCGCGTACGCGTCACGCCGGCCGGCAGCGCCGTCTGCAACCCCGGCTTCGACGTCACGCCGGCGCGCCTGGTCACCGGCATCATCACCGAGCGCGGCATCGCCGAGGCGTCGCGCGAGGGGCTGGCGCGGCTGTTCCCCAAGCGCGCCGCGGCGGCGAAGGGCGACGGACGATGACGGGCGGGGGTGAGCCGACGGCCCTCACCCTGGCCCTCTCCCAGGGAGAGAGGGAAAGAAGGCACCTCAGCCGTTAGCGGAGATGTGTGCGCCGACGGCGACTGCGGAAAACGGTCGTTCCTGCGCGGCGCCAGGGAGTACACTGGGGCCATGACCAAGATGTTCGGTCCTGTCCGCGAGCGGCGAATTGACTGGCGGCGCGAGCTGCCGCCCGTGCTGATGGTGGCCGGCCTCGCCGCGGATTACCTGTCGCCGTCCGCCCTGTGGACGATGCTGCTGCCCTTCGGCGCCATCGTCATGCTGTTCGCGCTGCGCAAGTGGGCGTACGCGGCGGTGGTGTTCGTGCTCTGTTCGTGGGTGCTGATCCCGGTCGCGGCCGGGACGGTGACGGCGCTCGAGGAGAGCCGCGGCCAGCACCGCCTGTTCGTCGTCGAGGACGCCGACCTGCCGAGCCTCGAGGACGCCAGGATGGATCCGTGCGCGCGCCAGATCGAGCGGACGACGCTGCCGGTCGGTTCCGAGCACGTCTTCAATCCGCGCTGGGCGCTGCGCGGTGTCGTCGAGACCTTCGCCGATCTGCACAACGCGATGGTGATCGACCGCCTGTACGAGGACGCGTCGGGCGCCTGCTTCGACGGCAACGTCCCGACCGACTGAGCGGCGGCTCGCGCTTCCACCGTCAATCAGCGGTGGAAGCCGGAGGGCGGCTTCTTGTCGGGATCTTCGTCGTCGTTGGCGGGGCCGATAGGTAGCGGACGAATGGGCGGGATGAAGTGGGCCCGCCCGGGGACCGGAGGGGCGATCATCCAGGGCGGCGGCCGCGCGCTCTCGAACTCGCGGGCGCGCGCCCGCGAATCATCCCAGATCAGCATGTTCGCGATGAAGACCGGCAGCCCGACGATCAGGTAGGGGATGCCGAGCAAGGCGGCGAACCCGGCGCCGCCGCCGTTGTCCCGGGTGCCCGCCGCGCGTTCCACCGCCAGCGGCGTCAGCAGCAGCAGGCCCAGGCCGGCGCTGACGCCGCCGAACAGCGCCATGACGTTGCCCGGGTGGTCGATGCCGGCCACCTGATACTGGTCCAGCGAGACGATGTTCCCGCTCGGTCCGCGCAGGCGCAGCGTCGACTGGTCCGAGCTGTCGATCTGCCCTTCGAGGGGCGTGTCGTCGGTGCGGCGGATGGTCGCGGTCGTCCGGGCGCAGCCGGCGCTGCCGATCACCAATGCCAGCGCGAGAACGAGCGGGCGCACGCGCTCGCCGACGTTGCAAGGCGCGCGCCCACCACTTCACCCGGATCTGGGGGGGCCGGCGCCGCGCGACCGCGACACGAATGTCAGGCCGCGCCCTCGTCGCCGCCGTCGCGAAGCGGGGCTAGAATCGGCGCGCGCAGGAGGACAGGAGGAAGCGATGCGGAAGGTGCTGCTGACAGCGGGGCTGCTGGTCGCGGGCGTGGTCGCGCTCGTGAAATGGACGGGGCATGGCGGCGGCGACGGCGCGCGCGACGACGATCCCACGCTGGTGGTGGATCGCATCTGGGTCGATCGCGTGCCGAGCAAGCCCGAGGAGACGATGAACCTGTTCGCCGCCCTCACCCAGCAGCCGGTCGGCATCTTCCAGTTCGCCTCGCAGTGGAAAGGCGGCTACGAGATCTTCCAGTACAAGGCGGCCGGTAAAGAGCTGCGGATCGTCTTCCCGCAGACAGGCGAAAAAGAGAAGGTCAAGGCGCGCGCCTGGACGTGCAAGCAGCGCGACATGGACTACTGCCTCGAATTGACCGGAGCCAGCCGCGGCGTCAAGCGCTACTACTCGCAGCGCGGCTGGGAGATCGACGGCGCGACGCGGCCCGAGCAGATCCTCGAGCGAACCACGGCGCTCGCCCGCGCGACGAAGTAGAGCGAGGTACACGATGCTGGGCAGCGCCTCCATCGCCGCGTTCCTCCCGACCCGCGACGGCGCCCGGGCGCGCCGCTTCTACGAGGAGGTGCTGGGCCTGCGCCTGGTCTCCGACGAGCCGTGGGCGATCGTGTTCGACGCCGCCGGTACGACGGTCCGCGTCCAGAGGTCGAGCAGTTCACGCCGCACCCGTTCACGGCGCTCGGCTGGGAGGTGCCGGACATCGACGCCGCCGTCGCCGAGCTCGGCCGCCGCGCCGTCCGCTTCGAACGCTATCCGGGCATGGAGCAGGACGACCGCGGGATCTGGCGTTCGCCCAGCGGCGCGCGCGTCGCGTGGTTCAAGGACCCGGACGGAAACACGCTGTCGATCACGCAGCTTTGAGCCGCCCCGCGGGGCGCTTCACGGACAGGTGACCGCGCCGAGATCGATCTGATAGAGGTGCACGCCGTTGGCGGCGAAGTCGTCGGAGAAGCCGCCGCCGGTCACGTCGACGCTGCGCGATTCGCCGATCACCGTCGCGGTGGCGCGGCCGTTCAGGCCGGCGACGTGGAACGTCGCGGTCGCCGTCCCGGCGCGCGCGATCGCCGCGAACACGTACAGCACCTGACCGCGCGCCTTCGCCAGGATCTCGACGGGCGCGGCGCTGTTCGAGCTGGTCACGGTGACGACGCCGGGGACGTTCGCGCTGTTCAGCACAGGCGCGAGCGATTTGATCTGCGCGTTCAGCGCGGTGACCGCGTTGACCATGGTCGTGCTCGCGAAGATGCCGTCCTCGCGGAACGACGGGTTCCAGGTGTCGAGGAAGTAGGTGACGCCGTTCGCGCCGTGAATCAGCGCCAGCCAGACCTCCGAGCGCACCTGCGCCGGCGTCGGCCCGGAGGTGCTGCCGGCGGCGATGATCGTGGTCTCGAAGTCGGTCCAGACGGCCTGGTTGCGGTTCGACCAGGTGTGCAGGCGATCGACGCCGAACGCGTTCAGCCAGAACTGCCCGCAGGTCACCTTCACGTTCGCGTCGCCGCCGCAGTTGTTGTACGGGTAGATGTCGAAGGCGATGATGTCGGCGGCGGGCACGTACTGCGATTCGGGCGGCGCGTTGCTGCCCCGGCCCTCCCAGCCGTCGTAGGCGACCCCCTGCCCGAGGCCGAGGTAGATCGGCCGCGTCGGATCGGCGGCCTTGTAGCTGTTGTAGCGCGTGACGAGCGTCGCGGGCGCGACCGGCGGACCGAGGCCCCCCATGCCGTCGTCCTGCGCGTTGTCCGGTTCGTCGGGCGTCATCCACCAGCCGACGATGGTCCGGTCGTCGATGTTGGCGAGCCCGACCGAATCCTGCCCGACGATCGCGTAGATGCCGTGGCTCTTGAGCGTCGCCAGATCGGCCGCGGCCAGCATGTCCGTGCCCGCGTTGTTGCCGATGTAAACGTTGACGCCGAGGCCCTCCATCTCCGAGGCGTGCCACGAGCCCTGCAACCAGACCGCGATCGGGAAGAAGGCGGGATCGGTCGGCACACCGCGCGACCAGGCCGCGTACGGGCTGGTCCAGGGGAGCGCCGGCAACGTCGGCACGCACTGAGCGCTCCCGCCGTTGCCGCCGCTTCCACCAGCGCCGGCGCCGCCGCCACGTCCGCCGCTTCCACCAGCGCCGGCGCCGCCGCCACGTCCGCCCCCTCCACCGGCGCCCGCGCCGCCGCTACTTCCAGCAGCGCCTGCGTTTCCGCCAGCGGCGCTCCCGCCGCCGCGTCCGGCGCTCGTGCCGGCGTTGCCGCTCGTGCCGGCGTTGCCGCCCACGCCCGCCCCACCGCCGCTCGCGCCGCCGCGGCCGGTGACAGCGCCGCCGGCGCCGCCGTCATTCGTGGAGCCCGCCTGACCCGTGCAACCGCCGACCAGCCCTGCCCCCGCCGCGAGCGCCGCCACGACGGCGGCGCGCGCGATCGTCGGACCGACGGTGCGCGCCCTGCTTCGCACGCGCTCGATCATACGCCCGCTTCATCGCCGCCCGCGCGGAAATGGACCGCGCCGCGCGTGGGTGGATCTCCGACACCGGGCCCGCGCCTGCGCCGCTCAACGCGCGGCCGTCCGCGGGCCGTCCGCGACGCTCACGCCTCCGCGTCGAGCAGCCGCTGGTACACGCCGAGATCGTCGTCGCTGAAGCAGACGAAGCGGATCAGCCGCAGCGACGTCGCCGTCGCGGCGTGGGCGCGCGCGGCGTCGACCGCGATGCGCGCCGCCTGGTCGATCGGATAGCGATAGGCGCCGGTGCTGATCGACGGGAACGCGATCGAACGCAGCCCGTGCTCGACCGCGAGCGCGAGCGAGCGCTCGTAGCACGCGCGCAGCAGGGCCGCCTCGCCGCGCTTCCCGCCGCCCCACACCGGCCCCACCGTATGGATCACGTGGCGCGCGACCAGCTCGAAGCCGGGCGTGATGCGCGCGTCGCCGGTCGGACAGCCGCCGATCTTCCGGCACGCCTCCAGGAGCTCGCGCCCGGCGGCGCGATGGATGGCGCCGTCCACGCCGCCGCCGCCCAGCAGGGATGTGTTGGCGGCGTTGACGATGGCGTCGACGTCCTCGTCCGTGATGTCACCCTGGATCGCCTCGATCATCGCCGGCATCGCATCTCATCCTTCCCCGGGCGCGGCCGTGGCAGCGCCGTCCTCCAATGACTAACATTGATGATTGCCATGAGCGATCGTATCGACGACCACGACGCCGCTCCCGCCTGCACGCCCAACATCTCGGCCGCCGGCCGCCGGCGCCGCCGCCGCATCGGAGCCGAGTTTGCCGGCCTCTCGGTGGCGGCCGCGGGGGCCGGCGTGATCTTTCGCGCCCCCTGGGCCGCGCGCGCCGCCGTCTTCTTGCCGGCGGCGATCTCCGCGATCGGCTACCTGCAGGCGAGCCGCAATACGTGCGTGATGCGCGCCCGCGAGGGGACGCTGGAGCACGACGACTTCACCACCGAACCGGCGCCCGCGGCGGACGTCGCCGCGAGCCGGCGCGTTTCCGCCGGCATCTACCGTGACGCCTTGCTGATCGGCGGCGCCGCCGCCGTCATCGCCATCGCCACCGCGCTCTTCCGCTGACGGCGGCGCGGTTCACGCTATGCTGACGCCGTCGTGAAGCTCACCACCCTCTTCAGGCGCTTCTGGATCGTCGCCGCGGCGGTGGCGGTCGTCTGCGCGCTGCAGGCGCTGCCCGGCGCGATCGCGGCGGTCGCCGCCGACGGCGGCGGCGAGGGCGCCGGCGGCGCGCCCGGCCCCGCGGCCGGTGCGCCGGGTGCGCTCGACGCCGCGCTGGCGCCCGCCCCGGGCGGCGAGAACACGATGTCGTCGCGCGCGGAGCGGCGTCGGATCCGGCGCTGGCAACGCACGCAGAGGCTGGAGGGCGCCGGCGTCGACGGGGGCGCGCCGCACGACGGCGGGTGGGCGCGCATCCTGCCGCACGACGGCGGCGTCCGCCCGTCCGTCCCCGCGCCGCCGATCGTGGCGCGGCCCACCCCGCCCGCGCCGCCCCCGCCGCCGCCCGGGCCGGCCGCCTCGTCGGCGACGTTGCCGCTCACCGACCTCGGCTTCAACAGCTGCCGCAAGATCTCCTCCGGCAAGCGCGTCGTGAAGCCGAACCTGAAGCCGGACATCGATCTGCCCGAGCTGGTCGCCTGGATCTCGTCCATCACGTGCAAGACGTTCGTCCTGCCCGGGCACCTGAGCGCGGGCGGCAAGAAGATCACGCTGATCACGCAGGGCATGATGACGCCGAGGGAGGCCTACGCCGCCTTCCTGAGCGCGCTCGACTCGGTCGGTCTGACGGTGGAGAAGGGGCCCGGCTACTACCGGATCATCGAGACCGCGAAGGCCAAGTCGTCGTCCATGCCGGTCTACGGCTTCGACGGCCGGCCCACCGAGCGTTGAACGGCGCGTTGAAGGGCGCGTTGAATCGCGCCGCGGGCCCGCCGGTCGGTCAGCGCTGGCGTGGCCGCGGCTCGGTGGCGGACGCGGTCCAGGCGGGCGCGACCTTGCGGCTGAGCGCGAGCAGATCGGGCGGGATGTCCGTCATCTCCGTCAGCGGGCGGATCTCGAGGACGTTGTCCGTGCCGAGGCCGACGGGGCACCGGAGCGCCCACGTGATCGCCTCGTCGAGCGATTCGACCTCGAGGACGTAGAACCCGCCCACCAGCTCCTTGCTCTCCGCGAAGGGACCGTCGAGCACCGCGCGCTTGCCGCGCGAGACGCCGATCCGGGCCCCCTTCCCGGCGGGGTTCAGGCCCTCCGACGCCACCAGCACGCCCGCCTGATGCATCTCCTCGTTGAACCGCATGTACGCCGCGAACAGCTCCGGGTCGAACGACCCGTCCGGGCCGATCGCGGACTTGTTCTCGACCGTGGTGTCGCCGGGCGCAGCCGTGATGATGAATCGCATGGTGGTCACCTCTAGCTACGCGACGACCGAGGATGCACCCGATCGACACGGCCGCGAGGTTTTTTTTGGGCGCGACCGCCGCGGTCAGGGGCAGGAGGTCCGGATGTCCACGAGCTGCGCGTTCATCGCCACCGTGGCCGGGACGCCCGCGTCGTTCGTGGCGAACGTGAGCGTCACGTTCAGGTTCACGACCGCCGGCAGGTTGAAGCCGAACTGCGGATCCCAGCTGACCGAGCCGCTGATCGCGGTCGCGGTCGCGGTCGGCGCCGAGGCGTCGCCTGCGCACGGACGGGCCGTACCGGTCATCACGCTCCAGCCCTGCGGCAGCGTCAGCCCCGCGGGCGCCGCCTGGGCGCTGCTCCAGAGCGTGAGGTCGAAGCACGTCCCGGCAGCGCCCGCGTCGGCGCTCGCCTGCCTGGTGACGGTGATCCGATAGACGCCGCCGACGTGCGAGCAGCCCGTGTAGCCGGGGGTCGGCGTGGTGCCGCCCGCGCCGCCGCGGCCCGCCGCTCCTCCGGCACCACCCGCGCCGCCTCTCCCCGCCGCCCCCGCGCCCCCGCGGCCACCGCCGCCCGCGCCCGCTGCGCCGCCCGTCCCGCCGCCGCCCCCGCGACCTCCCGCGCCGGCGCCCCCGATGCTGCCCGCTGCGCCGGTCGCGTTGCCGGCGCCGCCGATCGTGCCGCCCACGCCGCCCACCCCACCGCTCCCGCCCGTGTCACCACCGCCGCCCTGGGTTCCGCTCGCGCCGCCGAGCCCGACATAGAGGCGCGGCAAGTCGTCGCCGCATCCGCCTGTCGCGATCGCCGGCGCGGCGGCCAGGGCCAGCAACACGAGAACGCGCGCGCCCGCCCCGTTCACGGCACCCTCGGATCGCCACAGGAAGGCGTGCGCACGACCGTCTGCCCGCAGCAATGCCTGCGCCAACGAACCGCGGCGATTTTCCGGGGCCGATCGCGCGCCGCGCCGACCGATTTTCGGAATGAACGTTCGAATTTCGTAAGCGAACTGTTTCCCAACAGTCGCTTCGATCGGCGCGCGCGGACGGATAAATCCCTCCGCCGTGACGAGATCTGCGGCGGCTCTGCTCGGGGCGACGCTGGTCGTCGGGTGCACACCGGTGACCACGTTCGACATGCTCGCGACGTCGGATCGCGATCTGTTCACCGTCTGCAAGCCGTCGCTGCTGGACTCGGTCTGCAAGGACGGCGACATCGTCGCCCGCGAGGACTGCCTCGAGTCGCGCGCCGCCGCGTATGGACAGCTGCACAGCCCGCGGATGCGGCGGAGCTGGCTGATCGCCAACGGATGCCCCGAGGCCACCGTCGATGCGCCGCCGAAGCCGGAGGCGCTGGCGAGCGCGACCGAAGCGCCGCCGCCGGCAGCGACATCGACATCGACATCGACGAAGCCCGAGCCACCGCCGGCATCGACGAAGCCCGAGCCGCCGCCGGCGCAGGCCGACGTATCGCCGCTCCCGAAGTCCGATCGACCGCCGCCCCCGGCGCCGGAACCGCCGCCGCCAGCGACGGCGGTGGCGGTGGTCGAGCGACCGCCGCCGGCGAAGGTCGAAGCGCCGCCGCCGAAGGTCGAAGCGCCGCCGCCGGCCAGGGATGAACCTCCGCCGGCCCCGCAGCCGGAGCCGCCACCCCAGCCGGCGCCGGCGCTGGTGGCGGCCGATCGACCGCCGCCACCGCTCGCCAAGGCCAGCCTCCCGCCGCCGGCGCCAGCCGCGCCGCGCGCCCCGCCCGCGCCGTCCGCCGGCGCTTTCCCGGCGCGCGAGCGCGGCGAGCTCCGCGAGCGCCGCCTGCGCGACATCATCATCGCCCACGGTCGCGAGATGAAGACCTGCGTCGAGCGCCAGCTGAAGCTGATGCCCGATCTGCGCGCCGACGGCATGCTGGTGATCGAGGTCGACGCAAACGGCATGGTGCCGCACACCGAGCTGCTGGGCGCGGACCTGGCAGGGACGCCGCTCGAGACCTGCCTGCGCACGGTCGCGTCCCGCTGGCGCTTCCCGAGCAGCGGCCGCGCGTACCGGATCGACGCGCCCGTGAAGGTCTCCGGCTCCGGTCGATGACCCACGCGTCGTCCGACAACCACGGGCTGATCTGCGCCTTCGCGCTCGGCCCGGTCACGGCGCACGACCACGATCTGCTCGGGACGACGCGCGTCGATCGGCCCCACTGGCTGCACCTCAACCTGGTCGACACGCGCGCCCGCCGCTGGATCGAGGGCGCTGGGCTGCCCGACGAGGCGCGCGAGGTGCTGCTCGAGCCGGCGCCGCTGGTGCACGGCCAGCCGCTGCCCGACGCGGTGCTGATCGTGCTCCAGGACATCCACCACGACTTCAAGGGCGATCCCGAGTCCGTCGGACCGATGGTGATCTACCTGGAAGAGCAGCGCGTGATCACCGGCCGCCGGCACGCGCTGATGTCGCTGGATCGGATGCGCCGCAAGCTGCTGGCGGGGATGCAGGTCGCGACCGCGTCGGAGCTGTTCGAGGAGATGCTGCAGACGCTGGCCGAGAGCTTCGGACATCTGGTCGGCAAGCTCGGCGACGAGATCGATGACGCGGAGGACAAGATCCTCGCGGGCGAGCTGCACGACCAGGGCGCGCGCCTGGGCCGGATGCGCCGCACGCTGGCCCGTTTCCGCCGGCACGTGCGCGCCAACCGCGCCGCGCTCGCGACGGTGGTTTCGCACCCGCCGCGCTGGTGCGACGCCGACGACCGCGTCCGGCTGCAGCAGGCGCTGGAGCGCGTGGACGCGATCGCGCAGGACATCGAGCTCTGCCAGGAACGCACCCGCCTGCTTCAGGAAGAGATCGCGGGACGGCTGGGCGAAGCGACGAACCGGAACTTGTTCTTCCTGTCGATCGTGACGGCGACGCTGCTGCCGGTCACGTTGATCACCGGCATCTTCGGCATGAACGTGGGCGGGCTGCCGTTCCTCAACGACCCGGGCGGCTTCGCCTGGGTCACCGGCATCATGATCGGCGCCGTCGTCGCGGTGCTCCTCCTCCTGCGCCGCCGCCGGATCTTTTGAAACGCCGCGAGCGGCGCGGCAACGAGCCGCTTTCGTGACACGGTTCGATTGCGCAACCATTTCGGCGGCTTGCTGCCGCGCCTGACCACGAGCTCGACCACCCGCGCAACCGACGCGCGCGCCCGAAAATCCGTCGTTGCCGCCTTGCGATGCCGCGTCTATTGTGTCGCCCGATGAAAGGGAAGTCGATCGAGGAGCCTGTCGCCAGCGTCTCGTTCACCTGGATCGACGCAAAGGGCAGCGAGCGGCCGCTGACGGGAGTGATCGGCAAGCCGTACCAGGTCGCCGCCGGCGAGTGGGCCTGCCCCTACCTGCTCCAGGGCGCCTTCGACCAGGGGCCCGACATCGTGGGCGGCGACTCGATCCAGGCGCTCAGCCTGGCGCTCTACGGCCTCTATCACGATCTGATCCGGCTGCTCGACGAGGGGGGCCGGCTGCTCGACCCGAAGACGCGTCAAGCTTCGGACCTGGTCACGCTGAAGGCGACGTTCAGCCGTTCGACGTCGCAGTTCAACGTCGTCCCGTAGCGGCAGTGCCCGCCGGCGAACCGATCGACAACGCCTGGCTCGGCATTCCGGCCGCCGACTACGAAGGCCACATGGGCGCGGCCGGCGTCGACCAGCTCCGGCCGCTGCGCGACATCTTCGCGGACGTCTATGCGCGCGTTCGCCCGGCGTGCCTCGCGGTGCTCGGGTGCGGCCCGGGCAACGGCCTCGACGTCGTCGATCCGGCGGTCACGCGCCGGTTCGCCGGCGTGGATCTGAACGCCGACTATCTGGCGCTGGCGCGCCAGCGGCACGCGCGCCTCGCCGGCATCGCCGCGTGGATCCCGGGCGACGTCGCGGCGTGCGCGCTCGACCCGGCGGGCTTCGATCTGATCCACGCGTCGCTGCTGTTCGAGTACACCGACCCCGCCCCGCTGTTGCCGCGCATCGCCGGCTGGCTGGCGCCCGGCGGCGTGCTGTCGGTCGTCGTTCAGTTGCCGGGCGGCGACGCGGCGATCTCGGCGACCGGATTCGCCACTCTGCAGACGCTGACCGATCTGATGAAGCTGGTGCCGCCCGCCCGGCTGCGCGCGCTGGCGGCCGACGCCGGCCTCACGGAGACCTCGGCGCGCGACGTCCCCCTCGCGCGCGGCAAATCCTTCTGGGCCGCAACGTTCACCCGACCTCGACGATGACGCCGTCGTTTCGAAGTTGCTATTCGGCGACTGCGACCGGCGGCGGCCCCGCGGGCGCGGCGCCCGCCGGCGCGGCGAACGTCAGCCGGCGCCGGTACTCGCGCTGCAGCAGCAGATAGTTCAGCAGCGCGTGGAAGGCGGTGCAGCCGACGGCCAGCAGCCAGATCCAGCGCAGCGCGAAGCCGGCGGCGTGCGACATCATGATGGCCGGAACGACCAGCAGCGTGGTGCGGATGAACGAGCTGGCCAGCGACGGGACCGTGTTGCCGAGCGCCTGGAACATGCTGGAGCTGACGAACACGATGCCCGACGGGATGAAGTTCCAGGAGAGGATCCTCAGGTACTCGCCGCCCACCGCCAGCACGCCGGGGTCCTTGTTGAACAGGCCGACCAACTGCTCCGGCACCACCTGGCAGATCAGGAACAGCATCGCCATCGCGGCGGTCGCCATCAGCGCGCCCATCCGGAACGTCGCGCGCACGCGGTCGGCCAGGCGCGCGCCGAAGTTCTGCCCGGCCACCGGGCTGACCGCGAAGCCGAGCGCGACCACCGGCATGAAGCCGGCCTGGATCACCCGCAGCCCGATGCCGTAGCCGGCCTGCGCCCCGGCCCCGAACCGCCGCGTGATCCCGTAGATGACGAACATGTACGTGCCCATCAGCGCGAACTCGGCACCCGCCGGCAGCCCGATCTTCAGCATCCGCCCCCAGGTGGCCAGCTGCGGCCGCCACTCCTGCGCGACGAAGCGGAGGTAGCCGTCCTTCTTGACGACGTAGACGTTCAGCGCCACCACGCCGACGGCCGTCGCCACGAACGAGGCGATCGCGGTGCCGGCCACGCCCAGCGGGTGGTGCGTCACCCAGCCGAACATCAGCACCGGCGCCAGCCCGACGTTCAGCAGCACCGTCGCCGTCTGCATGATCATCCCCGGCTTGAAGTCGCCGATCCCGCGCAGCGCCGCCGCCGTCGTCACCATCGCGAACTGCAGGGCCAGCGCCGGGATGAACCAGTCGAGGTACTGGCCCGCCAGCCGCGCGGTCTCGGGATCGGCGGCCTGGACGTGCGCGAACGGGCCGCGCAGCGCCATCAGGATGAAGAAGAACACCGCGCCGACCACCAGCGACAGCACCTGCGATTGATTGAAGATGAAGCGCGCCGCCGCCTGATCCTTGCGCCCCGTCGCGTGCGCGATCAGCGCGGTCGTCCCGACGCCCAGCATCTGCGTCAGCGCCAGCACGCCGAACATCAGGTTCCCGGACAGGCTGACGCCCGCGACCGCCGTCTTGCCGAGCATGCCGACGTACTTCAGGTCGACCAGGAAGTACAGCGTCTGGAACACCATCCCCACCAGCATGAAGGTGGTGGTCTGGAGCAGGTTGCGGACGATCGATCCCTTGGTCAGGTCTTGCATGGGAGGCCGCGCAATCTAGCGCGCGGATCCGCCCCACGCTCGGCACAAAACCGCCGCGATCGGGCGCTCAGGCGTCGGCGTCTTTGGCTTTGACGGGCAGGCCCGGCAGGTTCGGTTCGGGCTCGCCGAGATACTCCCACAGGCGCCCCTGGCGCATCTGCCCGCACCAGTACCAGCTCTCACGATCGAGGTGGCCCGCGATCGCGCCGCTCGGGTGCCACAGGAAGGTCCACTTGGTGTCGCAGGCGTAGCTGCCGCTCCAGAGCGGGACGAAGCCGCCGCCCACCTTGCAGCTCTCGATGGCGTACGCGCTGTGCGCGGTCAGATAGCGGGCGCCGAACATCAGCTCCTGAATGCCGAACGTGACCAGCAGCTCCGGCAGCGTGACGCCGTCCATCGGCACCCACAGCCAGTCCTGGCCGAACGTGCAGGCGAACAGCGTCCAGGCGCCCCGGATCGACTCCAGCGCGATGCGGAAGTTCGCCTGGTTCTCGGTGATGATCGTCAGCTTGCCGCCGTCCCGCGCCAGGTTGGGCATCGGCCGCAGGAAGTCCTGAGAACCGTACAACTTCGCGCCCGGCCAGTGATTGGCGATCGCGTAGTAGGCCTTCAGCTCCGGCGGCGCGTCGACCGCGGCCGGCCAGGGCGCCGGCTCCTCGTCGGGCGGCGCGACCGACCAGCGAGCGACCAGGCGCTCGAACTCGGCCAGCAAACCCTGCCCTCCACGCAGGCCCTCCAGGTCGAACTCACGGGTGGGACGACGCGCGGCAAACGAGGCCACGCAAAGGAGAGCCATGAGGCCGCCCAAACGGCTCACGGTGCCAATCGCGGTCGGTAACCACCCGGTTGCGCAACACCCCTGACGCGCGCGGGCGCGTCAGGGCGCCGCGCAGGCGACGTGATCGCCCGACGTGGCCAGGCAGGTGTCGGGCGCGCAGAGCGTGGCCGCGCACGAACAGGCGAGCGTGGCGCAGGCGGCGGGCCGCGGCTGGCACCCGAACGTCGCCGGGCAGCCGCCCAGGCAGCCCGGCTGGCCGGTGGCGGGGCAGCTCGCGGTCGCGCTGGTCCCCGCGGGACAGGCGCCGCCGGCGGGCGGCGGCGTGCAGCTCGTCGTCCCGCAGTTCTGGTGGCTGACGCACAGCTGGCCGGTCGCGCAGGCGGCGGCGTCGCCGCACGCGCTCGGCGCGACGTCCGCGCCCGCGTCGCCCCCGGCGCCGGCGTCGGCGGGCTTGCCCGACGAACCGCAGCCCGCCGCCAGGGCGACGGCCAGCGCCAGCAACGCGTGGCGCAGCGTGCGGGGCGTCGTTGGCGTCATGGGCGAAAATGCTAACACGTCCCGGGAAACACGCGATTTTCCGCGTCTCGCGTTTCACCCTCCGCGGCGCCGGATTGCGGTACGCTCTCGCGCATGAGCCGCCGGCCGTTCAGGCATGCTCTGGCCGTCGCCAGCCTGGTGCTCGCGACCTCCGGATGTACCGGGGACGTCGCGACGTCCTCGCCCGGCACCGCGGGCGCCTCGGGCGGTGCCGCGGCCGCCGGCGGCGCGGGCCCGGGTGCCGGCGGGACCACGGGCGCGGGGGGCGCCTCCGGTGACGCTGGCGCGGCCGGGAGCGCGGCCGGCGGTACGACGGGCGGCAGCGTCTCGGGCGGCGGCGTCTCGGGCGGCGGCG
>DATBHU010000180.1:0-7178 GCA_036557265.1 Polyangia bacterium
GACGCGCCGGTGGCGACGAGGGCGACCCCCGCCGCCGCGCCCGCGATCGCCGCCCGCTTCGACGGCTTGCCCCGCACGCGCGCCGTCGACGCCGGCCCGACCGCCGGCGCGCGCAGCGGCGGCGGCGCCGTCGCGGGCGCCGGCCCGGCCGCGGCGCCGTCGACCACGCCGAGGCAGGCGAGCACGTCGTCCTTCAGCGCGGCCATCGACGGGTGCCGATCACGCGGCGCCCGCGCCAGCGCGCGCGTCACCAGCCGCTGCACCTCGGGCGGCAGCTCGGGACGAAGCGAGCCGATCGGCGCCGGATCTTCGTTCGCCTTCCGGTGCAGCACCTCCATCGCGTCCGTCCCCGCGCACGGCGGATGCCCGGTCAGCATCTCGTAGAGCAGGCCGCCGACGCCGTAGATGTCGGTCGCCACGTTGGCCGGCTTCCCCGCCGCCTGCTCGGGCGCCATGTAGACCGGCGTTCCGATGGCGACGTCCGGACGCGTGAGCGCGACGCGATCGCCACCGGCCGCCAGCTCCAGGTCCTTCGAGATGCCGAAGTCCAGCACCTTGACGAAGTCGTCCTCGCCCTTGCGGTTGACCAGCATGACGTTGGCCGGCTTGAGATCGCGGTGGATGACGTCCGCCGCGTGCGCGGCCTCGAGCGCCCGCGTGATCTGGGCGGCGATCAGCAGCGAGCGCTCGACCGGCAGCACGCCGTCGCGATCGATCGTCTCTTCCAGATCGGTGCCGTCCAGGTACTCCATGACGAAGTAGAAGGCGCCGTCCGGCGTGGTGCCCGAATCGGTGACGTCGACGATGTTGGCGTGGCCGATCTTGGAGGCGGCGCGCGCCTCGCGCCGGAAGCGTTCGACGAGATCGGCGGCGGTGTGGAAGCTCGCGTGCAACACCTTGATGGCGACGCGCCGCCCGATGTCGATGTGCTGCGCTTCGTAGACGCGCCCCATCGCGCCCTCGCCGCACAGCCGGCGCACGTAGTAGCGCCCGCCCAGCGTCGTGCCGACGCGCGGATCCTCGCCCGGGCGCCGCCCACCGGGCCCGGAGCCGGAGACGAAGTCGGCCCGCCCCGGCCCCGGCGGCGGCCCCCCTCCCGCTGGTCCCGACCGGGTCGCGGGCGGGGACGGGCCGGCGACGACGTCCGACAGGAGGCCCTTGGCCTGCGCGATCAGCGCCTGTCGGGCGCGCCGCTCCGCCGCCAGCTCCTCGGCGTAGAGCGGCCGCAGGAACTCGACCAGCGCGGCGGCGTCGGTCTTGGGCGACGTCGCCGCCAGGAACGCCGCCAGATCCGCGCGCATCGCCTCGCCGTCGGGGTAGCGATCCGCGCGCTCGGACGCCAGCGCGCGCATGACGATGCGGTCCAGCTCGGGCGCCACGCGCGCGGTCAGCGTCGACGGCGCGGGCACGTGCGGATCGCGCGCGCGCTGGAGCGCGTCGGCGTTCGCGCCCTCGGCGGAGCTGCCGTCCGCGTTGCGCGCGACCGGGAACAGCTGGCGCCCGGTCAGCAGCTCCCACAGCATGATCCCCGCCGCGTACAGATCGGTGCGGCCGTCGAGCGGCTCGCGCCGCGCCTGCTCGGGCGCCAGGTAGCTGAGCTTGCCGTAGATGATCCCGGGCGCCGTCTTCTCGCTCTTCAGCGCCGACGTCGCCAGCCCGAAGTCGGTCAGCTTCACCTCGCCCGAGAACGACAGCAGCACGTTGCCGGGCGACACGTCGCGGTGGACCAGCTTCAGCTCCTCGAAGGCGTGCGCGTAGGCCAGCCCGCGGCAAAGCTCCTTGACGACGTAGACGGCGATGTCGACCGGGAAGGGCGTCAGCTTCTCCGCGCAGCGGTTCCAGACCGCGTGCAGGTCGCGCCCGTCGATGTAGTCCATCGCCAGGAAGATGCGGTCGCCGTCCAGGCCGGCGTCGAACACCGTCACCAGGTTGCCGTGCGACAGGCGCAGCGCGACCATCGCCTCGTCGCGGAACCGGCGAGCGTTCTCGGGCGCGACCACCTCGGGCGGCACCTGCTTGACCACGCACAGCTTCTCCAGCCCCGGGGTTCCCGTCAGCGCCAGATACAGCTGACCCATGCCCCCGCGCGCGAGCGGCCTGAGCAGGACGTAGGAATCGAAGCGGCGCGGGAAGGCGGCCGGGCTCACGTCGAGCTTCGGATCGCGCGCCGGGTTCGTCACGGCGGGGGATTGTAACGCGTGGGCGCGCCGCCGGCGCTCCGCTCGCATGCTGCGCGGCAAACTGCGGTAGATTCGGCGCGACATGGGCGATGCGACGACAAGCGACGGCGGGCGGGGCCTGGCGGGCCGGCGCGTCGTCCTGGGCGTCACCGGGGGGATCGCCGCTTACAAGGCGGCCGAGCTGTGCCGGCTGTTCGTCAAGGCCGGGGCGACGGTGCGCGTCGTGATGACCGAGGCGGCGACCCGGTTCATCGCCCCGCTGACGCTGCAGACGCTGTCGGGGGCGCCGGTGGCGCTGGACCTGTTCGACGATCGGGATGGGGACCCTGGGAGGGTCCCCAAACCCCCCCACGACGGGCTCAGGCAAGCAAAGCTCGCCTTCGCCCACGCGACGGCGCAGGAGGCGGAAATCGGGCATATCCGGCTGGCCGACGAGGCGGACCTGCTGGTCGTCGCGCCCGCCACGGCCGACTTCATCGCCCGCATGGCGGCCGGGATGGCGGACGACCTGCTGGCGGCGGTCGTGCTGGCGACGCGCGCTCCGGTTTTGCTCGCGCCGGCCATGAACGTGAACATGTGGACCAACCCGGTGACGCAGGGGAACCTGACCCGCCTGCTGCAAGGCGGCGGGCGGGTGACGACCGTCGGGCCCGACCGCGGCGAGCTGGCGTGCGGCTGGGTCGGCGCCGGGCGGCTGATCGAGCCGGCGGAGATCGTGGCGGCGGCCGCGGCGGCGCTCGGCGCGGGCGGGGCGCCGGTCGGGCCGGGCGGCGATCTCGCCGGACGGCGCGTGGTGGTGACCGCCGGCGCGACGCGCGAGCCGGTCGACGGCGTGCGTTTCCTCGGCAACCGGTCGTCGGGCAAGATGGGCGCCGCGATGGCGGCGGCCGCGGTCGCGCGCGGCGCCGACGTGACGCTGCTGGCGGGGCCGGAGACGCCCGCGGTGCCGGGCGCGCGCCGGGTCGACTTCGAGACCGCGGCGGAGCTGGAGCGCGCGCTGGCGGACGCCGCGCCGCGGGCCGACGTCGTCGTCATGGCGGCCGCGGTGGCCGACTTCCGCCCGCGCGCGCCGGTCGCTGGCAAGCTGTCGCGGCGGACCGCCGGCACGGAGATCTCGTTGACCCTGGAGGCGGTGCCCGATCTGCTGGCCGGGCTGGCCCGGGCGCGGCGCGGCGCGCGGCCGTACCTGGTCGGCTTCGCCGCCGAGCTGGCGGGCGGCGACGCGCTGGCCGAGCGGGCGGCGGCCAAGCTGCGCGAGAAGCGCTGTGACGCCGTCGTCGCCAACGACGTCAGCGCGCGCGGCGTCGGCTTCGGCGCGGACGACAACGAGGTGACGCTGCTGTTCGGCGACGGCGCGCGGCACGCGATCGCGCGCGCCCCCAAGCGGGCGGTGGCGGACGACCTGTGGAACCTGCTCGCGCCGCGCCTGCCCGCGCGCGAGGTCGCCGATGCCTGATCCGCGCCTCAAGACCTACGCGCCGCAGGCGGTGCGGCACCTGGCCGCCGCCGGGCACGTGCTGGCCGAGCGCCAGGAGACGGGGACGGCGCGGCGCGGGAACGTGCCCGCCTGGCCGGGCTCGGACGACGTCGACTTTCACGGCACGCTGGCGGCGGTCTGGATCTGGGCGCGGCACCAGCGGCTGTCGGGCGCGACGCGCTACCAGGGGCCGCGCAACCAGGCCTGGGGCTTCGTCGACACCAACGCCAAGCAGTTCATCCCCGACGCCATCGACAGCGCGGCGGGCGACGAGACGGCGTACGACTGCGCGATGGTGCTGGTCGCGGCCGCCGCCGAGCGCGCGCTCGGCACGCTGGAGGGGAAGAAGCAGGCGGTGGCCGAGCGGGCGGCGCGCGTGCTCGCCAACCATCTGGGCGCGCTCGAGAAGCTGTCGGGGCGCGAGTTCAGCGATCCCGGATTCCTGGCGTTCGCGCTGGCCGACTACGCGCGCGCCATCGACGATCGCGGCCTGCTGGCGGGCGCGCGCAAGTTCGTGGACCGGGCGTTCGGGATGAAGATGCCGACGACGTTCGAGGGCGAGCCGGGCGCGATGGGCGGCCTGTTCGATTTCTCGTCGACGACCGCGACGCGCCTGCTGGCGGTGGTGGCGGCGGAGGGGGCGACGCCGTTCGTGGGCGCGTGGCTGCGCGAGCGCGTGGCGGCCAGCGTCCCCCGGGGCTTCACGCCGCGCCGGCTGGACGAGAACACCTGGAACGCGTGCGCCGCGTGGGCGCTGGGCCGCGCCTACGTCGTATCGACCGATCCCGTTTTCATGCAGGCGTACAGTGACACCATGGACGAGCTGGAACGACGGGACGCCGATCGCGACGGCGCGCTGGGGCGCGACCAGATCGTGAAGGCGGCCGAGACCGCGCCGACGTTCTATTACTCGCTGGCGATCGATGCGCTGGTGACGCCCGAGAGCGCCGCCGCGGCGCAGGCGGAGGTGGGCGTCCGTGGCGGCCGCTAGAGGAGACGTCGGAGACGTCGCGGACGTGGAGGCGTTGCGCGAGATCGTCGGGCAGCTGCGGACCAACCTGGAGGCGCGCGGGCGCTCGGGCCTGGTCGGTGTCGCGATGGGCAAGACGGCGCGGCAGGCGGCGGCTTCGGCTCCCGCGCCGCAGGCGGCGGCCGCTCCGGCGCCGCCGGTCGTCGAGGCGGCGCGCGCCGGCCAGCAGGATCGCGGCAACGAGCTCGACGAGGGGGAGGGCGCGCCGGTGGAGAAGGCGAGGACCGGCAAGGCGGGGCTGCAGGTGCTGCGCGACGAGATCGGCGACTGCAAGCGCTGCAAGCTGGCGCCGACGCGCACGAACCTGGTCTACGGCGTCGGCAACCCGGACGCCGACCTGGTGTTCGTCGGCGAGGCGCCGGGCGCCGACGAGGACGCGCAGGGCGAGCCGTTCGTCGGCAAGGCGGGCCAGCTGCTGACGAAGATGATCGAGGCGATGGGCTACACGCGCGCCGACGTCTACATCTGCAACGTCCTCAAGTGCCGGCCGCCCGGCAACCGCAACCCCGAGCCGGACGAGGTGGCGAGCTGCGAGCCGTTCCTGAAGCGGCAGCTGGCGGCGATCCGCCCGCGCATGATCGTCGCCCTCGGCAAGTTCGCGGCCCAGTGCCTGCTGCGCGACGACACCCCGATCACGCGGCTGCGCGGCGGCTTCCGCAGCTACGAGGGGATCCCGCTGATGCCGACGCTGCACCCCGCCTACCTGCTGCGCGACCCGAGCAAGAAGAAGCTCGCCTGGGAGGACCTGAAGGCGGTGAACGCGGCGCTCGCGCGCGTCGGGATTCACCCGCCGAGAACGCCGGCGGGGTAGGGCGGGGCGGGCGGGCGCAACTGATCGACGGCGCTGGCACGCGCGTCGCAACGAAGCCGTGCATGCGCCAGCCATCGCACGCGTCGCCGCCGCCGCCAGCGGCCGTGACCCTCGGGGCGCGTCCCGTTCCCGGCCGACCGTCCGGCAAACCGGCCACTCCCGCCTCCGCCAATCCACCGCGCCTGCTCGATCGCGTCCGCTTCGTGCTTCGCGCGCGCCACTACAGCCCACGCACGGAGGAGAGCTACGTCGCCTGGATCCGCCGATTCATTCTCTTTCACGGCCGCCGTCACCCGGCCGATCTCGGTGAGCCGGAGGTCACGTCCTTCCTGAGCGCGCTCGCCACCGAGCGCCACGTCAGCGCATCGACCCAGAACCAGGCGCTGGCGGCGCTGCTGTTCCTCTATCAGAGCGTCCTGGATCGAGAGATCGCGTGGCTCGAAGGCGTGATCCACGCCAAGCGCCCGGAGCGGCTCCCCGTGGTGTTGAGCCGCGGCGAGGTCGCCAGGGTCCTCGCGGCCATGAGAAACGCCGAGCAGCTCTGCGCTTCGCTGATTTACGGCGCAGGACTGCGGTTGCTCGAGGCCCTGCAACTTCGTGTCAAAGAGGTCGACTTCGCAGGTCAGCAATTGATCGTTCGCGACGGCAAGGGCCGAAAGGATCGAGTCACCCTTCTCCCCGCGACCTTGCAGCCTAGGTTGCGTGCGCACCTCGATCGGATGCGCGACCAACACGCATCGGACCTGTGTGCGGGCGCCGGTTTCGTCCAGCTTCCGGACGCCCTGCGCGTCAAGTATCCGTCCGCCCCGCGCGAATGGCTCTGGCAGTGGGTCTTCCCCGCCTCCCGCCTCTACGTTGATCGCGTCACGGGCGAGCGGCGCCGCCACCACCTGCATGAAACCGTGATCCAACGCGCCGTTCGCCGAGCCGCTCACGCCGCAGGCATTGCCAAGGCCGTCAGCCCTCACGCCCTTCGCCACTCGTTCGCCACCCACCTCCTCGAGTCCGGTTCCGACATCCGCACCATCCAGCAGCTACTTGGTCACAAGGACGTCAGCACCACCATGATCTACACCCACGTCCTCCGACGTGGCCCCCTCGGCGTCCGAAGCCCTCTCGACAACGACACCTAGTCACCCCCATCACGCTGCCCTCCGGACGTTAGACAGACCAACCGACGGCCCGAACAACACGCGCCAGAAAACCACAGCCGTCGAGAATCGCGCAGCTTGGCGCCTGGACTCCGACCGCTGGTCTTCGGCACCAGCCGCTTGCCGAAATTTTATCGCGGCGGGAGACTGCCGGTTAATACAAAGTTGAACTAAGCGCGCTGGCGCGCGCGGCTTTCGGATCGGTGGGCGGAGCGGGCGGTCTCGACGATCGTTCCCTTTGCGACGCGATGTCGCAGGAGGAGGACGACGATGGGCGCAATTCGAGATCGGATGCTGGCGGAGATGGAGCTGCGCGGGCTGTCGGAGACGACTAAGAAGTCGTACCTGGTGTGCTGCCGCGTATTCGTGGCGCACTTCATGAAATCGCCCGAGCAACTTGGCGCACGGGAGATAAATGACTTTCTCCTTCATCTCATTCGCGATCGCGGAGCGAGTCCGTCCACGATGGGCGTCTATGTCGCTGCGATCCGGTTTCTGTTTCGCTGGGCATTGAGGAATCGAGACGTGG
>DATBHU010000181.1:0-19682 GCA_036557265.1 Polyangia bacterium
GAACACGACGAGCTCCTTCCGCCAGCTCTTCTTGGCGAACGCCGCGCGCAGCAGCTCCGCCGCCCGCAGCTTCACCATGATCTTGCGATCGAAGTCGGTCCCCGCGCCGAGGCTCAGGTACTCGTGCGACGGGCGCGCGTAGCAGTAGGCGCAGGCGTGGAAGCAGCCGCGGTACGGATTCACGCTGTAGGTGAAGCCGACGTCGGGGCTGTCGTTCCTGGCGAGGATCTGCCGCGTCCGGTCCTCGAACACCTCCAGCTTCACCTCGGGCGCGCCCTCCAGGTACTCCACCTCGGTCGTCGCCCACGGATTGGGCGGGTTCGAGATCGCGACCGGCCGCACCCGATCTCGTCTATCACTGAACTATTGTTCAGGCAAGCACAGCCGCCTATCTTGTCGATCCCTAAGGCGCGATCAAGTAGTGTCTCGGCCCGCTTCGCGATGGGCCCCCCCAGCTCCAAACCCGACGATCGATTCCAGCGCCTCGCCGCGCTGCCGCCCTACGTACTGGCCACCGTTGACGAGCTGAAGTCGCGCCTGCGCGCGGCGGGCCACGACGTCTACGACTTCGGCCTCGGCAACCCCGACGGCGCCAGCCCGCGCGCGGCGGTCGAACGTCTGATCGAGGAGGCGCAGACGCCCGGCAACCAGCGCTACATGCCGTCGCGCGGAATCCTGGAAGCGCGCAAGGCGATCTGCGACTGGTACGCGCGCAAGTACGATCAGCACTTCGATCCCGACGGTGAAGCGGTCATCACGCTGGGCGCGAAGGAAGGTCTCGCGCACCTGCTGCTGGCGATCGTCGGCGCCGGTGACTGCGTGCTGTCGCCCGATCCCTGCTACCCGATTCACCGCTTCGGCGTCAGCATCGCGGGCGGCGAGCCGGTGCCGGTCGCCACCGGTCCGGGCCGCGACGCCTACGCGGAGATCGAGAAGGCGCTCGGGCGCGCGCCGCGCAAGCCGAAGGGCCTGATCGTCAACTTCCCGCACAACCCCACCAGCGCCGTCGTCGATCTCGCGTTCTACGAGAAGGTCGTCGCGCTCGCGAAGCGCGAATCGCTGTGGGTGATCTCCGATCTCGCCTACGCCGATCTGATGCACGACGGGCGCCCGGCGCCCAGCATCTTCCAGGTCGACGGGGCGCGCGACGTCGCGGTCGAGTTCTTCACGGTGTCGAAGAGCTATTCGATGCCCGGGTGGCGGGTCGGCTTCTGCGTCGGCAACCGCCGCCTCGTGGGCGCGCTGACCAACATCAAGGGCTACCTCGACTACGGCAGCTTCGCCCCGGTGCAGCTGGCGGCCTCCACCGCGCTGACGTCGTGCGACGGCGACGTCGCCGAGAACCGCGCCGTGTACAAGCACCGCTCCAAGCTGCTGTGCAGCGAGCTCGCCAAGGTGGGCTGGGACGTGCCGCTGCCGGTCGCGTCGATGTTCGTCTGGGCCCCGGTGCCGCCCCAGGCGGGTCAGATGGGGTCGGTGAAGTTCGCCTCCGAGCTGCTGGAACGGGCGCGCGTCGCGGTGTCGCCCGGGGTCGGCTTCGGTCCCGGGGGCGAGGGGTTCGTCCGCTTCGCGCTGATCGAGAACGACGAGCGGACCCTGCGCGCCTGCGCCGCCATCGGCGACTTTCTCGCCCGGATGACCGGTCCAGCTGCCCCGGCCGGCAAGCCCGGCAAGCATGATGTGGGTGATGGGACGTCACACGTTGACAAAGCCGCGGGGCTCAAGTAGAAACCGCGCTTCGTTTTCCCATGCCTGCCGCACCCGTTCACCACCGCCCCACCTACCAGGCCAAGGAGCCGTTCCCGCGCTCCTGGTACATCGCCGACGTCGATGGCCAGACGCTCGGCCGCGCCGCGACCAAGATCGCGGACGTCTTGCGCGGCAAGCACCGCCCGACGTTCACCAGCCACGCCGACGCCGGCGACTTCGTGGTCGTGATCAACGCCGCGAAGGTCAAGCTGACCGGCAAGAAGTGGTCGATCAAGCTGTACCGCGACCACTCGCTGTTCCCCGGCGGCCTGCGCACGCAGACGGCCGAGCAGCTGGTCAAGCGTCACCCCACCGACCTGGTGGAGCGCGCCGTCTGGGGGATGCTGCCCAAGGGCCCGCTCGGGCGCCAGATTTACAAGAAGCTCAAAGTCTATGCGGGCGCCGAGCACCCGCACGCCGCCCAGCAACCCAAGCCCCTCAAGTTCAAGAATGCCTGACGTCAGCAAAGCCGTTTACGCCACCGGTCGCCGCAAGCACGCCGTCGCACGCGTCTGGCTGCAGCCGGGAAGCGGGAAGATTGCGATCAACAACCGCACGCTGGAGGATTACTTCGGCCGCGAGACGTCGCGCATGGTGTTCCGGCAGGCGCTGGAGCTGACCGAGACCTCGGGCCGCTTCGACGTGTTCGTGAACGTCAGCGGCGGCGGGCTGTCGGGCCAAGCGGATGCGATTCGCCACGGCATGTCGCGCAGCCTCATCAAGATCGACCCCGCCTTCCGCGGCGCGCTGAAGAAGGCCGGCTACCTGACGCGCGACGCGCGCGCCAAGGAGCGCAAGAAGTACGGTCAGCGTGGCGCTCGCGCCCGCTTCCAGTTCTCGAAGCGCTAAGACGGGCGTTTCGGCTCGCTCGAACGCCGGCCGACGATCCGACCCGCTGGCTGCGCCGGGCCTGCGCTTCCGGTCCTCACGTACACAAGTACGCTCCGGGCCGGTCGCTGCGCGGGCGTCGCGGCATCGCAGCTTCGCTGCGATGTACCGCTCGGCACTCGGCCCGGCTTCGCCATCGGGCCGGCTTGTCGGCCGCTTTTCTATGAAGGCCGAAGCTCAGAAACGCGCGCCGAGGGTGAGGCCGGCGGCGTCGGGGGTGACGAAGGGCGCGAGCGCAGCGTTGTGGCGCGATGTCGCGTCGGCGGCGCTCTGGAGGCCGTGCAGGCGGCCGATGAGGGCGACGGCGGTGCCGCCGATGATGAGGGGGAGCGCGAGGGGGCTGGTTTTCGGCGACGTCGCGGGCGGATCGGGGCCGTCGGGGCCCGAAACGTGGAGCTGGGATGCGCCGATCAGCAGCGCGGCAAATCCGCCGGCGACGCAGGCCCAGGTGACGAGGGCGCCGCCTGGGTCGTCCGCATAGAGGCTGCCCAAGCCCGGAAACAGGAGCTCGAGGGCGACGGCGGCGGTGGCGCTCTTCGCGTCAGCTTCGTGGGGCACGACGCCGAGGTCGGGGGCCGGCACCGGTTCGGCGGCGCGGGCACCGGCGGCGCGGATCGACATCGCGGCGAGCAGGACCACGGCCCGGACGCGGGTTCTCATGCGCGCCTGCTCGTGCAAGCGAAGGTCCGCGCCGTGCCGCCCGCGTCCGGCGCGGCCCCGCGCGGGCGCTCCGTCGAATTCTAGACAGCTCCCCGCCGCGATCTTCGACGCTTTGCGCGCCAGGCCGGCGGTCGGCAGAATGGGCCGGACATGAAGGCGCGTCCGTCGTCCACCGCGCCGCGACGGCTGCTGGCGCGGCTGCTCGTGGGCACGATCGTACCGACGATCGCGGCGCTGGCGCTGTTCGGCTTCTTCGCGCACGAAGTCTCGCGGCGCGCGCTGGAGGATGAGCTCGGCAGGCGGCTGGGGACCGCCGCCGCGGGCGCGGCGGCCACGCTGCTGCCCGAGCAGCTGCGCGCGTTCGGCCCCGGCGATGAAGATTCGCTGACCTACGCCAACGTGCGGCGCCGGCTCGACGCCGCACGCCAGCACCTGGGCGTCCGGCGCGTGCTGGTCGTGACCCCCGGGCTCGACGCGCTCGGCGACACGTCGTCGGCGCTGGCGCTCGGCGCGCACGCCTACGAGCTGGACGCGGATCGCGCCGAGATCCTGCGGGCGATGGCGGGCCGACCGGCGGCGTCGCCGCTGTTCATCGGACATGACGGCGTCCCGTACATGCGGGCCTACGCGGCCGTCGCCGAGCCGGGCGACGGCAACACCGACGGCATCCGATCGATCACGGGCATCGTGGCGGTCGAGGGCAACGCCGGCTACCCGGCCGCGCTCGCGGCGCTGCGCCGGTCGATGATCCGGACCGGTCTGCTGGCGCTGCTGGGCGTGCTGGTGTTGACGGTCTGGCTGTCGCGCCGCATCTCGCGCCCCGTCGCGCGTCTGGCCGAGGCGGCGGCGCGGCTCGGGCGCGGCGATCTCGACGCGCCGATCCCGATCGAGACGCGGGACGAGATCGGTGTGCTCGCCCAGACCCTCGAGGAGACGCGCGCCGCGCTGCGCGCCCGCGACGAGCGCACGCAGATGATGCTGGCCGGGATCGCCCACGAGGTGCGCAACCCGCTGGGCGGGCTGGAACTGTACGCCGGGTTGCTGCGCGACGCGCTCGGCGATCAACCCGAGCGCCTGGACGAGGTCGCGCGCATCGAGCGCGAGGTCGGGCACCTCAAGGCGGTCGTCAACGAGTTCCTGGAGTTCGCCCGCAGGCCGGCGGCGCGGCTGGAGGCGGTCGCCCTCCGGCCGCTGTTCGACGAGATCCGCGAGCTGACCTCGGCCCCCGGCGGCGCGGCGGTGATCGTCGACGTCGCCGACGGCCTGGCGGCCCGCGCCGACGCGGTCCAGCTGCGGCGGGCGCTGCTGAACCTCGCCCGCAACGCGGTGGCGGCCGCGCGCGCGGGGCGCGTCGAGCTCGCCGCCGTCGCGCAGCGCGATCGGGTGCGCATCGAGGTCCGCGACGACGGACCGGGCGTGGCGCCCGAGCTGCGCGAGAAGATCTTCACGCCGTTCTTCACCACGCGCGAGAAGGGGACCGGGCTCGGGCTGGCGTTCGTGCGCGAGATCGTGCGCGAGCACGGCGGCGAGGTCGACGTTCGCGACGCCCCGGGCGGCGGAAGCGTGTTTAGCTTCGAGCTGCCGCGCGCATGAGAAGGGAGACATGACATGAGCGGGAGCACGATCGTCATCACCGACCGGCGCATGTTGGAGCACGACGCGGGCCCCGGGCATCCCGAATCGCCGGCGCGCCTCGACGCCGTCCAGGCGGATCTGGCGCGCGCGCCGATCGCCGGCGTCGCCGTCGAGGCGCCGCGCTTCGCCACCGACGCCGAGATCGAGGCGGTCCACCCGACCCAGTACCGGGAGGCGCTGGCGGCGCTGGCGGGGCGGCGCGCCCGGCTGGATCCCGACACCGCGACGTCGCCCGGGAGTTGGGACGCCGCGCGCCTGGCCGCCGGCTCGGCGGTCGAGGCGGTCGAGGCGACGATGGCGGGACGCGCGCGCAACGCCTTCGCACTGGTGCGTCCGCCCGGTCACCACGCCGAGCCCGATCGCGCCATGGGCTTCTGCCTGCTCAACAACGCGGCCATCGCCGCCGAGGCGGCGCGGCGGGCGGGCGCGGCGCGCGTGCTGATCGTCGACTGGGACGTGCACCACGGCAACGGTACGCAGGACATCTTCGCGGGGCGCGAGGACGTGATGTACATGTCCGTGCACCAGTACCCGTTCTATCCGGGGACCGGCGCGGCCGACGAGGTCGGGGTCGGCGCCGGCCGCGGCACCACCGTCAACTGCCCGCTGCCGGGCGGCCAGGGCGACGCCGACTACGGCGCCGCGTTCCACGATCTGTTTCTGCCGGCCGCGCGGGCGTTCCTTCCCGAGATGGTGATCGTCTCGGCGGGGTTCGACGCGCACGCGCGCGACCCGCTGGCGAACATGCGCGTCAGCGAGCGCGGGTTCGCGGCGATGGCGAGCGTCCTGGCGCAGTTCGCCGACGAGGCGTGCGGCGGCAAGCTGGCCTTGATGCTGGAAGGCGGCTACGACCTGCCGGCGCTGACCGCGTCCGTGCGCGCCGCGCTGGAGGTGCTGGCCGGGCGCCGCGAGGATTTTCCGGGCGGCGCGCAGGCCGCGACGCTGGACGCGATCGGCGAGGCGCGCGAGGCGCTGCGGGCGGCGGGGCGGGCGGTGCCGAAGAGCTGATGGCGGAGGATTCTTCCGCGCCGGCCCCACTCCCTAACCCTCTCCCCGCGCAGCGGGGAGAGGGGATCGGACGGGATCCTCTCCCTCCGTGGCTTTCACGCTTCCCCTGGTCGTTCGGGTCGGGGGCGGGGGTAGCGACGCTGTTCGCGCGCGGGCTGGCGCTGGTGTCGCTGGGCGCGTGGTTGTCGCTCGGCGCGCAGGTGCAGGTGCTGATCGGGAGCCGCGGGCTGCTCCCCGTCGCCGACTTCATGGAGGCGGCGCGCGCGCAGCCGGGCGTGTCGCTGCTCGACCTGCCGACGCTGGCCTGGTGGTTCCACTCGGACGGCGCGCTGCGCGCGGGGGTGGTGCTGGGCGCGGCGCTGTCGGTCGCCGCGCTGTTCGGCGTCGCGCGCCGGACCTGCTTCGCGCTGTCGACGCTGCTCTATCTCTCCTATGTCACGGTGACGCGCGACTTCCTGTCGTTCCAGTGGGACAACCTGCTGATCGAATGCGGCTTCCTGGCCGCCTTCCTGCGCACCGACGCGCCCGCGCCGGTGGCGCACTTCCTGTTCCGGCTGGTGCTGTTCAAGCTCTACTTCGAGTCCGGCCTGGCGAAGTGGCAGTCGCCGCTGCGCGACTGGCAGGACGGCAGCGCGATGACCTACTACTACGAGACCGCGCCGCTGCCGACCTGGCTGGCGTGGTACGCGCACCACCTGCCCGTCTGGTGGCACCACTTCGAGAGCCGCGCCACGCTGGTGCTCGAGCTGGTGATCCCGTTCGGGATCTTCGGCCCCCGCCCCGCGCGCCTGTTCGCGTTCGCCGCGTTCACGCTGTTCCAGATCATCAACGCCGCCACCGCCAACTACGGCTTCTTCTGCTACCTGGCCGCCGTGCTGGGTGTCTTCCTGCTCGACGACGCCGACGTCGCCCGCGCGGGCGCCGGCCTCGCGCGCGCCGCCCGCTTCGTCCCGGCGGCCGTGCGCCGCGCCGCCGCGCGCGCCGCCGAGCTCGCCCGCAAGCGCCCCCGCCTGCCTTCGCCGCCCCGGCTGCCGCCGCCCGCGCGCAGAGGACTGGCCGTCGCCGGCGCCGCCCTGTTCACGTTCGTCTCGACCGCCGCCGCCTGGATGGAGTTCGGTCCATCCGGCCAGCCGCCGCCCCTCGCCACGCCGCTGCTCCGCCTCGACCGGGGCTTCCGCGTCGTGAACACCTACCACCTGTTCCAGTCGATCACGCGCGAACGGATCGAGCCCGAATTCCAGACGCTGGCGGAAGGCCCCATCGCCGAGCGCGAGACCGATGACGCCGCCTGGACCGCGCAGTATTTCAAGCACAAGCCCGGCGACGTCATGCGCCGCTCCGACTTCGTCGCGCCCCACCAGCCGCGCGTCGACTTCCAGCTTTGGTTCTACGGTCTGCGCTTCGACCGCCGCGCGCCCGCTTACGTCGTGGCGCTGACCGAAAGGCTGTGCGAGGAGCCCGACGTCGTGCAGCCCCTGTTCCGCACACCGCTGCCACCCCACCCCACCGCGGTCCGCCTCGTATTCTGGCAGTATCAGTTCACCAGCCCCGCCGAGCGAAGCTCGACGGGCGCCTGGTGGCGGCGGACGCGCCTCGCGGCCACGCGTGCGGTACCCTGCCCCCAAGTTCCCTGACCACGACCGCCCGACCCACCGCCCCGACCCCATGACCGCGCCGCCCCCCTCTCCCACCGACCGCGTCGACGCCGCCGCCCCCGCGGCGGCGCCCGGACGTCCCGCGCGCACCGCCTCGCTCGGGACGCTGTTCCTGACGGTGTTCATCGACCTGCTCGGGTTCGGCCTGGTGATCCCGTTCCTCCCCGGCCTGGCGCGCCGCCTGGGCGCCGGCGACTTCGTCGCGACCATGCCGGGGGCCGTCTACTCCGTGATGCAGTTCTTCTTCATCCCGATCTGGGGACGCCTCTCCGATCGGATCGGGCGCCGGCCCGTGCTGCTCTGGAGCATCGCCGCGACCGCCGTCGGCATGGCGTTCGTCGGCCTGGCGCCGTCGCTGCTGCTGCTGCTGGCGGCGCGCGCGTTCAGCGGCATCGCCACCGCCAACCTGGCGGTCGCGCAGGCGTACATCGCCGACGTGACGCCTCCCGAGCGGCGCGCGCACGGCATGGGGATCATCGGCATCGCGTTCGGCCTCGGCTTCATCCTCGGCCCGTTCATCGGCGGCGAGCTGTCGCAGTTCCCGATCCTCGGCCGCGAAGGGACGTTGCCCGCGTTCGTGGCCGCGGGCCTGGCGGTGGTGAACTTCCTGCTCGCGCTGCGCACGCTGCCCGAATCGCTGCCCCCGGCGCGCCGCGGCCAGCAGGTGCGCCGCGCGTCGCCCGTCGATCTCGCGGCGTTCCGGACCGCCGTGCACGTTCCGGGCGTCGGCGCCGCCATCGCCATCAACTTCGCGATGGTGCTCTGGTTCGCCGGCATGGAGCAGACCTTCCGGCTGTTCACCGCCGATGGGTTCGGCATGTCGGACGCGGCCACCGGACGCATCTTCGGCATCGTCGGCGTCGTCGGCGCGATCGTTCAGGGCGGCGTCGTGCGCCGGCTGGCGCCGCGCCTGGGCGAGGCCCGCCTGGTGCAGCTGGGCATGTTCATCCAGGCCGCGGCCTTCGCGCTGCTCGGGGCGTCGACCGCCTTCGGCAGCTGGGGCGTCGTGGCCCTGTACACGTCGGCCGGGCTGATCGCGCTCGGCAACGGCCTGACGACGCCGTCGCTGCCCGCGTTCGTGTCGCGGCGGGCGACCACGACGACGCAGGGGATGACGCTGGGGACGCTGCAGTCGGCCGCGGCGCTGGCGCGGGCGGCCGGTCCGCTGCTGGGCGGCGCGCTCTACGCCGCCATCGATCCCCGCGCCCCCTACCTGGTCGGGGCCGTCGGCCTGCTGGTCGCCGCCGTCCTGGCGCTGGCGCGGCTAGGCTGAGCGCACGGGGCCGGACGAGCCCGAGCTGGTGCGCTTGCGCGGCTCGTTGGGCGTCTTCTCGTTGCCGTGGACGCAGACCTGGTTGCGCCCGTTGCGCTTCGCCTCGTAGAGCGCCTTGTCGGCGGCGGCCAGGAAGGCGTTGTGCTCGGTCAGGCCGCTCTCCGGGATCGCGACGACGCCCAGGCTGACCGTCACCGGGATGTCCTTGCCGCCGAAGCTGAACTTGCGCTCGGCGACCGCCTTCCGGATCCGCTCGGCGACGATCTGCGCGCCCGAGAGGTCCGAGCCGCGGCACAGGATCGTGAACTCCTCGCCGCCGAAGCGCGCCAGCACGTCCTCGGTGCGCAGCAGCGTGGTCATCATCTGCGACAGCTCGGCCAGCACGAAGTCGCCCGCCGGGTGCCCGTGGTTGTCGTTGATCTTCTTGAAGTAGTCGATGTCCAGGAAGATGAGCGCCAGCGGCCCGCCGTGACGGGCGGCGAACGCGAACTCCTTCTCCAGGTAATCGGTGAAGTACTTCTTGTTGAACACCTTGGTCAGGCCGTCGCGCAGCGCCGACTCGTACATCTGGCGCTGGAACACCTCGTCCAGGTAGTCGTGGTAGGTGAACTTCAGGATCGTCGACGACCCGACCATGATCTTGTCGCCGTCGGACAGCTCGCGGCGATCGACCTTGATGCCGTTGCAGAAGGTGCCGTTCGTCGAGCCCATGTCCTCGACGATCATCTTGTCGCCCTCGCGGACGAAGGCGCAGTGCTCGCGCGACACGCCTTCGTCGTTCAGCCGGACCCCGACCGTCGGCCCTCGGCCGACGACGGTCTTGTCCTTCTGCAGCTTGAACATCTCGCCCGCGCTCACCCCCGCCAGCACCACCAGGTAAGCCAGATTGCGCTTTTGCTCCTTGTCCGACTCGGGCGGGACGGCGGGCTTCGTCGCCGTGGTCTCCTCGTCCTTCTTGTCGCCCACGCTCATAGCCGCGTCCATCCTATCAAGGACTCGCGAGCGCTCAAAGCGCTCCGCCCGTCGACGAATCGCCGCCGAACGGGCTAGCGCAGCCGCTCGCGGGTGCCGGTGGCCCCGTCGACGCGCCAGCGCAGCGTGCCCGGCGTCTTGGGGCCCTCGGGCAGGCGGATGCGCAGCGCCTCCGCCTTGCGCAGCGCCGGGTAGCGCGTCTTGCGCGCCAGCACCGCCGCGAGCGCCGACAGGATCGGCTCGTGCGCCACGAGCGCGACGGACTTCTCGTCTGCGAGCGTGGTGAGGAACGCCACCACGGCGGCCGGATCCGCCTCGGGAACCAGCAGATCCGTCGCGGCCATGCGGCCGCGGTACTCGGTGGCGGCCGCCACGATCTCGGCCGTCTGCACGGCGCGCACGAGCGGACTGGTGACGATCGTGGTGAAGCGAACACCCCGCCGCGCCAGCACCCGCCCCAGCCGGCGCGCGTCGGCCCGCCCGCGGGCGGTCAGCGCGCGCGATTCGTCACGGGGCGCGTCGTCGCCCGCCTCGGCGTGACGGATGAGCGTGACGCGCACCGAACCCCCGCCCGGGCGTCAGCTCTGCGAGCTCGGTTCGTCGGGGGCGCTGCCGTGGCCCCCGGTGTCGCCGGGTCCGGACGGCGCGGACGCCGACGCGGGCGACGGCACCGCCAGGCCTTCAGGTCCGGGCGACGGCGGCGTCGCCGGCTCGTGATGAACCGCGGGCGGCGGCTCGGCGGCGGTCGCCGCCGGGACCGGCGCCGGGCCCGGATCGATGCCGCGCGTCTTCAGCGCGGCCAGGTAGTGATCGCGCTCGGCGATCGCCGTCAGCAGCCGCTGCCTCATGGTGTCGTTGTTCTGCTTCAGGCGCGAGATCTCGGCGAGGTCGCGCTGGCGCGTCGAATCGACCCGCGACGCGCGCGCGAACGCCTTCAGGAACTCGGCCTGGCCCAGCTCCGCCATGCCGGCCGCCTTGTACTTGCCGGTCTCGACCTTCTCCAGGTAGCCCTCGGCGGCGAGGCCGAGCAGCGCCTTCGACACCTGCGGCTCACCCGCGCCGATGGACAGCGCGACGTCCACCGGGGTGAACGCCGCGTTGCTCGTCGCCATCCGCTTGAGCTCGTCGTACAGCTCCTGCCGGTCGACCTTGGCGCCGGCATCGCCGCCGCCGAACGCACTCTTCGTGCTGGTGTGGCTTCGCTTTAGGCTCATCCGCTCTCTCCCTGGGCCGAACGTATACCACCATAATGCGCAATCCGCGGCGCGGGACCGGCCCCCGGCCCGGGGGCTCAGCCTTTCCGGAATTTGAGCCGCGCGGGACGCGCCCCGCAGCTCAGAAAACCGCGGCTCAGAAAACGACGCTCAGAAGCCGACCTGAAGGGCGGCCCGTATCCGGTGCTGGGTCGGGCCGGACGCGGCGGGCAGCATCGAGACGGCGGAGACGCCGGGCGGCTCGTGGTCCGTCGCGTGGGAGTGCGTGTAATCGACCTGCAGCTTGATGCGATGGCCGCGCAGGTAGGCGTTGACCGCCGCGCTCTGCTCGTTGACGTGGTTGCCGAGCAGCGCGCGCTCCGTCGGCGTCGAACCGTAGCGCGGCTGATCTGTGCCGGCGATGCGCCCTGCGACCTGCAGCCGGCCGCGAATCACGAAGTAGCTGGCCTGCACGTAGGCGCCCTGGTAGCTGCGCGACGCGGAGCTGCCGCCCGGCTTCTCGTAGCGCCCGAACCATTCGGCCTGCAGCGCGGCGCCCCGCCAGAGCGCCTTCAGCTCGACGCCGCCCTGCCAGATCGCGACGTTGTCGATGCGGCCGTCGCCGTCCTGATCGGTGTTCGCGTTCGGGTCACCGCTGCGCGCGATGATGTCGGTCGGGACCAGGTTGTAGTAGCCGGCGACGCCGAGCATGGCGCGCGGCCGCGGGTGCCATTCCACGTCGCCCTCGCCGGGCGGCAGCGGCCCGAACGGCGACGCCGCGACGTGCAACGCGTAGGCGAGATCGATGTTGTCGTTCAACCTCCCCGCGCCCGCGCCGTTGAGGACGGCGAACTCGTAGGCGAGCCGCCCCGCCAGCGGCCGCCCGACGATCATGGCGCCCACGTCGCGATCCAGCTGGAACGCGGCCATCGGCGCCGAGATGTCGACGAACTCCAGCTCGCCGCTGTAGGTCCGGCGCTGCAGCCCGTAGGGCACCTTGAACTGGCCGACGCGCACGCCGAAGCGGCGCGGCGGCCCGAGCTGCACGAACGCGTCGTTGATGGTCGGCGACTCCGCCGCGTCGAGCTGCAGGCGGTAGCCGATCATCCGGGACCAGACGTGGCCTTCCAGGATCACCTCGGCGTGCGTCAGGGCGAACCCCGAGCGGTCGGGGGCCGCGCCGTCGTCGGCCGTCCCCTTCGACGCCAGCACGCCCGTGTAGACCGTCTGCAGCCGCAGGTGCGGCGTCATCAGGAAGCGGCCGTTCGGCGAGCGGAGCGTGAACCCGTCGTCGTGGAACTTGAACAGCGACGCCTCGCCGCCGCCGCCGTGGGCCAGCGCCTCGTCGCGACGATCGTTCTCGCCCAGGCGCGCCTCCAGATCGTCGATGCGCCGGCGCAGGTCGTCGACCGAGGCGCGCGACCGATCCATCGCCTCGATGATCCGGCGCAGCTCGATCACCTGCGCCTCCAGATCCTGCATCGCCTTGCGGGACGCCTCCAGCTCCGCGTCCTCGAGCGCGCCCGCGTCGGCGGGGCCGTCGGTCGGGGCCGCGGGCGGAGCGGGCGGCGGCGGTGTCTGCGCGCGCCCGGTGCTCGCGCTCAGGGCGATCGCCGTCGCCAGCGACGCAGCGACGGCGAACCGCATCAACGGCGCTTGCGGCGCTTGCTGCCGCCGCCTTCTACGACCTTGGCCTTGCTGGCGTGCGCCTCGACCTTCACGGGCGCGGGCACGTGCTCCCACAGGCGGAGGCTGGCCGGATCGCGGCGGTAGCGCCGGATCAACATCACGAGCAGACCGAGCCCCAGGATCACCGAGACGATGCCGATGATCTGCGAGGTCGACAGCGTCAGGTTTCCCACGATGTTGTAGACGCCGCGATCGTCGTCGTCGCGGTAGCGCTCGATCAGCGAGCGCAGCACGCCGTAGCCCAGCACCCAGCCCAGGAACACCTGGCCGGAGAACGTCCGGTATTTCCGGATCAGCATCAGCAGGCCGAACAGCGACAGCCCGACCAGCGATTCGTAGAGCTGCGTCGGGTGGACGCCCAGCGACTGCGTCGCCGTGTGCGACAGGCCGTAGTTGGCGACGTGGTGCTGCCAGGCCGGGCTGCCATGCGGGGCCAGCGGGTTCGGTCCCGGGAAGTGCACCGCCCACGGCAGGTTCGTGCGCGCGCCGTAGTCGCACCCGAACAGGAAGCAGCCGATGCGGGTGATCGCGGTCCCGAGCACGACCGACGGCGCCGCCACGTCCGCCCACTGGAGGAGCGGGATGCCACGCTTGCGGCAGCAGTAGACGCTGGCCAGGAAGCCGCCGATCATGCCGCCGTACGCGACCAGGCCGCCCTGGTTGACCAGCGGGATCTGGCCGATGGTCGCCTCCGGCGTCGTGAAGTACCAGAGCAGGCGCGACCCGACGATCGACCAGACCGCCGTCCACATGTAGATGGTGCCGGCCTCTTGCTGGTCGATGCCGTCCTTGCCCGCCAGGCTCATGGCGATGAACCATCCGACCACCAGCGACGTCCCGAGCATGACCCCGTACGCGTAGATGGGGACCGGGGTCCAGGGATGCGAGAAGGCCCCGGCGCCCGGCCAGAGCGTGTCGGCCTTCAGGTACAGGACGATGGAGGCCCCGATCAGCAGGTAGAGCGGCGTCGCGGTCCAGGACGCGGCGGGATCCTTGCGGCGGCGGATGAGGTCGCGCGCGAACGCCGCGATCGCGAGCACCAGGGCCGCGAAGAACAGCAGCTTCGACGGGATGTTCACCAGGATCGGGCGCATCTGCAGGGTCTAGATATTCCGGCAACCGTGGAAAAGCAACGTGTGGGTCACGGACGGCGGCGCCAGCGCCGCGGCCGCCCGGCCAGCCAGGCGAACAGCAGGAAGAGCGCGAACAGCGCCGAGCCGATGCCGGCCGCCCAGGCGCGCCCGTGGTGGCCGCGCCCCTCGAACATCATCGCCAGCGCGGCCGCCGCGGCGGTCATCAGCCCCCACAGGATCTGCTGGCCGCCGTAATAGAGCATGCGGGCGTTGTCCTCGAGGTTGCGCACGCGCAGCTCGAGGTCGCCGCGCAGGGCGCGGTTCATGAACCGCTGCAGGTCCCCGGGCAGCGACAGCGCGGCCAGCGCCATCTCGCGCGTCGCCTCGACCACGACCTCCGACCACTGCTTCTTCTCGCCCAGCAGGAAGCGCTCGAGGTACGGCTCGATCACCTCGGTCGGGTTCATCTCCGGGTCGAGCGTCGTGCAGACGCCCAGCAGCAGCAGCAGCGTGCGCTCGAGCAGGATCCACTCCTTGGGGATGTGGAACGCGTCGCGCAGCTCGCCCAGGCTGACGTTCATGTCGCGCAGGTCGAGCAGGCTGCCCAGCGTCTGGTCCGCCTCGAAGCGGATGTCCTTGAGCGAGAAGCCGTTGACCGACACCTGCCCGCGGAGCTTGTCGTGGAAGTACTGCACGACCCGGTCGAACACCTCGGGGTCGGCGCGCCGCGAGATGAACCCCATCTCCTTCATCGCCGACACGATGCGCATCGTGTCGCGCGTGATGGCGCCCTGCAGGAAGGACATCATCCCGCGCCGCATCCCTTCGCTGACCGTGCCGATCGCGCCGAAGTCCAGGAACACCACCGCGGCCGGCGCGGTGATGCCGGGCGGCGGCGGCTGGAGCAGCAGGTTCCCGGGGTGCGGATCGGCGTGGTACAGGCCGTCGACGAAGATCTGCTCGCAGTACGCCTCGACGCACGCCCGCGCGGCCGCGCGCCGATCGACGCGGCTGCCGTCGACCGAATCGAGCTGGGCGACCTTGATCCCCTCGATCCACTCGGTCGTCAGCACGCGCGCGGTCGAGCACTGGGCGACCACGCGCGGGAAACGCACGTTCTTGGCCTTGCGGGCCGCGAAGTTGGCGGCGATCTTCTCGATCGCCGCCGCCTCGCGCCGGAAGTCGAGCTCGGCCACCACCATCTCGCTGATCTCGCGGTAGATGGTGTCGAAGCCGTAGTCGGGCATGAACCAGCGCAGCACCTTGAAGATCCGGCGCAGCGCCTGCAGGTCGATGCGGACCATCTCCTCGATGTCGGGGTACTGGACCTTGACCGCCACCTCCTCGCCGCTGGCGAGGCGGGCGCGGTGCACCTGGCCGATCGACGCCGACGCGACCGGCTCGGGCGAAAACGCCGCGAACACCTCGGTCGGGCCGCGGCCGCCGAACTCCTCGCGCACGCGCGCCTCGATGTCCTGGTAGGGGCGCGGCGGGACCTGATCCTGCAAGCGCTCGAGCTCCTCGCGGAAGGCGTCGGGCAGGAAGTTCGCCATGATGCTGATGAGCTGGCCCACCTTGATGAACAGACCGCGCAGCCGGAGGATCGCCGCCTCGATGCGGCGCGCGTTCTTGCGGTGCTTGGCCAGCGTCATCCGCTCGATCGCCTCCGGGCGGCGGAAGCGGCGCGCGATCGACAGCGTGAAATACGACAGCGCGACCTGGGCGGTCACGAAGTAGGCGACGATCAGGCGGGAGCGGCCGGCCACGGGCACGGCGGCAGCATAACTTGGAACACGACATCGCACCTCCCCCTGGTCCGCGGTAACCTGCGCCCATGCCCGAGGACGCCGGAAAAGCAAAGCCCGCCGACGCCGAAGCGGACGCGACGACCGCGGACGACGACGATGTCACCTCGCCGGGCGGCGACCGCGAGCGCGAACGCGAGGGCGGCATCGGCGACTTCGTGCGCCGCGCCGTCTCGGCGGGCGTCGGCGCCGCCAGCCGCTCGAAGGACGACATCATGCGCGTCGCGGCCGGCGAGATGCGGAACTGGCTCGAGCGCCTGAACCTGAACGAAGAGGTCGTGAAGGCGCTGGCCAAGATGGTGATCGAGGTGAAGACCGAGATCCGGGTCCGGCCCACCGAGGACGGCAAGCTCGTTCCGGAGACGACCAACGACGTCAAGATGAAGCCGGGCAAGTGAGCCGGTGAGCCCGACGAGCGGCATCGGCGCCGCGCGATGAACCAGCTGCGCATCTACCGCTTCCTCATCGCCGCGCAGGTCGGGCTGACGCTGCTGTCGGTGCTGGCGAGCGCGCGGTTGCAGCGGACGCTGCCGGCGCCGCTGCAGGCGTACCTGCAGGCGCAGCAGGACGCGCCGCTCGCCACGCGCGAGATCGTCGTCGGCGCGTCGTCGATCGCGCTGCTGGCACTGCTGGTCACCGCCTGGATCGGCCTCTGGCAGTTCTGGCGGATCGCGCCGTGGGTCTATCTGGCGGGCTGCGTGGGCGCCTTCCTGTTGGTGCTCGGCAGCGGACCGACCGTGGAGACGGCGATCGAGACGGCCCTGTCGACCGCCTGGTCGGTGGTCGGAGGGGTAGTCCTATCCATGTCCTTTTTCTCCGACCTCCGTGGAAAATTCGGCGCGGGCCGCACGATCGACTGACGAAGATAGATCCGTGACCCGTGGGGGCCCGGCTGTGGCACTTGAGCAGCCGTGGAAAACCATACCGAGAAGAAGGGTCTTTCGCGCCACCTCGTCTGGACGCTGGCGCTCGTCGTCGGCGCGTGCGGCTCGGGCGGCGGCGGCTCGAACGGCGGCAACGGCGGCACGTCGTCGACCGGGCACGGCGGCAGCTCGCCGGCGGGCAGCGGCGGCAGCGGCGCGGGCGGCACGCAAGGCAGCGGCGGCAGCAGCGCGGGCGTCGCGGGCAGCAGCGCCGGCGGCAGCGGCGGCTCGGCGGGCACCTCCGGCGGCAGCGGCGGCTCCGCGGGCACGTCCGGCGGCAGCGGTGGTTCGGCGGGCAGCGGCGGCGGCGCGGGCGGCCGGGGCGGCGCGGGCGGCACCGCGGGCGCGAACGGCGGCAGCGGCGGCGCGAGTGGTCACGGCGGCGCCGCGGGCGCGAACGGCGGCCAGGGCGGAAACACCGGCCACGGCGGGACCGGCGGCGGCACGGGCGGCAGCAGCACCGACGGCGGCTCCAGCGACGCGGTCGTCGTCATGGACGGCGCCACCATGTCGGGCGGCGCCTACGTCCGGACGGCGTGGACCGCGACGTACACCTGCACCGGCACCTGCCCGGCCCAGGACTCGGCCGACACGAAGGATGCCGACACCAAGCGGGCCTTCGACGGCTCCCTGGACACCCGCTGGTCGACCGGCCAATACCAGCAGTCGACCGCGCTCATGAGCAAGTTCCCACTCTACTTCACCGTCGACATGCACGAGACCGTCGCCATCTCGCGCATCGTGATGGACCCGGGCAACCAGGACCACTTCGACGCCCCCGGACAGATGGACGTGCTCGTGTCCTACGACGGCACCACTTACACGACGGTCGTGTCGGCGCACAAGCCGGTGTCGCCGAAGACCGGCGCGGCCGACACCATCATGCTCCCGCAGGGGACGGCTGCCCGCTACATCCAGCTCAAGGGGACGATGACGATCAAGCAGGTCGACAACACCCTCGGCGATCGGTTCTGGGCGATCGGCGAGATGAACGTCTACGGGAATTGACGAGCATGCGGTTCACGACGACAGCCTTCGCGCTCGCCCTCGCCGCCGTCGCCTGCAAATCGTCGCCGCCCGCCCCGGCGGCGGCGACGGCCGCCACGACGGGCGCGCCGCCCGTGCTGACCGCGCCGGTGCCCCTGTTCAACGGCCGCGACACGTCGGGCTGGGTGCAGGTGCTCGACTCCAAGTGGACCGTCGAGAACGGCGTGCTGACGGCGCGCCAGGATCCGAGCGGCCGCCGCGACGGCGAGAGCTGGCTGATCACGGAGAAGGACTTCACCGACTTCCTGCTGGCGGTGAAGTTCCGGGTGACGCCGGGCGGGAACAGCGGCGTGTTCCTGCGCGATCCGATCACGCGCGCCGACCGCATGACCGCCGCCGACGGCGGCAACCCGGGGCCCTGGGAGTCCGGCTTCGAGGCCAACATCAACGCCGTCGATCCCGAATACCCGACCGGATCGATCTGGGCGATCGCGAAGGGGACCAAGGGCGTCGAGCGCGCGGGCGATTGGAACGACATGGTGATCGAGGTGCGCGGCGACCAGGTGTCGACCTGGGTGAACGGTCAGATCGCGGTCTCGAACGCGACGCAGACGCGATCGAAGCGCGGCGGCATCGGCCTGCAGCGCCACGGCACCGCGCAGTACCGCGAGAAGCTGGTCGAGTTCAAGCAGATCGACATCCAGGAGCTGTAGCCGCGCCGCCCGCGGCTCATTCGTCGAAGCGCTCGGCCACGACCACGGCGCGCACGCGCCATCCGTCGGCCTCCGCGGGCACCAGCACGACGACGAAGGTGTCGGTCATGCCGGCGTTGTCGGTCAGCACCGCCTGCACCAGCGTCGCGCCCGCGACCAGCGGCCGCAGCGCGGCTGTGAACCGGCGCACGTCGCGCGGCAGCGTCTTCAACGTCGTCGGGAGGGTGGTTCCGACCCAACCGGCGAACCAGTCGCCGCGATCGGGAGGCCATCGGCCGTCCTGCAACGGAGGGGAATACTTCATGGCCTCCACCGTCGGGTCGGACAGGCACGGCGCCGCCTTCTCGAAATCCTCCGGGCGGGCGATCTGCAGCGTCGACTCGGGAAGCCGATTGCGTTCTTCGATGCGGCCGCCGCAGGCGGCGACCTTCGCCGCCTCCTCTCGATCGACGAATCCCTGCACCGTCAGGGGGAACGCGGACAGCGCGCGCGCCTGGGCCATGTCCTTGCGGACGATCGCGTCCAGCCACCGCCGCGCGGCCGCCATCGGCGCGCGGGCGTCGTCGTAGAGCGCCAGGTCGACGCCGCCGAAGCACCGCCTGCGCGCGAGCGCGATCTCCAGCGCCGCGCGCTCGCGGCCGTCGAGCTCGCGCGTCGCCGCGCGCCAGTTGTCGACGCGGCGGCCGAGGTCGTGGTGCGCGCAGAACGCGTCGAGCATCCCGGCCTTGAGCGGCCCGAGATCGCGCGCCGCCTTCACGAGTGGACGACCCTCGTCGAGGCGCGCGGCGTCGGCGAACAGCGACGCCTGCGTCAGCAGCTCGCGCTGCCGCCGCTCGGTCGGCGCGCCTTCCTCCGGCAGGCGAAGCAGCGCCTGGTCGGCCCCACGCGCGAGCACCACGAACCGGTGCGTCCGCGTCCGGGTGGCGCCGACGATCGCCTCGCCGAACACCGACGGCTTGACCACCGTCGGCCCGTCCGCGCCCGGCAGCGTCAGCTCGTCGGCGTTCCCCAGGAGGGGCGTTCCGCGCTGGCCGGCGCGCAGCCGCGCGAACGTCTTCCGGAACCTGGGTATGGCGTCCAGATCGCACGGGTCCTCGCCCCCGGACACCGAGAACGAGATCTGACAATCGGCGGCGTCGACCAGCTTCCCCGTCGAGATCCGGTACAGCTCGAACAGACTCTTGCGCCGCGCGCCCGGCGCGCCCCCCGTCAGCGCCGGCGCGGGCGTCGCGCAGTCGTCGCGCCGGACCTCGTACACGACCAGATCGCGGTCCGCGTCCCACACGGCGACCAGACGGCAGGGCGTCGCTTGCGACGGGCCGGCCGGCGCCGCCAGCATCACCAGACTCGCGACCAGGTGGATCACGGAAGGACGCTCCGGAAGTCGGTCTCAAGAGCCATCGGCGTTCTCGGCGGCAAGACGATCGGTCTCCGGGTTCGACGACCAATCACCGAGGTA